>JACAEO010000178.1 GCA_013388805.1 Chloroflexota bacterium
CCCCGGCGGGGCCGGGGGTGCGGGGGCGGCGCGCCTCGCCAGCGGTGGCGGCGCCCCGGCGGCCCCGGGGCCACCCCACCGTGCCGGGGCCGCATTGCGCTGTGGTATACTCTCTCCAGACTAGGAGCCAACCACGCCCGACGAGGCGGCCATGAGCGCAAACGACCCGATCATCGCCGGCGAGCAGCAGTTCACCTCGGGGCTCTACCCCAAGCGCCCACTGGCGATCGTGCGCGGCATAGGCGCCCGGCTCTATGATGCCGATGGCCGCGCCTACATCGATTGTGTCGGCGGCCAGGGCGCCGCCAACCTCGGCCACTGTCATCCCGCCGTGGTGGCCGCCATCCAGGCTCAGGCCAGCACCCTGCTTAGCTGCCCCGAGATCTTTTACAACGACCAGCGGGCCGCCTACCTCGCTGAACTGGCTGCTGCGCTGCCCTTCCCGGCGCGGATCTTCCTCTGCAACAGCGGCGCCGAGGCGGTCGAGGCCGGCCTCAAATTCGCCCGCCTGCTCAGCGGGCGCCGCGCGATCGTCGCGACGATGCGCGGCTTCCACGGGCGAACCATGGGCGCGCTCAGCGCCACCTGGGAGCCGAAGTACCGCGAGCCCTTCGCTCCGCTTGTGCCCGAGTTCACCCACGTGCCCTACGGCGACAGTGAGCGCCTGGCCGAGGCCGTCGCTGAGACAACCGCCGCCGTGCTGCTCGAGCCGGTGCAGGGCGAGGGCGGCGTGCGCCCCGCCCCGGCCGGCTACCTCGCGGCCGCCCGGCGTATCTGTGACGAGCAGGGCGCGCTGCTGCTCGTCGATGAGGTGCAGACCGGTTTCGCCCGCACCGGACGGCTCTTCGCCATTGAGCATAGTGGCGTTGTTCCCGATGTGCTCATCCTCGCCAAGAGCATCGCCGCCGGGCTGCCGATGGGCGCGGTGGCCATCCATACGCGCCACGGGCCGCTCCCCGGCGGGGCCCACGGTTCGACCTTCGGCGGCAATCCGCTGCTGTGCGCCGCCGCCCGGGCGGCCCTCCGCGCCTACCAGGAGGAGGATCTGCCCCACCAGGCTGAAGCCAAGGGCGCCTGGCTGCTCGAACGCCTGCGCGCCCTGCCCCTCCCCGCCGTGCGTGAGGTGCGCGGCCTCGGCCTGCTGGTTGGCCTCGAACTGAAGAGCCGCGTGCAGCCCTTCCTCCAGGCGCTGCTTGAGCGCGGCGTGCTCGCCCTGCCCGCTGGCCCCAATGTGCTGCGCCTGCTGCCCCCACTCGTTATTACCTACGAAGAACTGGAAACCGTCGTTGCCAGCATCGCGGACGTTCTCGGCTGACGACGACCCTCGCGACAGGCAGCACCGCTATGCACAAGATCGGCATCATCGACCTCGGCTCCAACACCACCCGCCTGATCGTCATGGCCTACCAGCCCGGCCACTGCTTCCGCCTGGTCGACGAGGTCAGCGAGGTGGTGCGCCTCGCCGAAGGCGTGAGCGCGACCGGCCAGCTCCAGGCCCGGCCCATCCGCCGCGCGGTCGAGGCGCTCCGCATGTTTGAGATCCTCTGCCGGAGCACCGGGGTCGAGCAGATCATCGCGGTCGGGACCAGCGCTATCCGCGAGGCAGCCAACCAGGAGGACTTCTGGCAGGCTCTGCACAGCCAGACTCCGCTTGACCTGCGCATTATCTCAGCGCGCGAGGAGGCCTACTATGCCTATGTCGGCGCCACCAACGCCCTGAACCTGCAGAACGGCTTCATCTTCGACACCGGCGGCGGCTCCACCCAGGTCGACGCCGTTGCCAACCGCCGCCTGGTCGAGTCGTTCTCGGCCCAGGCCGGTGTCGTGCGCTTCACCGAACGCTTTGTCACCAGCGATCCGATCAATAGGCGTGACCTGCGCGCCCTTACCGAGGGCGCGCGCCAGGTCTTCGCCGAACTGGACTGGCTGCGCGCCGGTGATGGCAAGGTCCTCGCCGGCATGGGCGGGACGGTCCGTACCCTGGCCCGCATCGACCAGAAGCTGCGCTGCCACCCGATCGATCGCATCCACGGCTATGTGCTGACCCGCGCGGCGCTCGCCACGATCACCGAACAGCTGGTGCGCAAGAACCGGCGCGAGCGCGAGCAGATCCCCGGGCTCAAGGCCGACCGCGCCGACGTCACCCTTGCCGGGGCGGTGATCATCGAGCAACTGATGGACCGGGGCGGCTTCAGCGAACTGCTGGTCAGCGGCCAGGGCGTGCGCGAGGGCCTCTTCTACGCCCACTTCCTCCAGCACGTCGATCCGCCGCTACTCGCGGACCCGCGGAGCTTCAGCGTGCTCAACCTGGCCCGGCTGAGCGACTACGAAGCAACTCACTGCGCCAAGGTGGCCGCCCTCTCGCTCAGCCTCTTCGACCAGTTGGCCCCCCTCCACACCATGGGCCCCTGGGAACGCGAATTGCTGGGCCACGCCGCCCTGATCCACGATATCGGCGTGACGGTCGGCTACTACGACCATCACAAGCACGGCGAGTACCTGGTGCACAATGCCGCGCTCCTGGGGTTCAGCCACCGCGAGATCGTCATCATCGGCGCCCTGGTACGCAACCATCGCAAGGGCCTGGCCAGCCTGAGCGAGTATGCCGCCCTGCTGCAGCCCGGCGATGAGCTGCGCATCGCCCGCCTCAGCGCGCTGCTGCGCATCGCCGAGTACCTCGAGCGCAGTAAGAGCCAGGTGGTTCGCGATGTGTGTGTCGAACTGGGCGCGACGGTGCGCATCCACGCCGCTACCGAGGGCGACGCCGCAGTGGAGATCTGGGATGCCAATCGCCGCAGCGGGCTGTTCCGCAAGGCCTTCGACCGCGAAGTCGAGATCGTGAGCGCAACCTGAGCTCCCCGGTCCTACAGCTTCAGCCCCCAGGCCCCTGTGCTATAATGCCTCGGCGGACGAATCCCAACGGCGGGCCGGCAGGCCCGGATGGTTGTTATGCGCTGCCCTTTCTGCCAGCACCCCGACACCGATGTGCTCGATACGCGCAAGCTCAATGAGGGTGAGATCGTCCGCCGTCGCCGCAAGTGCCGCAACTGCGGGCGCCGTTTCACCACCTACGAGCGCGTCGAGTCGGTCAGCCTTATGGTGGTCAAGAAGGACGGCGAGCGCGAGCCCTACGACCGCGAGAAGATCATGCGCGGTGTCCGCACCGCCTGCTACCGCCGCCCCGTCTCGGTCAAGCAGCTGGAACAACTGGTCAATGATGTCGAAGCCGCGATTATGGCCACCGACGACCAGGAGGTCAGCAGCACCATGATCGGCGATGAGGTGATGCGCCGCCTGCGCGAGCTTGATGACGTGGCCTACATCCGCTTCGCCTCGGTCTATCGCTCCTTCGCCGACATCGGCAAGCTGCGCGAGGCGGTGGATGAGCTCCTGGAGAACTCATGAGTGTCGAGACCAAACCAGAGGAGCGCGCAGCCGAGCCTGCCGCGGCGCCCACCCCCGCCGCCGCTGAGCCAGCGCCGCGCGCGCCGCTGATCCAGCGCATCGGCGCCTCCTTCGCCCGGGTCGAGTGGGGCCAGACGCTGCTGGTCGCCGCGCTGATGGCCCTGGCCTGGTGCGGCCTGTTCCTCGCTAGCAATGTGCTGCAGATCCTGGCCGGCATCGTGCCGGTGATGGCCGGCCTCTACCTCGGCCGCCGCGTCAAGGGCGACTACCTCACCCACGGCCTGGTGCTCGGCATCACCGGGTTCCTCTTCGGCCTGGTGATCGTGCTGAGCTATGGTGCCCTCGGCGAGGCAGGGGTGGTGCCCATGCCCGTGTTGCAGCTCAAGGCCGATACGCCGCCAGCCGCGGTGACCCTCGATGACCTGCTCTGGCTCTACGGCACGTTTTCGGTCTTCACCCTGCTGCCCTTCCCGGCCTTCGGTACGGTGATGTCGGGCCGCGCCGAGCAGCGCAACCGCCAGCTCAAAGCCGAAGTTGCCGAACGCGGTGGACGCCTCGAACGCCCCGGTGTCGTGCGCACCCTCGAGGACCTGCGCGGCCTCTCACTGCCGCAACTGGGCTCCTACGTCGTCAGCCTCTACCGTAAGCACGGCTTCGAGTTCAAGGACTATCGCTTCATCGATAAAGACAAGCACCTGGATCTCGATTTCGTTTACGAAGACCAGCCCTACCTGCTGCGCCTCACCGTCGCTGATAAGGTGCGCCCCGGCACGATCGAGAGCCTGGTCCAGGATCTGAAGCGCCGCGACATCGCCCGGGGTGTGGTCATTACCTCCACCGAGTTTACCCCCGACGCCGTGAAGGCGGCCGCCGGGCGCCGGAACCTGGTCGCGATCGATGGGCCGACGCTCTTCGCTATGGCTGAGGGCTAGCCCGCGGCCGTGCCGCGGCTGCCGCTCCCGTCTGAGGCAACGGCATGAAGCTGGATCTGACAGGCCGCACCGCCCTGGTGACCGGCGCCAGCCGCGGGATCGGGCGGGCGATCGCTACGACCCTCGCCGGCGCTGGCGCTGCAGTGATCGTCAACTACCGGGAGCATAGTGCCGCTGCCGCGGAGACGGTCGCTGCAATCAGTGCTGCTGGCGGACAGGCCAGCGCCGTGCAGGCCGATGTCAGCCAGGCGGCCGAGGTCGAACGCCTGCTCAAGACCACCCTCGCCACCTATGGCCAGCTGGATATCCTGGTCAACAATGCCGGCCTTACCCGGGATACGTTGATCCTGCGCATGAAGGACGAAGATTTCGACCAGGTGCTCAATACCAACCTGCGCAGCGTCTTCCTCTGTACCCGCGCCGCCCTGCGTCCGATGGGCAAACAGCGCAGCGGGCGCATTATCAACCTCGCCTCGGTGATCGGCCTGATCGGCAATGCCGGCCAGGCCAACTACGCGGCCGCCAAGGCCGGCATCATCGGCTTCACCCGGGCCACCGCCCGCGAGATGGCCAGCCGCGGCATCACGGTCAACGCCGTGGCCCCTGGCTTCATCGAAACCGAGATGACCGGCACCCTCGGTGAGGCGACCCGCAAGGCGATCCTCGAGAGTATCCCGCTCGCCCGCTTCGGGCACCCCGCGGAGGTTGCCGGCCTGGTCTGCTTCCTCGCCTCCGATGCAGCCGCCTATATTACCGGGCAGACCTTTACCATCGATGGTGGCATGGTGATGCTGTAAGCAGGCATACCCTTGACGCTCCAACAGAATAATATTAGAATGACCGGGCATGCCGTGGAGTGCCGTACCAATCCGCGCTGGCAAAGCTGGGCGCACCGTGGCCCGTAGCCAGGCGCGCGCCGCTCACGAAGGCCGCTCGCCGCGAGCACTGGAGATCCTCCGTGGGTAGTCTGCGTCATCGCGTCCGCATTGTCGCGCTGCAGATCCTGTTCGAGGTCGACGCGACCGACCACCCGATCGACGTGGTCTATGAGCGGCGCCTTGAAGATGAGCGGCTCGCCGCGGACGGCGAGCGCTTCCTGCGGAACCTGGTGTTCGGCGTCTGGGAGCATCGCTCGTACCTGGATCGGATCATCGAAGAGGCCGCGCCAAACTGGCCGATCACCCAGATGCCGGGTGTCGATAAGGCGGTGTTGCGCATCGCCCTCTACGAACTGCTGGTCGATGAGACTGAGCGCACCCCCGTCAAGGCGGTGATCAATGAGGCCGTCGAGCTCGCCAAGCAGTTTGGCAGCGATAACTCGAGCCGCTTTGTCAATGGTGTCCTCGGTACCGTCGTCAGTCGCTATCGCCCTGGCGCCGAGGAGTTGTAGCCGCACTCGCGGCACATCACCGCATTCGCCCCCAGCGATACGAAAGGGATATCCACCCATGCCTTCGACTGAGGTTGCAGACCGCCTGCGCAAGATCATCGCTGAGCAACTCGGCGTTGATGAAACCCAGATCGTGCCTGGCGCTTCCTTCGCCCGCGATCTCAATGCCGACTCACTCGACCTGGTTGAGCTCATTATGTCCATCGAGGAGGAGTTCGAGATCGAGATCAGCGATGAGGACGCTGAGAAGATCGAGACCGTTCAGGACGCCCTTGATTACCTCGATCAGCACCCCTCCATCCAGCCGTAAGGCATGGTCCAGACGCGGCCATGCCAGATTGACCGTTGCTCAACAGCTCCACACCTCCACACCTCTACACCTCCACAGCTCTACGGACCAGCTGTGTGGAGCTGTGGAGCTGTGGAGGTGAAGGCCGGATTGTCAAGCCGGTTGGTGCCATGCCTCAGGCATCGTCCAGAAGCAGCCATGCTCGTGTGACTGTTGCTCCACAGCTCCACACCTCCACACCTCCACACCTCCACAGCTCTACAGCAGCGCAAATGCCCCCAGCATGAGCCCCGCGCTGCCCACCAGCTGCCCGATGCTCCAGAAGCCCAGGGCATCCCACGCCGCCGGATCACGCCAGGCGCCCTTCATCACCCGCAAGGCGAGCCAGCCCGCGATCGGCAGCGTCGCCAGCGGGACAAGCGCCACCGGCCACGGCAGCCCCAGCAGGCCCAGCAACGGCAGGCTCGCATAAGCCAGCCCCACGGCTGCCACGTACAGCCGCGCCGCGCGCTCCGGCCCTAACCCCACCACCAGCGTGATCTTGCCCACCGCCGCGTCCCCCGCTGCATCGGGGAAGTTCACCGCAACCAGCATCGCAAACTGCAGCAGGCACAGCGGCAGCACCGCCAGCAGCACCAGCGGCCCGATCGTCCCCGCCTGGAGCTGATAGCCCACCAGCGCCGTCAGCCCCGGGACGATCAGCCCGCCCGCCAGCTCACCCAGCGCCCGCCGGTGCAGGTAGAGCGGCGGCCCACTGTATACCCACGCCAGCCCGATCGCGAATACGAACAGGATCAGCGTGGCCGCCGGCGCCGGCGCGACCAGGGCTGCCAGCACCGCGAAGCCCAGCGCCAGCACCCCGAAGCTCAGCGCCGCGACCAGCGCCGTACGGGCCGGCAGGCGCCCCTCAGCCAGCACCCGGCTGCCACCCGACCACTGGGTCGGCGTGCGATTGGCCCGGTCGGCCTCGAGGTCGAAGTAGTCGTTGCTGTAGTGGTTCATCAACTGGGCCGCCGCCACTGCCAGCAGCCCGAGCAGCGCCGCCTGCCAGGCAAGCGTTGCGCCAGCGTAACCGGCTGCGGCGACGCCGAGCCCGTAGAAGATCGCCCCGCCGACCAGGTGCAGCGGCCGCCCCAGGGCCGCGAAGTCGATCGCGCGCGCCAGCAATCCGCTCGTGCTCATATCGTTGTTCGCGTCAGCTCATACATGCTCAGCACGCCAAATTCGAGGTAGAACAGGCCCCAGAGAAACATGTAGAACGATGCCACCGAGCGTCGCTGCTGCAGATCGACGCGCATGCTCATCGCCCAGAAGACGATGATCAACAGCGCGTGGCTGATCAGCAGAAACAGCGCGTCAGCCCGCGGCAGCCCCGCCAGCGCCAGTCCGATCGGCAGCGCGTAGCATAGCGTCAGCACCACCCGCCCCATGTCCAGAGCACGCCGTGGCCCCAGCCGCGTCGTGAAGGTCTCGATCTGGTACATGCGATCGCCCTCGCCGTCAGGGATGTCCTTGTAGATCGCGATCACCAGGCCGAAGCCAAAGAAGAAGAGCCCGAGCATGCCCAGGGTGAGCAGCGGCACGTCGCCGCCGAAAACCTGGCGGTAGTGCAGCGCCAGCCCCAGGTTGGCGATCACCCCGCGGGCCAGGGCGATGCTCAACGCGGCGGCCACCGGGAAGCGCTTCAGCCGCAGCGGCGGCAACGAGTAGGCGCTGCCGATCAGCATGATCAGGGCGACCGTCAGGAGCAGGTATGGCCCGCTGAGCAGCGCCAGCACCAGGCTCAGCCCCCCCGCGCCAAGGGTGAGCAGCCGCCCCCCCTGCCAGGTCAGCGTGCCCGCCGCCACTGGCAGCCACGGCTTGTTCACCCGGTCGATCGCCACGTCGGTGAGCTGGTTCAAGCCGACAATGTAGAGGTTCAGCGCCAGACAGGTCGCCAGAGTCAGCGCGATGACCAGCAGGGCCGTCGATCCCGCCTCCAGCCCGACGACGATCAGAAAGATGGTGATGACCTGGACGGTGGTTGCAATCACCGTGTGGGGCCGGGCAAAGCCGATCAGTGTGTTCAATGCGTTCATGCCGCTCCTTTAGCTGGCTGATGGAAACCATGACTCCATCATACCAGAGCTTCGCGCCCACGCCAGGCGTGTGGCGGCGCTTCCCAGGGCTTGAGCAACGTCCGCCTCTGGCAGTAGGTAATAGGGCGGCGTAGCCGCCAGACTCACCCGAAAAACAGGGGGTTGGGGCTTACCCCAAAGACGTTGCCCGATACTGCTGGCAAACCTGGGTGCGCGGGCCTCCGGCCCGCATGCGGGCGGGACGCCCGCGCACCCGGCGTGGGAAAGACGGAGTTCGCCAGCAGGATCGTTGCACAAGCCCTGCAGCGCCTCCGGTAATACCGGGGTTGCAATTGACCGTTACAGTACTACCGCGCGCAGGCTCGGCAGCACCTGCTCTGCTGAACCGGCTCCGTCGCACTCAACGTACAAGCAAGCAGAAGGTGTTCAATGCTCAGCCGTGTCGCCGCCCGCCTCGTTGCCAGCGTTGCGCTGTTCGCCACCCTGGTCGCCAGTTTCGCCACCACAGCGCGCCCCGTCTTCGCGGCGGGTGAACCGGTCGCCACGCTCACTGCACCCGCCGAAGCACCGATCGGGCAGCCCTTCAGCGTTACGGTGACCTTCGATAACGCCAATGCGACAGACACCGGCTATGGGCCATTTGTGGATCTGGTCTTCCCCTCCAGCGGAATTGATGGCGACGACGGGATCAGTTTCCTCAATGCGACCTACCTCGGCGCCCCGGTCACCGCAACCAGCATCACCTTCGACGCCGATGGCTGCGTGGCCCACCCCTACGCCAGGCTAACCGACGGCACCATGCAGCAGGTCTGCGGCCCCCCCGGCGACACGCTGGTCGTGCTCCAGTTGCCCTTTGGTTCGTTCACCCCTGAGCAGCCGCCCGTCGAGATCAGCGTCCGCGCCGTGATCAGCCCGCTCGCCGACCTCGGCGCCCCGCTGCCGATCCGCGTGCGCGCCGGCTTCCAGTACGGCAATGACCCGCTCGATAACTGGTGCTGCGACCCGGTGATCCTCACCCCCGCTAGCCCCGATACCACGACCTGGCCCGCCAGCCCGGTCACACCTACGCTCTTCACGATCAGCAAGACCTACCTCGGCCCGGAGAGCGAAACCGCCACCGGCCCCAATTTCCCCCGCCAGTACCGCATCGACGTCGATGTGGCCGCAGGCCAGACGGTGACCGACCTGGAGATCAGCGATACGCTGCCGCCGCAGCTGCAGTTCGTCGCGCTCGATGCCGTGCTGGCCAACGGCAGCCCGGTCAGCAGCATCGATGTCAGCACGCCCGCCACGACCACACCCGGCGGCACGCTCACCCGGCGCATCGCCAGCGTCACCGGTGGCGCCAGCGCCGCCGACGCGAGCATGATCTTCACTTTCTACGTACCGCGCCTCGATGCCACCAGCGCCGCCGTGCTCGACCCCGCTAGCGGCGCCGCGCGCGCGGTGGCGAACAGTGCGACCGCGACGGCCGCCTGGACGCCGATCGACAGCCGTGACCCACAGACGCCGATCAGCGCCTCCACCGGCGTGCCTGGCCATACGCTTGCCGCCCGCTCGATCGCCACCCAGAAGGGCGTTGCCGTGGTCAACGATGTGGGCGCCACCGGCCCCACCCCCGGCGATACCCTGGAGTATGTCATCGAGCTCCAGGTCTCCGACTTCTTCGCCTTCAATGGCGTGACACTCAACGATGTCTTCTCGGACGGCCAGCGCTTCGCTCCCGGCTTCACGCCCACCCTCCAGGTGAACGGCAACGGCTTCAACGCGGCCGTGGCCCCCTTTGCCGCCGCCAACTACACCGTCACCCCCAACTACACCCCGGCCTCGCCGGCGCCCAACGACGGCACCACCGCCCTGCAGTTCCGCATCTCCGACGAACTGGTGAGCCGCGGTCAGACCGGCGCGCTGATCGGCGGCTGCGTGCCCGCCGGTGGTACCGGCGGCCCTGCTCCCGAATGTAGCAGCTACAACGACGGCCCCACCACCGCCCGTGTCGTCTTCCGCACCGTCATCCAGGAGGATTTCAGCGATGATTTCCCCTCCGGCGATCAGAGCGTTGACGAGGGCGACCGGCTCAGCAACCAGGTCACCGTCATCGGCACGCTGCTGAACGTCGCCGATCTCAGCGCCGGCGCCACGGTCGGCGACGGCAGCTCCGCCGGGGTCAGCATCGACCGCGGCGCGCTCAGCAAGTCGATCTATGCGCTCAACGGCAGCACCACGCTCCCCAATCCGGTCGAGGTGGCCCCCGGCGACACGGTGACCTACCGGCTCCAGCTGGAGCTCCCCACCAGCGATGCCGAGGATCTGCGCCTGGTCGACTACCTGCCCCTGCCGATCTTCCCGGTGACCACGTTCACCTTCGATCCGAATATTGCCGGCAGCATCCCCCCGGCCAACACCGCCACCTATGGCCCGGCCGACACCTGGCGCACGATCTTCCCCGGCGTGCATCCCACGGTGAGCATCAGCACGATCGGCAACGCGGTCAGCTTCAACTTCGGTAGCTTCGACGACCCCCAGTCCCGCCCCAGCCGCATCGACCTGCTGCTGACCGTTCAGTCCAGCGACCAGCCCACGGCCGACGGGCTCTTCCTGACCAACCAGCTACGCCGGATCGCTGGCTCTACCGGCCAGGTTTTCACCGCCGACGACGCGATCGTCCAGATCCGCATGACCCAGCCCGTGCTGCGCATGAGCAAGGGCGTCACCGGCAGCAGCAACCCCGGCGCCACCCTGAGCCCGGCCACGCCCGGTCCGGTCGGCTTCGCCGCCCCGGGCGCCGGCGGAGCACCCTTCAGCGGCACCATCGGCTCCGCCGGGCTGGCCGCCACCCCGGTGGATAGCGATATCAGTGGCGTGGACGCCAATGACCTGGTCAGCTTCGCGATCGTGCTCGAGAACACCGGTTCGAGCAACAAGGGCGCTTTTGACATCGCGATCACCGACATCCTCCCGCCAGGGCTGATCATCCCCACCGGCGGCGCCGGCCTCAACCTGAAGGTCTATAACGGCGCCGGCAGCGCCATCCCCTTCATCTACCTCGGCGGCGGCGCAGCGGGTGACGAGGACGACCTCTTCAACAACGGCATCCAGTTGATCGACACCACCATCGGCGCCTGCCAGAAGTACCACCCCAACGATGGCTCGAACGTCATCGTGATCACCTACGACCTGCGGGTCGACCCGAATGTGCAGCCGGGCCAGATGATCCTCAACCGCGGCACGCTCACCGGCTATGCCGGCGACGAGGGCGGGACGAACCACGTCGATCCCGCCGGCCCGCCGTTCGATCAAGCCTCGGTCACCGCCGCGCTGCCGGCGTTAGCGAAGACGGTGGTTGCCACCTCGGCGGCCCACACCGAGGAGACCGCCACGCCGCCGCTGGCCATCGGCGAGATCGTGCGCTACCAGCTGGCTGTGCGCGTGCCCGAGGGCCGCTGGGACAACACCCAGATCCAGGATCGCCTGCCTGCTGGTATGCGCTTCCTCAATGACGGCACCGCCATGGCAGCGCTGATCAGCAATAGTGCCGGCCTGACCTCAAGCGCGCTGAGCGGCCCCGGGCTCGCCATCAGCGGCAACGGGCCGGCCACGCCGTCCTTCGTGCTGCCCGACGCCGCCGTGTCGGCCAGCGCCACCGCCAACGATGACAGCTACGGCTCGGGCACCGATGTCTTCTTCAGCCTGGGCACCCTGACCAATGCCGACAACGACCTCGACGCCGAGTACGCGGTCGTGGCGTTTAACGCCCTGGTGGAGAATGTGGCCGGCAACACAGCCGGCGTCCAACTGAACAACGACTTTATCGTCTACCGCGCCGGCAGCCCGCTCACCGCCCCCGGCGACACGCAGCCGATCGCCTCGAACAGCGTCGCCGCGCGCGTGGTCGAGCCGGCCCGCACCCTCGATAAGGTGATCGCCACTCCGGCCAGCGCGACCGGCGATGCGGGCGATACCATTACCTACCGCATTGACTATGCCAACCCCGCGGGCGCCAATGTCACCGATGCCTTCGATGTGCGCATCACCGATGCGCTGCCCGCCAATCTGACGCTCAACCTGGCCAGTGTCAACGTGACCCTCAACGGTGGCGCCGCTGGCGCTGCCAACACCAGCGCCGGCAACACGGTGGACATCACCATCGATCGCGTGCCCCCCGGCGGCTCGGTGCGCATCGAGTACAGCGCCACGGTGGGAACTGGCGTCACCCCCGGCCAGCAGGTCACCAACACGGCCAACCTGAGCTACACCAGCCTGCCCGGTCCCAACGGCGCTGCCGCCGGTGCTAACCCCACCGGCTCGGCCACTCCCGGCGCGCCGGGCACGGAGACCGGCGAGCGCATCACTACCGCCAGCGACCCCGCTACGCTGACGGTGATCACCTCCGCGCCAACCAAGAGTATCGTCGCCACCTCCGAGGCGCATACGCCTGAAACCGGCTCGCCCATCCGCGTGGCCATCGGCGAGATCGTGCGCTATCGCCTGGCCGTGCGCCTGGCCGAGGGCAGCGCGCCTGACTTGCGCCTCCTGGATAATCTGCCCGGCGGCCTGACCTTCCTCAACGACGGCACGGCGCGGGTCGCCTTCGTGGCCAACGAAGCCGGAGGTGGGATCAGTTCCTCGACCATCACCACCGCCCTGCCCGGTTGTAGCAACCTGAACGTGAGCGGCAGCAGCGCCACCCTGGCTGCCCTGCCCTCCAGCAGCATCACCTGCCCCTTGCCCGCGAGCGCGATCAGCCCGGCCAGCTTCAGCACCGGAACCGACCCGACCTTCAGCCTCGGCAATCTGATCAACAGCGACTCGGACGCCGATGATGAGTACGTTGTGGTCGAGTTCAATGCTCTGGTGGATAACACTGTCGCCGGCAGCAACGACGCCGGTGACAATCGCGACAACAACTTCACCGTGCGCGTAAATGGCGCCTCAATCGCCACCTCAGGGAACATCCGCGTGCGCATCGCCGAACCGTCGCTCACCCTGAACAAGCAGGTCCTGACCAGCCCCACCGACGCCGGCGACACGGTGAGCTACCGCGTCACCTACACGAATGCTAGCGGCGCGGACCGCACAATGGCCTTCGACGCGCGCCTGCGTGATGCGCTGCCCGCCGATCTGAGCCTCGACCTGGCCAGCGTCACGGTCACCCTCGCCGGTGGCGCCAGCGGGACAACGAATACCAGCGCGGGCAACACGGTGGACATCGTGGTTGACCAGATCCCGCCCGGCGGCTCGGTAACGGTCGAGTACAGCGCCACGGTGAACGCCGGTGCGGTCAATGGCCGCACCCTGACCAACACCGCCGGCCTGACCTACACCAGTCTGCCCGGTGACAACGGCACGATCACCAACCCCACCGGCTCGGCCACCCCCGGCGCGCCCGGCAGCGGCACCGGCGAACGCAACGGCTCTGGCGTTCCCCCGAACAGCTACAGTCGCTCTGCGACGGCCAGCGTCACCCTGGCGACGCCGGTCATCGAGAAGCTGGCCCCCACGCCGGCCCAGTACACCATCGGCGAACTGGTCACCTTCGACCTGCGCGTGACCCTGCCCGAGGGCGTCACCCAGGGTCTCGTGGTGACCGATGATCTGCCGGCCGGTCTGGCCCTGGTGGATTACAGCATCGTCACCGATGACTCGAACCTGGCCGCGCCCTACGCCGGGGACGTGGGCAGCCTGAGCGTGACCCGCAGCGGCCCCGCCGCTGTGCCCGGCGCCAGCGGCGAGGATCTGGTGCTGACCTTCCCCGACGTGACCACGACCGATGACAACATTGCGAATAACAACGCCTTCCTGGTGCGCCTGCAGGCCCGCGTGCTCAACGTCAGCGGCAACCAGAACGGCTCGACCCTGACCAACACCGCCCGGCTCGGTTATACCAACCCGAACACGGGGACCGGCGTGACGGTGAACGCGCCTGTTGCGCAAACGATCACCGTCGTCGAGCCGGTGCTGAGCATCGCCAAGAGCATCCTCACCCCGCCGAGTCCCGCCGACGCGGGCGGCGAGGTGACCTACCAGGTGGTGATCAGCCACGCCGCCGGCAGCGTCGGCACGGCCTACGATGTGGTGGTGACCGACCCCATCCCGGCAGAGTTGATCAATGCCACACTGGTTGGGGTGAGCGCCACGGGGATCGCGCCGCCAGCGGCGGAGATCAGCGGCGGGGTGGCGCGTGTGCCTGCCAGCGGCAGCTTCGACCTGCCCCCCGGCGCGAGCGTCACGCTTGAGTTCCGCGCCGAGATTGGCGGCACCATCAGCCCCGGCCAGACGATCAGCAACCGCGCCAGCGCGGTGTGGAGCACCCTCGACGGCGATAGCCCCGACGAGCGCTCCGAGGGCGATGGCCTGGCCGATGGCGCCGACCTGCTCGACGGCGGCGCACTCAATGACTACGAGATCGCCGGCAGTGCCAGCTTCACCATCGACCAGCCCGACCTGAGCAAAGCCCTGGTGAACACCTCGGCGGCCCACACCAGCGGCGCCAACGTGACCATCGGCGAGATCGTGACCTACGAACTGGTGGTCGCGTTGCCCGAGGGCGCCACGCCGTCACTCGCCCTGGTGGACGACCTGCCCGCCGGTCTGGCCTTCGTCCCCGGTTCGGTGACGGTGGACACCAGCGGCTTCAACGGCGCGGCGCCCGCTCCCACGGTGAGCGGCGGCGCCGGCAGCGGC
>JACAEO010000288.1 GCA_013388805.1 Chloroflexota bacterium
CCACACCCCCACACCTCCACACCTCCACACCTCCACGCCTCCACACCTCCACACCTCCACACCCCCCACACCTTCACACCTCCACACCTCGCTACCCCGGCCGTCGCCAGAAGACGATGTACCGCTCGGCCAGCACCAGGAGGCCGTGCAACCCCAGGCTGATCGCGGCGGCGATGAGCACGGCGGCGAAGATGCGGTCGGTCTGCAGATGGTAGGCGGCGACGCTGACCACGAAGCCGAGGCCGCGCCGGCTGCCGGCGAGCTCGCTGACGATGGCGCCGACCACGGCGAGTGCGGCGGCAACTTTGAGCCCGCTGAACAGCGCGGGCAGGGCGGTGGGCAGGCGCAGGTGGCGGAAGGTCCGCCAGCGGCTTGCGCCCCAGGCGCGCATCAGCGCCAGTTGCTCGGGGCTCACGTCGCGCAGGCCGCGGGCGGTGGCGACGAGGACCGGGAAGAAGGCGAAGAGCGCGGCCATGGCGGCGCGGGGCGCTAGCCCGTCACCGAGCCAGATCGTGAGCAGGGGCGCCAGCGCCGCGGCGGGCACCGCCTGCGAGACGAGCACCCAGGGGTAGAGCGCATCCTCGAGCAGGCGCAGGTGCACGAAGGCGACGGCCAGGCCGAAGCCGGCCAGTGCCCCGGCAACGAGCCCGGCGGCGGCGGCCGTTGCGGTGGCCGCGGCGTGGCCCGGCAGGTCACCCGGTGTGAGCAGGCGCGCCAGTACCCGCGAGGGCGGCGGCAAGAGGTAGGCCGGTACCGCGAGCACGCGCAGGCTCACCTCGAGGGCGACGAGGATCACAACCATCAGCGCGAGGGCGGTGGCGTAGCGACGGGCCAGGGCGATGCGCCGCCCCGGCCCGTTGCCTGCCGCTCGCAGCTCGCGTCGCAGCGCAGTGTTCGACATGCCGGTATCGTACCACGAAACGACACCCGGCGCAGCATTGCTGCGTCATGCCCTGCGCTATCCGCCCCTCGCCCGGCGGCCCAGGCCGCGGGCTTACGCTACCTTCGTGCCGACCAGGAAATCGCGCACGGTTTGATGATACACATCCGGCACTTCGATCATCGGCAGGTGGCCACAGTCTTCGAGAACGGTCAGCTGGCTGTCGGGCACGAGCCGCTGGCAGCGCTCGACCTCGGCCAGGCGGGCGATGCGGTCGTTGTCGCCGGCCACCAGCAGGGTGGGGGCGCTGATCGTGCGCAAGGCGGCGTGGAGCTGCGGCACCCCCGCGGCCGTCCAGGTGGTCAGGTAGGCGCGGCCATCGGTGGCGGCGTGGTCAGCCAGGAACTCGCGCCACAGCTCCTGGTCAGCCGGTTGGCGATGGAGGCTCTGGGCGCTGAGCCAGATGTTCAGCGGCGGCAGCTGGAAGAGCTGGCGGTTCCAGGGCTGCCAGAAGTCGAAGAACGGGCGGGCCAGGCCGAGGGAGAGATCGAGCGGTGCGCGGGTCCATTCCAGGGCCAGCAGATCCGGCGCGAAGGGGCGCGCGCCCAGGTTGCTCAACACCAGCCGCCCGATCCGGTCGGGGTAGCGCGCCGCTACCAGGGCCGCGACCGCCGCGCCCAGACCGTGACCGCACAGGTCGAAGCGACCCAGCCCCAGGCCATCGGCGAAGGCGATCGTCGCGTCGGCCAGGGTTTTGAGGGTGGGCGGGGCAGCCCGTGGCGGTGTGCCGCCGGACCCTGGCAGATCGAGGGCGTAGGAGGTGCGCATATCGGCCAGGGCGGCGGCGACGCCACGCCAGATGCGCGAGGTCGCGCCGGCGTCGTGGAGCAGCAGCATGGCCGGCCCCGCTCCCGCCTGGCGATAGGCCACCTTGCCGCTGGAGAGCCAGAGCGCGTCGAGCAGGAAGGCGATGGCGGGCGGGGGCGCGGCCGGGGTGTCCGGCGGGCCAGACGGCGTGGGGGGTGACGCTTCGGCGGGGGCCTCGGTGGAGAGGCGCATGCCACGGCCTCGGGTGAGCGGGCGATCGTCCGGTGGGGGGGCGGGGGATGGCGCTTCGGCGGGGGCTTCGGTGGAAAGGCGCAGGCCACGTCCGCGCCGGATCGTCTTCTGGTCGCTGCGCTCAGTGTCCATAGCGGGCCTCCAGTTCGGTCGCGAGCGCCTCGTAGGCCAGGGCGCCGGTGCTATGGGGCGCATAGACGCCGATCGGTTTGCCGACCGTCGGGGCCTCGGCAAGTTTCACGTTCATGGGGATCACCGTTTCGAAGACCAGGGCACCGTACTGCTCCCGAACTTGCTGCTCGATCTGCTGGCTCAGATTGGTGCGCCGGTCGGCGAGCGTGCAGATCACCCCGCCGATGGCCAGGCTGGGGTGGATCTCTCTGACCAGGTCGATGGTCTGCTCCAGCTGGGGCATGGCCTTGAGCGCGTAGGCGTGGAGCTGGAGCGGCACGATCACCGCGTCGGCGGCGGCCATCGCGTTGAGCGAGAAGATGCCGAGACTCGGCGGCGGATCGATCAGGATGTAGTCGTACTCGGCGCGGCTCGCCCGAAGCGCCTTGCGCAGCAACAACTCGCGGCCGACCTTGCCGGCCAGTTCCAGCTCGGCGCCGGCCAGGTCGAGCGCGGCCGGGATCAGACTCACCCCCGTCTCGGTGGCGATGGTTGCGAACCGGGTCCCCCGTTCGGGGTTGAGCAGCACCTCGTAGACGCTAAACTCCACCGTCGAGGGATCAACGCCGAGGCCCTGGGTCAGGTTGGCCTGGGGGTCGATATCGATCAGCAGGACGCGCCGGCCCCGTGCGGCCAGCACGGTGCCGAGGCTGAGCGTCGTGGTCGTCTTGCCGACCCCGCCCTTCTGCATTGCCAGCGCGAGAATATGGCCCATCCCCTCCTCCACTGCTTCGATTGGCCTCCCCGTCGATTGTATCAGGGTTGGTAACAGCTCGTGGTGGAGGGTGAGCGGCGCACGGTGAAAGGATGCTCACTGTGAGGGCGCAACAGCGGCGTCGCCCCTGCTGCGCCCGTCGCTGGGAGCGGTGGCTGCCGAGTGTGGAGGGCTGCCCAGGCGGCCTCAGCGCCCTGTGACCTCGATGTCGCCCGAGGTGGTGTCGATGATCAGGCGGGTCTCCCCTGCGCCGAGGGTACCGCTGAACTGCCGGCGCTCCTGCGTCTCCGTGGGCATGGCAAGCTCATTGCGCAGCTCACCACTGGTGGTGCTGAGCTCGAGCCGCAGGTCATCCGGGCTGGCGAGGCGGACGCGCACATCGCCGGAGATGGTGCTGATCCGGCTGGTGCTGCCGCGAGTGAGGGTGCCGTCGAGCTCGACGTCGCCGCTGGTGCTCTCGATGGCCAGGCTGGCGTCCGTCGCCGCGCGCACCTCAAGGTCGCCGGAGATCGTGCGCAGCGCCAGGACGCCGCTCGCACCTTCCAGGTCGATCTTGCCGCTCACCGAGTTGATGCGGGTGGCGTTGAGCGCACCGCGGGCACTGATGTCGCCACTGGTGGTCTCGACGGCCAGGTCGCCACGGTGGTCGCGCACGCGCACATCGCCGCTGGTGCTGTGCACCTGCAGGGTGCCGCTGGTACCCTCGGCGGTGATCGCGCCGCTTACGCTGCGCAGCACCAGGTCACCGCGCACCTGCGCGGCGCGCAGCTCGCCGCTCACTACACTGGCCTCGCTGGCGACGCCAGCGGGCAGCGCGATGCGCAGCGTCATAGAGGGCACGCGACCGATCGCGAAGCCCAGGCGGTTCTGTGGCTGTACCTCGATCACCAGGGTGTTGCCACGCTGCTCGGTCACCAGTTCGATGCGCTTCAAGGCACTGTTGGCGGCGCCGCCGTTCCAGCCGGAGGCATAGCGGGTCGCCTCCACGCTGATCATCGTCCCGTCACTCGCGACCAGTTCCACATCGTCGTTCACCCCACTGATCAGCACCCGCTCGGCGCTGAAGCGCCGGGTGGGGAGTTGCTCGCTCCGCTCGACAAGGCCCACGCCGATGCCGAAGATCGAGCTGCGGACGGTCAACTCGAAGACCAGCCAGATCACGCCGATCAGCACGAGCAGCGCGCCCCAGCGCCGGGCCTGCTCGCCGCGACGGTCGTACGGTTCGGTCGGCAGCGACGGCGGCGACGGAACCTCAGGGCCGGCCTCGACCTGCGTCTGCGCGTGAGGCTCTGTGTTTTGGCTCATCCTACCCACCTTTCGCTAGCCGCCAGGCTTCGCCCATACGACGCGATGCAGCCGGGCACTGTTGCGGGCGTGGCATTGTGGCACGCCCGGCGCCTGCACATCTATGGGGCAGGCCCCAACCTCTCAGGTGTAGCGTTTCTGGCGGATGGCGTCCTGATGCGCTGCTTGCCCTCCCCCCCCTCCCCCACTCTCCCAACCTGGGAGAGGGAGGG
>JACAEO010000316.1 GCA_013388805.1 Chloroflexota bacterium
GCGTGCCTCCGCCGATCGCCTGATTGACGCCGCTCGCTCGCCGCTGCTATTCCTGGCGGCTGGCGTCGATGGCCTCGACAAGCAGGCCCAGCGCGCCGGCAATCTCGTCGCGCCGCGCCGCCGGGATCGCCTGGAGTAAGCGCTCGAAGCGCGCGCGCCGCGCTGCCGCCAGATCCCCGGCGATGCGTTGGCCCTCCGCCGTCAGCGAGAGCAGCAGCACCCGGCCGTCAGCGGCGCTTGGCTCGCGCCGCACCCAGCCCTGCGCAACCAGCTGGGCGACCAGCCGGCTGACCGTGCTCTTCTCCAGGCGCAGCCAGGCCGCTAGATCGCGCTGGGCCAGGGGCGCGTGGCGGCTCAACTCCAGCAGGGCGTGGGCCTCCGCGACGCTGACCGGCTTGCCGCAGGGTGTGCGGTCGCCCTGGTGCAGCCCGAACGCCCGGATGAGGGCAATCATCTGTTTCTGCAGCGCCGCAGTCGGATCACTCATGGGATGCTCCGTTCAGGCGCTGCCGCTGCCGGGGCGTCTGGCTCGGGATGGCAGCCGAGGCATGCAGCCGGCGCCTGCCCAAGCCCGCTCAGGCTGTGGAGAAAGGCCTCGAGTTGGGCGAGCTCGCGCTCGCTCAGCTCGAGCGGGCGTAGCTCCGAGTCACCGGCGGGCGCCGCGGGCGCCTGGTTGTAGTGTTCCAGCACGTCGCGCAGCGTCGCGAACTGGCCGGCGTGCATGTAGGGCGGGCGCTCGGCGACGCCACGTAGCGACGGCGGCTTGAACTGGCGGGTCTGGACGTGCGGGTCGGCCTTCGCAAAGCGCAGCTCCGCACAGTCCGCGGGCTGGGCGTCGCTGTAGCGGCTGAGGCAGTTGAACGCGTCGGCCTGAGCGAGCGGCAGGCCAGTTGCCCGGCCGAGATCTTCGGGTAAACCTGGCACGGCCGGCACACCCGTGTTGTGGAAATCGTTGTTGGTCAACAACGGGCCGTTGTGGCAGGTGATGCACTGGCCCCTGCCGATGAAGATGCGTAGGCCGGCGACTTCATCCGGCGAGAGTGCCGCCTGCATCGCCGCCACATCGTTCAGCAGGAGCGCCTCCACATAGCTGTCAAAGCGCGATGGGCTCGGCAGGAGCTGGCGCTCGAAGGCAGCGATCGCCTTGCCGAGATTGGCAAACGCCAGGTTCACCGCCTCGCGATCGTCCGGCGTCATCGCCTCCCACGCGGCCCGCGCGGCCGGATCGGCCACCGGCCCGGCGGCGGGCGGAAAGCGCGTCGTGTCGGCGAGGTCGGGCAGGGGGCCGAAGAGCGCCTCGTACTCCGTGCGGTAGTGCTCCCAGAGCACCCGGGCATACTGGGTGCGCGTCCCGCCGTGCTCAACCGGGCTCTCCAGTGGGCCAAGGGCCTGCGCCCACAGACTATCCTTGCGGCCGTCCCAGAAGAGCCAGGGGCTGTAGGCCGCGCCGGCCAGCGGCATGGTGCGCCGGTCGGTGGTGCCGACACCCTGGCCGAGCGGTAGGTCGTCCTGAAACTGCCGGGTGGGGACGTGGCAGGTCGCGCAGGCGACGGTGCCGTCCACGCTGAGGCGGGTGTCGAAGAACAGGCGCGCCCCCAGCGCCGCCGCACGCGGGTCGTCGCCGTAGCGGTTCGACGGGTCGGGGGCGAGCGGCGGCAGGCTCGCCAGTGCGAGGCCGCGGAGGGTTGTGACCTCCTCCGGGGTCCACGGTGAGCGCGGCCAGAGCCAGGCGGTCAACGCACCGACGGTGAGCAGCACGACCGCCAGGACTGTGATCAGGAGGCGCCACTGCGTGAGGAAGATGCTTCGCATAACGTCAGGGCAACTGCAGGTTGAAGCGCACGGTATCGGTCTGGCCCTCGGCGCTGATCGTATAGTCGACCACCCACCAGCCGGGCATGTGGAACTTCAACCCTTCGACCAGATAGGCGCCGCCGCCGAGATCCTGGGTGACCTGGGGCGCGGTCGGCAACCCGTGCAGGTGCTGGGGCATGTCGCCATCAACAGTGATCGCGGCGCCCTCAACCGGCCGGCCATCGGCCGTCTCGATGTGGATGGTCCAGGTGTGGATCTGGTTGACCGGAATGACCGCAGCCTCAGGCGCGTAGCGCACCTGATAGAGCCCGCTGTTTGAGCTGCGCGTCGTAGCGAGATCGAGATCCGCCGGCACGTAACTCATACGCATCCGCATCATGCCGAACCCAGCAGCCAGCAGCACGACCAGCGCCAGGCCGAGCACGATCCAGCGCTGTCGGCCACGTCCATTCCCCGTCGGCCGACCAGCGGCCTGCCCCTCATCCAACGACCCGATCATGCCCCGCCCTTTCCGCCTGGCTCAGTCAGCGCTTCGACCACAGACGCATAGTTCGTAGCTCGAACCAATTCGTTGCATTATACAACCATTGTGGTCGGCGTCAATCGATCACCTTCGCCAGGCGGTTCCCTATGCAGCCAGATTTACGGTGTCGGCGAGCGGCTGGCAGGCGTGCCGGCGCGGCCCCGCTGCCGGGCGCGGCGCGACTTGACCCACCACGGTAGGACGAAGAGGTAGAGTCCCGTCAGGGCGAAGACCACCACCATCCCCTGCTGGACGCGTTGGAGGATCAGGCCGATGCTGCTGCCCTGCGTGCTCAGCACAGCGATCATGACCACGATGAAGACCGGGGCGAGCCAGCGGTGAACAAGGCGAAGCCAGCGTGACATGGGTGCAAGTTCCTCTCACTACAGATTAACGCGACGGCGGGGCCGGCCTCGGCTCAGGCGTCAGGGTGCAGGGTGCGGTAGCCGGTCAACAGGACGGCGACCGTGACCACCCCGGCGACAACGTGGAGCGCCGCCGTCACGGTGCTGGCGAGCAGGGTCTTGCCCGCGATCGGCAGGAGGTAGTCGGGGGGGATGCTGAGGAGCAGGACGGCCGCGGAGACAATCACGAACGTGCGCTCGGGCCGCCGCACCCGGCGGTCGAGCCAGGCAAGCACCCCGGCGGCGGCGAGGGCGGGAAGCGCCGTCAACAGGGCTGAGCGCGGGGGCAGGTTCAGGGGCTCGAAGGCGATGAGCTCGGGCCAGATGGCGAGGGCAGTGAGCTGGCTGATGACAACGGCTGCCGCGCTGAGGAGGGCGGCGCCGATCCCGAGGCGCAGCCAATCGGCGCGGTCGGGCGTGTGGACGGTGGACGGAGACTGCTGGGCGATCATTGGGTGCTCCTGGTGATGTATGCCGGCTGAAGCGTGCGGAGCGGTGTGGGAAACGTCGTCTGCCTCACCATGCTCGCGGTGTGTCCGGCCAATACACGCAGGGTAGCACCCGGCGGGGGTGCCGTCGTGGACTCAAGTCGGATTTCGCGCTCAGCCGATCTGCGCCCGCTCCTCCAGGCCTGCCTGGTCGAGGATGCGGATGGTGCGCCGCCCGACCGCGATCAGTCCGGCATCGGCGAACGTGCGCAACGTCCGGTGGAGTACATCCGGTACGGTGCCAATCTGAGCGGCAAGCTCGGCCTGGGTCGCCCAGCGCCGGCGCTCAATCTGGCCATCGCGGGCCTGGGTGAGGAGGAGCCGCGCCAGGCGCGCATCGACTGGGCGAAGGGCCAGATCTTCGACCAGGGCAGCCAGGTAGATCACGCGCGAGGCCAGGCTGCCGATCAGGGCGGTGGCCAGGGTGGGATGCTGCGCGATCAGGCCCAGCAGATGCGTGCGCGGGATGCGCCAGAGGGTCGTGGGCTCGAGGGCTACGAGGGTGGCCTGGGTCGGGGCACCGGCGAGGACGGCGACATCGTTCAGGGCTGCGCCGGGGCCGAAGGTGGCGATGGTCTGCTCGCGTCCGCTCGCGCCGCTCTTGAGCGCCTTCAGCCAGCCGCTGGCGACGATATAGAGCCCATCGTCCTGATCCCCCATCAGGAAGACGACTTCTTGCGCCTGATACACCGCGCAGGTCGCGGCACGCGCAAGGTCCTGCACGATGGAGGAGGCGAGCGCGGCAAAGAGCGGGGCCGCGTTCAGCGCGGCCAGCGCCTGCCCGCTCGGCAGCGACTCATCGGGGCCTTGTGAGGGCTTCATTGCGGCGCTCCTGGTCATTTCACCGTGGGCATCACGAGCCGTATGCATGGTACCACCGGTGAGCGACGATATCTCATTCTCAGCACGCCAGTCAGGTGCTAATCAGTGGAGCCGGGCGCGGTCGGATGCTCGGGTGTACCTCCGCACCGGCAGGGAAAGCCGGGCCAGTTGCGCGTTTTGACAGCCGCTCTGCACTGGTGTATACTCGCCCGAGGATATTCAATAATTCGATTGATTACTGGAATATGAGCCGACAAGCAAAAGACCAGCTCTTTCAGCAGATCGCCCAGGTCGCCCAGGCGATCGCCAATCCGCACCGCCTTGAGCTGCTTGACCTGCTTGTCCAGGCGCCGCGGAGCGTCGAGCAGCTGGCGCTCGCCAGCGCAATGAGTGTGGCCAATGCCTCGCAGCATCTGCAGCGCCTGAAACGCGCCGGCCTGGTGATCGGTGACCGGCACGGCACGACCATTCGCTACCGTCTCGCCGACCCGGCGGTGGCGCGGCTCTGGACCGAACTGCGGGGCGTTGCCGTGAGCCAGCTCGCCGAAGTGGAGCGAGCGCTCGATCAGTATCGGCCGCAGCGCCGGCAGTTCCCGACGATCACTCCGGCGGCGCTGCGCGCCGGGATCGCCCGCGGCGACACGCTGCTGCTCGATGTGCGCCCGGCCGAGGAGTTCGCCGCCGGCCATCTTTCCGGAGCGATCTCGAGCCCGCTGGAGGAGCTGCCGGCGCGGCTCGACGAGCTGCCCGCTGATGTGCTGATCGTCACCTACTGCCGCGGCCCGCTCTGCGTCTATGCCGACGAGGCGCTGGAACAAATCATCGCTTCCGGTCGGCGCGGCGCCCGCCTGGAAGAGGGCATCGCCGAGTGGCAGCTGGCCGGCAACCCGGTCGAACTGCTGTCCGCCTGAGTCGCTCTGGAATATGTCCCGAGTACGGAGACAACCATGCGCTACCTGATCATCCTCAACGACCCACCCTACGGCACCGAGCGTTCGTACAACGGCCTGCGCCTGGCGCTCACCCTGCAGAAGCGCGAAGACGTGCAGCTTTCGATCTTCCTGATGGCCGACTCCGTGCTTTGCGCCAAGCGCGGACAGAAGACCCCCGACGGCTACTACAACCTGGAGCGCATGCTCAAGGGGCTGGCGAGCCGCCGTGCCGCTATCGGCACGTGCGGCTCCTGTATGGATGCGCGCGGCCTGATGGACGAGGATCTGCTGCCCGGCGTGCAGCGCAGCTCGATGGAGGAGTTGACGGACTGGACCGTTGCCGCCGACAAGGTGATTGTCTTCTAAAGCGGCCTACAAAGGTTGGTGATGGATTTTGCGACGCTTGCAGCGCAATACGACGCCTGGTATGCGACCCCGCTCGGCCAGTGGGCCGACCAGGTCGAGACCGAGGCAATCATGCGGATGCTCGCGCTGCCTGCCGGCGCCGAGATCCTCGATCTCGGCGTGGGCACGGGGCGGTTCGCGCTCATGGCCGCCCAGCGCGGCTGGCGCGTGACCGGGATCGATAGCTCGGCGGCGATGCTGGCGGTCGCCCAGGCCCGTTGTGCCGCACACGCTGCCCAATCGATTGATCTGGTGCGTGGGCAGGCGATAGCACTTCCGTTTACGGCGGCACGCTTCGATGCGGTCCTGGGCTTGACGGCGCTCTGCTTTATCCCAGACCTCAGCGCGGCGCTGCGCGAGGCGCGGCGGGTACTCCGCCCAGCCGGCCGGCTCGTATTGGGCGAGCTCAATCGCCACAGCCTCTGGATGAGTCTGCGGCGTCTGGAAGGCATGTTCCGACCCACCATCTTTCGTACGGCTCGCACGCATACCATCACCGAGTGGCATGCGCTGCTCCGGGAAGCCGGGTTCACGGTGCAGCATTGGGAGGGATTGCTGCACCTGCCGCCGATCAACTCCGCTGGTGTGCTGCGCAGCCTGGAGCCGATGGAGCGAGCAGGTCGCCGGTGGACGCCGGCGTATGGCGCGTTTCTGGCGCTGGCTGCGACGCCAACCGGAAACGACGCCAGGGAGACCAGGGAGGCGTATTGATGCGCGATCCGATCTATCTCGACTATAACGCAACGACCCCGATCGACCCGGCGGTGCTCGACGCGATGTTGCCGTACTTGCAGATACACTTCGGGAATCCGTCAAGTGACCATGTCTATGGCTACCGTGCCCGCGCGGCAGTCGCAACGGCGCGCGAACAGCTTGCCGCCCTGCTTGGCGCTCAGCCCGACGAGGTGATCTTTACCGGCGGCGGGAGCGAGGCCAATAACCTCGCGCTCTTCGGGATCGCCGCGACCCGACGGACGCGCGGCAATCACATCATCACCTCGACGATTGAACACCCGGCGGTGCGCGAGCCGCTCCGTGCGCTGGAGTATGAGGGCTACCGGGTCACCGCAGTGCCGGTCGACCAGAACGGCCGTATCGACCCGGCGCAGGTGGCGGCGGTCATCACTGCGGAGACCATCCTCATCTCGATCATGCACGCGAACAACGAGGTCGGGACGATCCAGGATCTGCGGGCGATCGCCGACCTCGCCCACGCCCGCGACATCCTGGTCCATAGCGACGCGGCGCAGTCCGTCGGCAAGCTGCCGGTGCGGATGGACACCCTTGAGGTCGATCTGCTGACCGTTGCCGGCCATAAGCTGTACGCTCCCAAGGGCGTGGGCGCGCTGATCGTGCGGCGAGGGGTCGCGCTGGAGCCGTTCATCCGGGGCGCCGGTCACGAGCACGGGCTGCGGGCGGGCACCGAAAACGTTCCCTACCTCGTCGGCCTGGGCCAGGCGGCGGAAATTGTAGGCGCCCGGCTGGACACCTACCAGGAGCGCACCCGCAGCCTGCGCGACATACTCCACGCGGCAATCCGCGCTGCCGTGCCGGATGCGCTGCTCAATGGGCATCTGACCGAGCGGCTCCCGAATACCCTGAACCTGAGCTTCCCTGGGGTGAACGCGGCGGCATTACTGGCCCGGATTCGCGACCAGGTCGCGTGCTCGACCGGCTCGGCCTGCCATGCGGGCCACGCCGAGCCCTCAAGCGTCCTGCTGGCGATGGGGCGCGAGCCGGCCCTTGCCGCAGGCGCGTTGCGACTGAGTCTGGGATGGGACACCACCGAGGCCGAGGTACAGGCGTCCGCAACGGTGATTGCCGCTGCGGTGCATGAGGAGCGACAATGACGGCTGATCTGTCCATTGAACGTGAGACCCTGCAGGACTGGCTTGCGACAGGGCGCCCGGTCATCCTGCTCGATGTGCGTCCGGCGGCTGAACGTGCCGAGTGGTTCATCCCTGGGAGCCTGCACGTCGACGCCTACGACCGGCTGAAGGCGGGCGATGCTGACGCCCTGGACGCCGTCGACCTCCCCGCCGGCACACCCGTGGTGACGATCTGCGCCGCCGGACGCACCAGCCTGATTGCCGCCGAGCAACTCCGGGCGCGCGGCATGGAGGCGCGCTCGCTCGAGGGTGGGATGCGGGCCTGGAGTCTGGCCTGGAATACCGCTGAGATTGCGGTACCCGGCAGCGCGGCGACAGTGCTGCAGGTGCGTCGCACCGGCAAGGGTTGCCTCTCCTACCTCCTGGGCGCCGACGGCGTCGCGGCGGTGATCGACCCGGCCCTCGACCCGGCGGTCTACCTTGAGTTGGCCCGACAGCGCGGCTGGCGCATCACCCATGTGCTAGAGACCCATCTCCACGCCGACCACCTCTCGCGCGCGTGCCGGCTCGCTGAGCAAGCCGGGGCGACCCTCGCCCTGCCGGCGGCCCACCGGCTCGCCGCACCCTTCGCGTCGCTCCATGGTGGCGATACCATCGCGCTCGGAACCGCGCGTCTCACCGTCAACGAGACCCCCGGCCACACGCCGGAGAGCGTGACCTATCAGCTCGACGACGCGGCGCTTTTCACTGGCGACACGCTCTTTCTCGCAGCCGTGGGCCGGCCTGACCTGCACGCCGACCCAGAGGGCGCCCGGCTGAAGGCCCACGTCCTCTACGCCTCGCTCCAGCGTCTGCTCGCCCTGCCGTCCGAGATGCTGGTGTTGCCGGGGCACACGAGCGCGCCAGTTGCTTTTGATGGTGGGCCAATCGCCGCGACGCTGGCCGAGGTTCGCCGGGCAACGGCGCTGCTCGCCGCTGACGAGGACACGTTCGTCACAACGATTCTGGGCCGTATCCCGCCCACGCCGCCGAATCACGCGCAGATTATCGCGCTGAACGAGGGCGGCGCTGCGCTGCCCGCCGACCCGACCGAGTTGGAAGCAGGAGCTAACCGCTGTGCGATCGCCTGAACCGTCACTTCCCGCCAGCACGCTGGCCGCAGCCCCCCGGCTCGGCCTCCGCGAAAACTGGGCGCAGTTCACGCTCCTGGTGCTGGTCAACGCCTTCGTCGGCGGCATGGTCGGCATCGAGCGGGCCATCCTGCCGCTGCTGGCCGAGAGTGAGTTCGGCCTCGCCTCGAAGACCGCCATCCTCAGCTTCATCGCCAGCTTCGGCATCGTCAAGGCCCTCGCCAACCTATTCGCCGGCCGGCTGAGCGACCGGATCGGCCGCAAGGGCGTGCTGATCGCCGGCTGGCTGTTCGGCCTGCCGGTACCGCTGCTGATTATGTTCGCACCGAGCTGGAGCTGGATCATCGTTGCCAACGTGCTGCTCGGCGTCAACCAGGGCCTGTGCTGGTCCACCACTGTGATCATGAAGATCGACCTGGTCGGGCCGGCTCGCCGGGGCCTGGCGATGGGGCTGAACGAGGCCGCCGGCTACGTCGCGGTGGCGCTGGCCGCTCTCGGTGCGGGCTACCTCGCGGCGACCTACGCCCTGCGCCCGCAGCCCTTCGTGCTCGGCCTGCTCTTCGCCATCGCCGGGCTGCTCCTCTCGATCTTCTTCGTGCGTGAGTCGCGGGGCCATGCCACGGTGGAGGCGCGGCAGCACCACGGCGACGACGGCGGTGCCGCGCAGCCCTCGTTCGCGCACATTCTGCTGCTGACGAGCTGGAAGGACCGGGCGCTCTTCTCCGTGAGTCAGGCCGGGATGATCAACAACCTCAACGACGGCATGGCCTGGGGGCTCTTTCCACTCTACTTCGCCCTGGCCGGGCTGTCGATCGGTGAGGTGAGCCTGCTGGCGGCGATCTATCCGGCGGTCTGGGGGTTGGCCCAACTCGGCACCGGCGCCCTGTCCGATCACCTGGGACGGAAATGGCTGATCGCCGCCGGGATGCTGGTGCAGGCCGGCGGGATCTTCCTGATCATGCTGACGCACGGCTTCTGGCCGTGGGCCGGCGGGGCGGCGCTGCTTGGCCTGGGCACGGCCATGGTCTACCCGACGCTGCTCGCGGCGATCGGCGACGTAGCGCACCCGAGTTGGCGTGCCTCGGCCGTGGGCGTCTACCGGCTCTGGCGCGACGGCGGCTACGCGGTGGGTGCCCTCCTGGCTGGGGTGCTCGCCGATGCGTTAGGCTTGAACTGGGCGATCGGCGCGGTCGGCGGGCTGACCCTGCTCTCTGGTATCATCGTCGCGCTCGTAATGTACGAGACCCTGCCGGCGCGCCGCGCCACGCCCTAAGAGGACCCCGTGAGCAACCAGACCCCTTCATCTGTGCCGCCGATCCTGGCGGAGAAACACTACGATGCGCCATCGGTTTTCGATGTCGCCAACTTGATGCGCGAGGCCCGCCGCCAGAAGAACCTGCCGGCCGGCGATATTCCGTCCGTCTGTGTGCTGGACCCGGACGGCGACCTGGTGGAGTATCTCCGGGCGAGCGGTCGTGCGCATCCGCACCCGGCCTGGGCCTGCTACCACACCACCCTCGACGTGGTCGACCTTAACGGCATCCCAGTCGGCGTCGTGGGCCGGGCAGTCGGCGCCTCCTTCGCGGTGCTGGTCGCCGAGGAACTGTTCGTCTCCGGCTGCCAGTTGCTGATCAGTGTCACCTCGGCTGGGCAGATCACACCGCTGGGCGAACCGCCCTACTTCGTGCTGATCGAGCGCGCCCTGCGCGACGAGGGTACCAGTTACCACTATCTCCCGCCCGCGCACTACAGCCTGCTCCCACCGACGTTGCGCCAACACCTCTGGCAGGACTGGAATCAGCAGGATGTGCCGCTCCTGTTGGGATCGAGCTGGACGACTGACGCGCCCTTTCGCGAGACCGCAGCGATGATTGCCCGCTGCCGGGATGCGGGCATTGCGACCGTCGAGATGGAGGCAGCGGCGCTCTACGCGCTGGCGACAGCGAAGGACTACCCGATCGTCTGCTTTGCGCATGTCACCAACACCATGGCAGTCGCGGGCGACGACTTTGAGAAGGGGCCGGATCAGGGCAGCCACGCCATCCTAGCGGTGATTGCGGAGACAATCCGCTGTTGGAGTGATGCACGCGATGATTCGCACCTGTGAACATGGCAGATCTGGGTAGATGATCAGAGAAGCAGCTATTGGCCGAACACAAGGAATGCAAAAGAGGGCCAGCACCTTCCGGCGCTGGCCCTCTGCTGTGTGCTACGAGCGTACTGAAAAGCTACGTGGGCCGCGTGAGCGTAGCGCCCAGCGCGAGCAAGCTCACGGCGGCGTTGAGCGCCGGTGAGTCGAGGAGCAGCTGGGCGGAGGCACCGAGGCGCGCCGGCTCAACGCCGAGCACCACCTGGCCGTGCTGCTCGGCGGGCTGCTGGGTGAGCAGGGCCTGGTAGGTGGTGTGGGCCTCCTGGGCCAGGGTCTGGAAGAGGGCTGCGCGCACCCCGGCCAGTAGCAGCGGCGGGAGCTCCGGCAGCGGCGGCCGAGAGCTGATCTCCAGCCGGGTGGGCGTGGCGGGGGAGGTCGGCGAATGGCCGTTAGTCTGTTGGGAGGTCCTGGCTAGCGTGCTAGCTTTCCTGCCCTTCCCACGGGCCGGTGGTGGAGTGGGCAGCTGGGGCAGGAAGGCCGGGCTGGTCATGTTGCTCGGCTCCTGGCTGCCCAGATCGAAGAGCACGAGCTGCTGGTCGGTGATCTCGTCGTGTGATGGCTGGGTCACGATCTTCCTCCTTTGCGTTTCGTTGTTGTCTCGGGCAGGTTGGTTACGTCAGCGACTGCGAGATCGCCGGCTGCGGCGATGCTTTCCGCGGTGATCGGGGTCGAGCGCATCGTCAGCGTCGCCAGGTCGAGCGCGGTCTCGCAGGTGGTGATCTGGCGGGCGATAACCAGCTGGTGCAGGTATTGGCCGGCGACGGCCGCCATCGCCTGGTTGACCATCAGGCTCTGGGCGCCGTCAGCGGAGGCGTGGGCACAGTCGGCCCGCAGCTGTAGAGGTGCGTCGTCGAGCAGGTGCGGGTAGCGCAGGGTTGGCCCGGGCAGGGCGGTGCAGATCCCGCCGAGGGCCAGCGCGCCGCGCAGCTGCCGCGCGTCAGTGACGGTGCCGAGCAGGACTTTGCCCCAGTCACGCTCGTTGCCGACATCGAGCCAGAGGCGCCATGTGGAGCGGCCAAGGGCCTCGTGCATCGCGCGCCGCCCGCTCGCGGTATCGACGGCGCCGACCAGGATGCCGATGGTCTGGTAGCCTGGCTGGAGATCGGCAAGGAGGCCGGCGGTTGCCATCGCCGGCACGGCGGTGATGCGGAGGCCGAGGGCGGCGTTCAAGCGATCGGCCAGCACCTGCGCTTTCGGCTTGCCGATCTCGCGGGTGGTGAAGAGCTGCCGGCCGATGTTGCGGCGCTCAACCAGGTCGCCGTCGATGAAGGTCAGCGCTAGTGGCGGGCCGCCCTGCTCGCGCACATGGTAGGCCAGGCGGGCGAGGGCAAGGGCGATATGCGAGCCAGTGCCGCCACAGCCCACCAGGGCAACATGGATTGGCTGGCCTGGCGGCAGGACGAAGGGCACCGGGTGTTCGAGGGTCAGGGTCTGCATCGGCTTCCTCCGCTCATCGCAGTCCTCGCTCGCGCCAGGCCTGCCCGGAGAGCAGCCAGCCCAGGTCATGCCCGGCGGGGACGAGATCGTCCAGCGGGTAGGGCGTCTCGGCGCTGAGCCTGCGGTAGAGCGCCATGACGCTGCGCGGTTTGCTGCGGCTGCGGCTCTGCGCGATATGGCTGTTGAAGTACGAGCCCTCCAGGTAGAGCGTCAGCGCGGCCAGCATCGTCTCCGGCGCAGCGTCACTCCGCCGATCTGCCGTCCCCCAGCAGATCGAGCCCGGCTCATAGGTGTTGGGGAAGGGGGCGTGGTAGAGCGCACTGTGGGCCTGAGGCGGCTCCAGGCTGCTCAAGGCGAAGATGCGATAGTCC
>JACAEO010000337.1 GCA_013388805.1 Chloroflexota bacterium
GCGCCAATACCTGCCAGCAGCAGCCCCGCAGCGCCGCCGGCTACCAGCACGCGGCGGCGATCCGGCCCACGGCCCACAGCCGGTGGCGCCGCCGCCGCGCGCCGCGCCGGGGCATGAGCAGCCGCCTCGGCCTGCGCCAGCAGGGCTGCGCTATCACGGTAGAAAGGATTGACCTGCTGGATCTCGCGCAGTGTGGCCGCTGCCTGCATGTGGCGGCCCGCCTCCAGGTGGGCGCGGGCCTGCGCGTACAGCTCGGCCAGGTGGTCGCGCGGCTGGGCCGGCATCGCCGGCGGGGGCGACGCAATGCGCAGCGTGCGGTTGTAGGCGAGGCGCAGCGCCGGGTCACTCAGCACCGCGTAGGCTTCATTGATCCGCTGCGCGCGCCGGCTGGCCGCGGCCTGCTCGGCCGGACTGGCCTGGGCGAAGCGATCGGGATGGTAGCGGGCGATCTGCTGGCGGTAGGCGCGCTTGATCTCCTCGGCGGTCGCGCCACGGCTCACGCCGAGCACCGCGTAATGGTCAAGCCCCTCAAACTGATCCATGCCGTCCTCAGTGCGGCCCCCGCGCGGCGCCCACCGCGCCTGTTTTCCGTCACACAACCCGCGCATTATAGCATCCTCGCAGCGCGCATTGACACGGCCCGGCCCGCCGCATACAATGCCAGCATCCCGCCTCGCCCTGCCAGGGAGTCACCCGTGCGCTACTGGATCCTCAAGACGGAACCGGAGCACTACAGCTACGCCGATCTGGTGCGCGACGGCGCAACGGTCTGGGACGGGGTCGCCAACAGTGTGGCGCTCAAACATATGCGTGAGATGCAGCCGGGCGACCAGGCGCTGATCTACCATACCGGCGCTGAGCGGCGCGCCGTCGGCCTCGCCGAACTGACCAGCGCGCCCTACCCCGACCCACAACTCGGCGACCCGAAGCTGATCGTCGTTGATCTGCGCCCGCTCCAGCCGCTGCCCCGCCCGGTCGAACTGACGGCGATCAAGGCCGACCCCTTCTTTGCCGAGTTCGCCCTCGTGCGCCAGGGTCGCCTCTCGGTCGTCCCGGTCACCCCCGAGCAGTGGGCACGGCTAATGGCGATGGCCGGGGTGAGTGACTGAGCCAGCGTTCAACCTCAGCCGCCGGACCTGCGCACGCGCGGGGAAACGTGGTATAGTTACGGCCTACAGCAAACCAGCCCGCCTTCTGCTACGCATAGCTGCGCGAGGTGCTGCGATGGATGCAGCTACGATCCTGATCGTTGACGATGAGCAGCCGATCGTCGACCTGGTGGCCAGCTACCTGACCGCTGAGGGCTTCGCGGTTGAGCGCGCCTTCGATGGCCCCAGCGCCCTGACCCTGGCCCGCTCCATCCGGCCCGACCTGGTCATTCTCGATGTGATGCTCCCCGGCCTCGATGGGATCGAGGTCTGCCGGCGCCTGCACCAGGAGACGGCCGTCTATGTGCTGATGCTTACCGCGCGTACCGACGAGGTCGACAAGCTGATCGGCCTCTCGGTCGGCGCCGACGATTACCTCACCAAGCCCTTCAGCCCACGCGAACTGGTTGCGCGCGTCAAGGCCATCCTGCGGCGCGCCCGCGCCCCGCTCGAAAAGGTCGCCGAGCGCCCCGTGCTCCAGTTTGGCGCGATCAGCATCGACCCGGAGCGCCGCGAGGTGCAGCACCGCGGCGCCCAGGTTGAGCTCACCCCCCGTGAGTTTGACCTGCTCTACGCCATGGCCAGCCATCCCGGGCGTGTCTTCACCCGCGAAGAGTTGCTGCGGCGCGTCTGGGGCCCGGACTTTGCCGGGATCGACCGGGTCGTTGATGTCCACGTCGGCACGCTGCGCCGCAAACTCGAGGAAGACCCGACTGGCCCGCCTCTCGTCCAGACGGTGCGCGGCGTTGGCTACAAGTTCGTCGGTGGTCAGCGATGAGGTGGTACAATCAACTACGCTGGAAGTTGTTCTTTTCCCACCTGGTGATCATCGTCATTGCCGATGTGGTGCTGCTGGCCATGGCCGGCTTTATTGCGCGCATCGGGCTGGTGGATAGTGTGCCGCTCATCGTGGGCGCCGCCGCCGCCGAAACCGGCGGGCTCCACGCCAGCGCCACTTCGGCCGCCCAGTCGACGCCGATCGAGCAGTTCCGGACGGTGCTGCAGCAGGCGCTGCTGGTCAGCGGCTTCGCCGCCCTCGCCGCCGCAGTGGTGGTCAGTCTCTTCGTCTCGCAGCGCATCGTTGAGCCGCTGCTCACGCTCTCGATCGTGAGCCAGCGGCTGGCCCAGGGCTACTACCGCGAGCGCACCCGGATCACCAGCGCCGATGAGATCGCCCAGCTCTCCCAGAGCGTCAACCAGCTCGCCGATGCCCTCGACCAGACGGAACGGCGCCGCCTGGCCCTGCTCGCCGATGTCACCCACGAACTGCGGACCCCGCTGGCCACGATCGGCGGCTATATGGAAGGCTTGCTCGACGGGGTTATCCAGCCCAATACGCAGACCTTCAGCCTGATCCTGCACGAGTCTAACCGGCTCCAGCGGCTGATCGAGGACCTGGAGCTGCTTTCGCGGGTCGAGGCCGGCCAGTTGCCGGTGGTCGCCCGCCGCACCGACCTCCAGCGTGTGCTCGAGGAGGTCTGTGCCCAGTTCGAGCCGCTCTTCAGCGCCAATCAGGTCACGCTCACCCTGCGGGTCGATGGTGCCCTGCCCCAGGTCTGGGCCGATCCCGATCGCATCAACCAGGTGCTGATCAACCTGCTCTCCAACGCCTATCGCTACACCCCGCCTGCGGGCATGGTCACGCTCGCCGCCGGCGTTATCGACAAGATGGTGCTGATCAGTGTGCGCGATACCGGCGTCGGCATCGGCCCCGAGCACCTGCCCCACATCTTCGAGCGCTTCTACCGGGTGGATAAGTCGCGGGCGCGCCAGAGCGGCGGCAGCGGCATCGGGCTGGCCATCGCGCGCCACCTGGTCTACGCCCAGGGCGGCGAGATCTGGGCCGAGAGCCAGGGTGTCGGCCAGGGTACGACCTTCTGCTTCACCCTGCCACTGGCGCCGCGCGATGCCGGGCTCCCGTTCGTGGCCGAGCAGGCCGAGGCGCTCGCCGCTGACTGATTGAGCGACCCCTGCTATGACCTCGCAGATCCTGCTCGGCATCTTTCAGCTCTTTCTGATCATCGGTGGCTCGCTTGCCGTGGCGCTGTATGTGATCGACCGGCTCTTTCCACCGATCGAGCGCACGCGCGAACTGGGCAGCGAGGTCTCGGGGCTGACGGCGCCGCCGGCCAGTGGCGTCGCGCCGCTGACGCTGAAGCCGGCCCCGGACGAGCCAGCCGTGCCGGCCGCGCCGGCCTGGCTCGGGGCCTACTGGCGTGCCAACCTGCGGCTGATCGGCCCGCTGCTGCTGATCTGGCTCTTCAGCTTCACGCTGCCGGCGATCTTCGCGCCGGCGCTTAATCGTGTCAGCGTGCTCACCGGCTTCCCGCTGGGCTACTACCTGAGTGGCCAGGGCGCGCTGCTCTGCTTCATCGCGCTTACCGCCCTCTACAGCTGGCGAATGCGCCGCGTCGACCAGCGCTTCGGCGTCGACGCCGTCGAGACGCCCGCGCAGCAGCGCTACCGGCGCCGGCTGCTGGGCGGCTATGCCACCTTCACCCTCGGCTTCGTGCTGCTGGCGATCACGGTCGGGCTACTCGACCACTTCGTGGGCCTGCCACCCGCACTGATCGGCTGGTCGTTTCTCGTACTCACCATCCTCGTCTACGCAGTGATCGGGCTGCGCGCCCGCACCGAGCGACTCGATGAGTACTACGTCGCCGGGCGGCGCGTGCCAGCTATACTGAATGGCCTGGCCACCGGCTCGGACTGGATGAGCGCCGCCTCATTCATCTCCATGGCGGGCGCACTCTTCCTGCTGGGCTTCGAGGGCCTGGCCTACATCACCGGCTGGACCGGCGGCTACGTGCTGCTGATCCTGCTGCTGGCCCCCTACCTGCGCAAGTTCGGCCAGTACACCATCCCCGACTTCATCGGCGCCCGCTACCCCGGCGCCGCCACGCGCGTACTGGCCGCGATCGCCAGCATCATCATCAGCTTCACTTACCTGACAGCCCAGGTGACGGGCGTTGGTATCATCATGAGCCGCTTCCTGGGGCTCAACTATATGCTCGGCGTGATCGTCGGCCTCTCCGCTGTGCTGCTCTGCTCGTTTCTGGGCGGCATGAAGGCCATCACCTGGACGCAGGGCGTGCAGGGCATCATCCTGGTCATCGCCTACCTGGTACCGGTGACCTGGCTCTCGCTCAAGCTCACAGGCGTGCCACTGCCCCAGTTGATGTATGGCGAGGCCCTGCGCCATATCGAGGGGCTGGAGGCCGCCCAGGGCATTGCCGCCAGCTATGCGCAGCCCTTCAACGACTGGACGCCGATTAACTACATTGCCCTGACCATCTGTCTCATGCTCGGCACGGCCGGGCTGCCACACATCCTGGTGCGCTTCTACACCGTCCCCACGGTGCGCGAGAGCCGCAGCAGCGTCGGCTGGGCGCTAGTCTGGATTGCCGTCCTCTACCTGACGGCGCCGGCCTACGCCGCCTTTTCGCGCTGGGAGATCCTGGAAAACGTGGTCGGGCGGCCAGCGACCGAACTGCCGGCCTGGGCCGCGAACTGGGCCAGCACCGGGCTGCTCGCCTTTGCCGACAGCCTCACCGAGGGCGGCAATGGCGACGGGCTGCTGCAGTACGACGAGTTGCGCATCGACCAGGACCTGATCGTGCTGGCCACCCCGGAGATCGCCGGGCTGCCGACGGTTGTGGTGGCGCTGGTGGCCGCCGGAGGGATGGCCGCGGCGCTCTCGACCGCCGACGGTCTGCTGATGGTGATCGCTTCTGCCGTGGCCCACGATATCTTCTATCGCACGCTCACCCCGCGCGCGGGGCTGCGCGAGCGGCTCTGGCTCGGGCGTGCCATGATCCTCGTTGCAGCCATTCTCGCGGCGCTCACCGCGGTGCAGCGGCTGGCGATCATCGTGCAGATGGTGGCCTGGGCCTTCTCGCTCGCGGCGGCGACCTTCTTTCCGGTGCTGGTCCTGGGCATCTTCTGGAAGGGTGCGACCAGCCGTGGCGCGGCCGCCGGTATGCTCAGCGGGCTGCTCGTCACCGTGCTGTACATGGGCGTCAACTACGCCTACCCGCAACTGAGCCTCTTCGGGATCAGCCATGGTGCAGCGGGCATCTTCGGCGTGCCGGTGAACTTCCTCGTCACCTGGATCGTCAGCCGCACCGGCCCGCCCCCCACTCCGGCCAGCGCGGCGCTGGTCGACCATTTGCGCCATCCATAGTACAGCCTTCCGCTGGGGACAGGCGCGGTGGTATGCCCGCGTCCCCTGGAGGGTCAGCGGGGCGCGCCGCCCCCGCGCCCCCGCGTGGTGGGCGCCACCATCCCGGGAGCGCGGGCCTCCGGCCCGCATGCCCCCGCGCCCCCGGGGCGTGGTTCTACCCCATTGCGGCTGGCGGGGCGCGCCGCCCCATACGCATCAAGTTAAGCTGACAGGCTTGCCACCGAGCAGTTGCCAGGTGCCCGGCTCCTTGGTGCGCCGGGTCTGGCGGCCGGCCCGGCGGATCGCAGCTA
>JACAEO010000338.1 GCA_013388805.1 Chloroflexota bacterium
CGTCCATGATCACTACGTCACCTGGCGCAAGAGCGGTATCTGGGCGCAGATCTGGGTGGGGCTCAGATTCCCAGGTGCCCGCCCATTCGAGCAACTCCAACTGTAGTAATAGCCGATAGGCGATAGTACGACCGGTGTATTTCGGCAGATGATCCGTTTCCGTCGGCGTAAACGCCTCGGCTAGCGCTTGCGAAGGCCACCTCCGTGGCCTGTTGAGCCCATGAAGGTGGGCTTTACACCCCGTAGCCGAGGGCTTTCAGCCCGACGGGGAGCGCACCTCCAACGGGAGGAATAGCCGGTAGCGGCGAGTGCTGTGGAGTTGCCTCACAGGGCTTGAGCCAGGGTCGGGGTAGTGCGCAGCGCGTATCGAAGGGTGCCCTGAGCTGTCACAGTCATGACTTGATCCCATTGTGGGAACATGTTATAGTTACGATGAGTAGGAGCCTGTTTTGCCCGAGCCAGGCCATGCGCATTATTGCCAAAAAGACCCTGCGGGAATTCTGGGAATGCCACGCAGATGCGGAACAGGCGCTCAAGGCCTGGTATTACGATGTGAAATACGCCGATTGGAAAAGCCCGGTCGATATTCGCAAAACGTACGCAACGGCGAGCATCCTGGCGAACAACCGGGTGGTCTTTAATATTCGTGGGAACAACTATCGCCTTGTGGTGGCTATAAATTACGACTTCGGCATCGTCTATATTCGTTTTGTTGGCACGCACCAGGAATACGATCAGATTGACGCGGAGTATATCTAGCTGGAGGCATACCAATGCAGATCTGGCCTATTCGTAATGATGCCGATTATCAGGCAGCGCTTGCGGAAATCGAGACCCTGTTTTCCGCGCGTCCTGGTACTCCGGAAGGCGATCGCCTGGAGATCCTCGCCACGCTGGTTGATGCCTATGAGGCAAAGCACACGCCGATCGCAGCGCCTGATCCGATTGCAATGATCGAGTATATCCTGGAAAGCCGCGGCCTCGCCCGGCGCGACCTGGAGCCGTATATCGGCAGTCGTGCGCGGGTTTCCGAGGTGCTCAATCGCCGGCGGGCCTTGACGCTTGAGATGATTCGGAAGTTACACCAGGGCTTAGGGGTGCCGGCTGAGGTCTTGATTCAGCCCTATGATTTACAGCAACAGGCTGCATAGGTGAATACCCGGATCATAGTCCTGACCGAACCTTTTCCACTTCTACGACGGTATATCGTTAGTAGGGCGCAATGACCCAGGTCTTCTCCCCGTTACGTGTTGAGCGGTTCAGGGGTAACAACGGTAACAACGGAACAACAGTGGTGAGCGGTTCCGTGATGGTCCAGCGGTGAGCCGTCAAGCCCGCTTCCATCGCTGGCGTCTGGCGCTGCCAGCGGCGTCGCCCCCGCGCATCGCGGTCGGGGATCGAGAGGGTGTCGACGGTTCGGGTCAGGTTGTAGACCCAATCCTCCCAGGCACACGCGGCTGCTAAGGCGTCCAGCCGCTTGGAATATGAGCGAGTCTTGCCGACCAGACGGCCGTTCATCTGCCGGGCGGTGAGGTTGGTGCGCTCGACAGAGGACGTATGCCCGCCAACCTGGGCCAGCACCTCGTCGGGGTCGCCACACACGACCGTGATATGCACCGCGGTGAGGCGATAGCCCGAGCGCTCTTTGACCACGGCTCCCGAGCTTGTCGAGGGGCAGGATACACGCCGCGCGGCTTCGTCCGTCCTCGTGGCTCGAAGACCCCTCGCTTCGCTCGGGGTGACAAGCAGCGCCAGCCGGCCAATCAAGACACCTACAACGGTCGTACTACCCGCGTTCCTATCTGTCGGATCAGGGCTTCCTGCGCACGAACCCCGGCTCGCACCCGCGGCGCACATCGGCGCAGACCTCGCCGCCGCCGAAGGGGATGAAAGGGTCGGCGTCGCCATTCTGGGTTTCGGGTACTCGCGCATCGCTGTCGCCCACTACGTCCGCTTCCGCCGCCGCCGCGGCAACGGAACCTCGCGGTCGAGGATGACGATCGGCGGCTCGCGCTCGCCCTCCATCTCAGCGATGGCCGGTGGCAGGGCGCTCAGTATGCGCCCGAAGATCAGGATCGCCTGCCCCACGGCGAGCACAGCGGCCAGCAGCGCCATCTCCAGCCCCACGGTTGGCAACAGCCAGGCGAGCAAGAAGGCAACGCCGATGCTCAGCCCGAGCACTATTGCCAGTACCACCACAAAGATCAGGGTCATCACCAGCAGAAAACCCATCGACGTTCATCCTCGTTCCTGCAGCAGTACGTCCAGTGTCTCCACCAGCCGGCGCTTGCGCTTGTTCGCCGCCCGTAGCTGCTCGGCGTAGCCCCGCCACGCTACCACCTTCCCGCGCTGCGCCCAGACGCGCCGCAGCTTGCGCAGGAATAGCGCCGCCTCCTCGTACGCCACCGGGCTGGTCTGTGCGATCCGTGCCTCGGCCAGCCCCTGCCAGATCGCCGCGGCCCGCTCGGGGTAGGCCTGCGCCAGTGCATCTGCCACCGTGTCGTCGTTGATCTGGGTGTGCCACACGGTGCCGCGTCGATCATACCAGCGCAGCACCTCGGCCGGCCGCCCCGCGCTGATCGCCAGCTCGATCAGCAGGCCCAGCTGGGGAAACTGGAGCGGGTAGCGCCGCTCTGCCCGTGGAAGACCGGTCTCCGGGAGGGCCGGGCCGGGATGCTCGCCCCACCGCCGCTGCGCGCTTCCCGCAGCGGCAGCTGGCCGGTTTCCAGGAAGTGCAAGGCGGTCGCGCGCACCGCCGGAGCCTGATCCGCTTGCGCCGCGGCCGCCTCCAGCGCGCAGAGCAGGGAGGGATGGACTGTCGAAGAAGGCTTCCGCCCGCAGCGCCGCCACCATCGTCCAGTCGCCCGCCTCGCCGCGCAGGGTGCAGAGCACCTCGCGCAGCGCGCTGGCGATGCCCGGGTACTGCCGGGCCGTCGCCGCGATGCCCGTGCGCACCCACTGCTCGGCCTCCGCCTTGCGCCCGGCGGCCAGCAGCCGTTCAACCGCCCGCTGGTAGCCGCTGCCCCCTTCCGCCTCGCGCTCACAGAGCGGAATGATCTCCGCGTCGCGTCCGGCCTCTTCCAGCGCCAGAATGGCGAAGTCGGTGAGTTGCCGCCGCCGGTACTCGCGCGAGAAGTCGCCGGCGCCCGCCGGGAGGCTATCGAGCCGGCTGAGCAGGTCGTCGGCAACAGTGCTCCAGGCTGTCGGTGGATACGGCTGCTCCAGCACGTCCCGCGCGCCATAGCACAGGTCGTAGGGGTCGCGCAGCAGCGCGTCGATCGCCCAGGTGATCTGCTCGTCAGGTTCAAGTGACGAAGCGGGCAGTGCCCGGAAGACGACCGCGAGGCACGAGGCCACGGCGATGGCCGTCTCACCGTCGTCGTGGCTCTGCTCCACCTGGCTGATCCCGGGCTGCAGCAGGGCGAGATCGATGGCCGGCCCGAGGGTGAGGAGCGAGTTGGGTTCAGCTTCGAGGGGATGGACGAGATGGACGAGGTGCATGGGCGAGGAGAGTTGCGGATCGAGGGAGCGCAACTGCACTTCGTGCTGGACTATCATCAGGGCGATACGTTCACCTTCATCTGCGAGCGGCCTACATAGCCGACCAGTCCTCGATCACCAAGCCGGGCACCTGGGCGAAGTCGCGCGTGTTGCGCATCACGAGGGTGGCAGCGTTGGCCAGAGTTATCGCGGCGATGCGCAGATCTTGCGAGCCCACCTGGATACGCTGCTGTCGCAGTGCCGAGAACTGATCGAAGGCCGCCTGGGTGAAATCGAGCACCTGCCAGGTAGTGAAGTAGCGTAGTGTCTGCTGAAATGCCGCGTATGCGGCGACTTAAAGCGGCGACGCGCCGTGCCGACGGATGATCTCCATCCGCCCGCGGATCTGCTCTTCCACCGTAACCACTGTCACCGCAATGCTGTCATCGTCACCGAGCGTCTGGAGACGCTGCAGCAGGACCTGATGGGCGCGCTGCTGAAGCGAGACGTGGTCGGTATCCAGGACTTAGAGCGTCACGCGGCGTGGTCCTGTGGCGCTTCAGAGCTGTCTTCGACGTCACGCTCACGTCGGTACTCGGCAATCACTGCGTCAAGCTCGTCGGCGAACGGGTCGTCCTTAAACATCCCGGCGGTCTGGAGCCAGGGTCGCTCGACGGCGAGGTCGATGGGAATGACTTTGGCCTCCCGAAGCTGAGCAGAAAATGATCGGCGGAGCGCGCTCACGGCCTCTGCCTCTGTGCCGCCCTGCGCTGTGATGTCGGGCCAACCGATCAGTGAGGCAGTTACCTTGCCCTCCGGCTTGTTCTCACTCAGCACATACATCGTCATCGTCATAACCCTCCCAAGGTGCCGCGTCTGTGGCTATTGTAGCACACGAACGGGCGTGTTGCTCGCTGGCTGAACAAGGCACGCTACTCCGCGCTACGCCGCCTGCCAGGGAACGCACCTCCGAGGGATGGTCGTTTTCGTGAAAGAAATAGTGCACGCGCTCTCGGATTTTTTACGGTCGGTAGTAGGAAGCATTCCTTATGGTGCTGCTGATCACGATGAACCGGCACGAACCACCGGCTGCAGAACAATGCGGTGGCCGCCGATGATAATCTCGTTCCCGCGCACGATAACCTGATAGGTCGCGCTGGCTGGTGTCAGCGCGACCTGGTCGCCACGGATTACCACCTCCAGCGTGATCGTGGTCGCTGCCTCGTTGGCCAGTTGTACCTCCACGTGAAACTCGCCCTGGGCCTTATACCAAATCCAGTTGGCAGTTCCGCATTGTCGTTGCCGTCATCGCTCATCGTGACGCCATGTGCGGCAATCTGCAATCCAAAATCTGCAATCGTAAATGGTATTAGGCGGAACGTGGGAGAGTATAGCCGACGACGGCGCTGCTTGCCAGCCGCCCCCGATTATTGCGAGGATACAGAACATTTACTCGGTGCTGATGAGCTCGGAGCATGCGCTGGTCCTCGCCGCGTCAGTCGCACAGACCTGGTACTCAAACGGGAAGAAGACC
>JACAEO010000396.1 GCA_013388805.1 Chloroflexota bacterium
ACATACCCCCCTCTCCCAGGCTGGGAGAGGGGGGGAGGGGGGTGAGGGCAAGCAGCGCATCAGGACGCCATCCGCCAGAAACTCTACCCCTGAAAGGGGTGGGGATGCCCAGGCCGGGCGGGTGGGGCGGGTCGTCTGGAGGCATGACCCGCACACGCCTTGCCCCGGCTCGCGGCGATTCTGTATAATGCAGGGGGCCAACGGGCCCCGGGCGATAGCGGGTGGCACGTTGCGGCGTGGCGCATCACAGGCGACCAGTGTGGACATCGAGCAACCTTCAGCGACCCCACGGCGCACCGTCGGGCCGACAACCCTGCGCTCCGTCTGGGGGCCGCGCATCCTGCTGGCGCTGATCCTGCTGCTCGGGGCCTACTTCCGCGTGCTCGGCCTGGGCGACTGGGACAGTGATACGGGCCAGCATCCCGACGAGCGCTTCTTTGCCGACGTTGCCTCTACGGTGCGACTGCCGGCGAGCCTGGCCGAGTTGTACGACGCGGCCCGTTCGCCGCTCAACCCGCGCAACTACGACACGTTTCCCTTCTACCCCTACGGCCCCTTCCCGGTGATCGCCGCCAGGGTCGCGGCGGTGGCGTTGACTCCGCCTGAGGCTCTGCCCGCCGAGGTGCCGCGCATCAATGGGCCGCCGCGAGCGGGCCTCGACCCGGCGCGCCCAAACGAGCGCCGCACCGATTACGGTCCCGCCGTGGCCAACCCCGAGCGGGCCGTTCCCCGGCTCGGCCCGCTGATCACGCTCTTCAACCCGGAGGGCCGCGACCTCACCGGCTACGGCCAGATCCAGAAGGTGGGCCGTGGCCTGGCCTTCCTCTTCGACCTCGGGGCGATCCTGCTGGTCTACCTGATCGGGCGACGGCTGTTCGGCGTGCGGGTGGGGCTGCTGGCCGCGCTGCTGGCGGCGCTGACGGTGATGCAGATCCAGCAGGCCCATTTCTTTGTCGACCCGATCTTTTCGACCTTTTTCTGCCTGCTGAGCCTCTACTGGGCAGTGCGGGTAGCCCAGGGCGGCGGCTGGGCGAGCTATGGCTTGCTCGGGCTCAGCATCGGCGCGGGCATGGCCAACCGGATCACGCTTGCTACCCTCGGGCTGGCGGCGATCGCAGGGGCGGCGGTGGCGGCCTGGCGCTGGGCGCAGCACGTGGACCAGGGGCGGCATGCGCCACGCTTTGCCCTTGCCTGGGAGCGCTTCCTGCTGCGCGAGGTTCCGCTGCTGGCGCTGGCCGGCGCGCTGACCCTGCTCAGCTTCCGCAGCCTGGCACCCGATGCCTTCACCGGCTCGCGACCCGACTCGCCGATTGTGCTGACGGACGGCGTCGCAGGCGCGGGCTGGCTCCATGGGGCGGGCTTGCTCGACATCAGGCCGGAGCCGCGCTTCCTGGCCAACATCGGCGCGGTGCGCTCACTGGTCAATGGTGAACTGGACTACCCGCCCTCGCAACAGTGGGTGGGTCGCGCGGCGTATGTCTTTCCCTGGGTGAACATGGTGCGCTGGGGCATGGGTCCCGCCCTGGGGCTTGCCGCCTGGGGCGGGGCGCTGGCCTTTGCCCTGGCAGGGTTGCGCCGCGCGCTGTGGCCGCCGGCCGCCGCGCCTCCGTTGAGCCCGGCCTGGGTGCTGCTGGCCTGGATCGGCTTCTACTTCGCCTGGCAGGGCGGCCAGTTCGCGATCACGCTGCGCTACCTGCTGCCGATCTACGGCGCGCTGACCATCTTCGGCGCCTGGGGGCTGGGGCAACTTGTCGCCCTGGGGGCGGCACAGGCACGCGCGCCCGGGCCAGCCTGGCGCCGCCTGGCGGCCCGCGCGGCACGCTATGCGCTGCCGGTTGTGGTGCTCGCCACCCTGGCCTGGGCCTACGCCTTCTCGCGCATCTATACCCAGCCCCACTCGCGGGTGATGGCCGCCCAGTGGCTGGCCGAAAACGCCCCGCCCGGCGCGTCCGTGATGTCGGAGATCTGGGATGACCCGCTGCCGCTGCAGGCCACCGACGCGGTCTGGGGCGTGACCTTCCAGGGCATCCAGTCGGCGCCCTACGCCGAGGACGAGCCACGCAAGTACTTCGGCGCGCTGAACGCCAGCGGGACCTACGACGAGGGGTTGCTTGACCAGCTTGACCGCGCCGACTACATCACGCTCACGAGCAACCGGATCTACGACAGCACCTCGCGGCTGCGCATGCGCTACCCGGCGCTGATGCGCTACTACCACTATCTTTTCAGCGGTGAACTGGGCTTCCGGCTGGCGGCTGAGGTGACTTCGTACCCGCGCATCCTGGGCATCGCGATCCCCGACCAGGCTGCCGAGGAGGCCTTCCACGTCTACGACCACCCGCGGGTGCTGATCTTTGAGAAGACGGCGGCCTACTCGCGCGAACGGGCTGAGGCGCTCCTGACCGACGACGTGCTGTGGAGCGAGGTCTACAAGTCGCCGGTGCAGGTGGCCGACCGCAACCCCGCGGCGCTGCGCCTCAGTGACAGCCAGTGGTCGCGCTACAGTGCGGTTGGCACCTGGGCGGAGCGCTTCGATCGGGCGCGCCTGGTGAACATCCTGGCGCCATTGGTCTGGATCGGGGTGCTGGAGGTGCTCGGGCTGGCCGCTTTTGCGCTGCTCTTCCGGCTGCTGCCAGGTCTGCCCGACCGGGGCTTCAGCCTGGCGAAGATCCTCGGGCTGCTGCTGACGGCCTACCTGGCCTGGCTCGCCGGGAGCCTGGGCAATGACCCGGGCATTCCCGGGCGCGGCAATGACGGCAGTGTGGGCTGGGGCCCCTTCCCACTGCCCTTCGTGCCGGCAACGCTCTGGCTCTGTGCCGCGCCGCTGCTGCTGGCGGGCGCGCTGGCGGCCTGGGGGGCGCGGGCAGAACTGCGCGCGTTCTGGCGCGCGCGGCGCGCGGCGCTGCTCAGCGCCGAGGCGGTCTTCCTCGGCTTTGTGCTGCTCGGCGTGCTGTTGCGGCTGCTCAACCCTGACCTGTGGCACCCGGCGCGCGGCGGCGAGAAGCCGATGGAACTGGCCTATCTCAACGCGGTGCTGAAGAGCGCCGCCTTCCCGCCCTACGACCCCTGGCATGCCGGTGGCTACATCAACTACTACTACTTCGGCTTCGTGCTGGTGGGCGCCCTGACCCAATTGACCACGGTGGCGCCGAGTATTGCCTTCAACCTGGCCGTCGCGACGATCTTCGGCCTGACCGCCCTGGGCGCCTGGGGGGTGGTCTATAACCTGCTGGGACAGCCGTGCCAGCTTGCGCACGGCGACGCGGAGCCGCAGGGGCGCGGCGCGCTTGCTGAGCGGGCCTGGCCGGGCCGGCGCGTGCTGCTGGCCGCGGGGCTGGCGCCGCTCGTGCTGCTCCTGCCGGGCAACCTGGCGCAGGCCTGCTGGCTGCTCAGCGGCTACGCGGCGGAGCAGGGGGCGCGGGGGCGGCCCGAGTGGGCCTACTGGGATGCGACGCGGATCGTGCCGGGGACGGTGAACGAGTTCCCGTTCTTTACGTTCCTCTTTGGCGACCTGCACGCGCATATGCTGGTGATGCCGCTCAGCCTGGCCCTGCTGGGGCTGGCCGTGGCCTATGCGCGCGACGTGGTGCGCTGGCGCGGCGCCGGGGCGGCGATCCGCGTAGGGGGCTACGGGCTGGTGCTGGGCCTGCTGGCAGGTGCCATCCGCGCGACCAATACCTGGGACTACCCGACCTTCGTCGGCCTGGCCGCGCTGACGCTGGTGCTGGCGGGCTGGCGGCTGAGCCGGGGCCAACCCCTGGTGTGGCGCCTGCTCTGGATGGCCGGGCCGCCGCTGTTCATGGTGGCCAGCGGGAATCTGCTCTTTGCACCGTTTATGGCCAGCTTCGCCACCGAGTCGTCGGGGCTGGAGCTCTGGCGCGAGGGGCTGGCGCCGACGCGGCTGGGGCAGGTGCTGCTGGCCGCGCGCACAACCACCGGGGCGTTGCTGCTGCTCCACGGCCACTGGCTGTTCATTGCCGCCGCGGGCGGGCTGCTGCTGCTCTGGCGTCTGGCCGGGCCACGAGTGGCGGGCGCCGCCGCCGTGGCGCTGGCCCTGGTGGCGCTCGGCGGCCTGGCTCTGGGCTGGCCGGGACTGGTGCTGGTGCTGCCG
>JACAEO010000219.1 GCA_013388805.1 Chloroflexota bacterium
AGCCGAGCCCGACCCCGGCCAGCGCCAGCCCGCCGAGCGCCAGCCCCAGCCAGGGCGCGGCGCTGGCCGGCGGGACGGCCACGGCGCGCCCGGCAGCCCAGAGGGCGGTCACCCCACCCACCAGCAAGGTGGCGAGCAGCCAGCCCAGGTTCCAGGGCCCCAGGCTAAACAGTCGCAGCAGCGCGTAGAGGCAGCCGGCGGCAATGAGCGGCTCGCCAGCGGGCGGCTGGGCGCCGGGCAGGGCAACGACCCCGAGGGCCAGCAGCGCCGCGAGCAGCAGCAGCCCGAAGCTGAGGCTGTTGAGCCCGCTGCCGGCGGCCGGTGCCGCGTAGCGCCACTCCCCGCCGATCAGCCCGATGAGCGCCAGACCGCCCGTCGCGAGCAGCGGCGCCAGCCAGGGTGCCGTCACCCATCCACGCAGCTGGCCCGCCGCCGGGCCAGCCGTCGAGCCAGGCACCAGACCCGCCACCAGCAGCACGCCCCCGATCGCCGCCAGATGGCCGCTCACGGCGGCCAGGCCGACCAGCGCGGCCCTGAGCGTGACCAACCACGGGCGCGGCACGCCGAGCGCCAGGCCAGCCAGGGCCTGGGCCGCCGCCACGATCAGCAGCAGGGCGCTCAGCGCATCGGCACGCAGCACCGCACCCCCGCGCACAGCAACGAGCGGCATCTCGCGGGTCAGCCAGGCCAGCGCCAGGCCGGCCACCAGCATCAGGCTCAGGGTGACAGTGGCGAGGCGAGCGGCGCGCATCGGGCTGCTACGTGCTGGCCGCTAGCGACGCGTACCGCCGGCGAGCTCCTGGCGCCGGTAGCGACAGTGGTCGCAGTAGGCAACGCGGTAGCCAGCCACGGTCGCGCGGCGCAGCGGGCCGCCGCAATGAGGGCAGGCGAGGGAAAGCATGCTCCCCGCGCCGGTAACCACCGGTGCGGCGCTCACGGGCGCTTGCGCCGGCCGCACCGGCCCCGCGGGTGGCGGTGTGGCAGGCTGCGGCGCGGCGGGAACGGACGGTGCCGGGCGCGTTGGCTGGGGCGCAAAGCGCCATAGCTCGCTGAGACGCTCGACCAGTTGCGCATAGTCGATGGCCCCGCGTGAGCGCGGGTCGTACTCGTAGATCGTCTGCCCGCGGGCCGACGACTCCGAGAGGCGCACATTGACCCGGATCGGCGCGGTGACGAGCTGGCCGTAGCGGGCCTGGAGCTCCGCAAGCAACTCCTGCGACTGGCGGGTGCGGGCATCAAACAGCGTCGGCACGATCGCGCACAGGCTGCCGGCGCCACCCTTGAGCCGGGTGATCTGGGTCACCAGCATGTCGAGGCCGCGGATCGAGAACGGCTCGACCGTGGTCGGCACCACCACATCGCTAGCCGCGTTCAGCGCATTCAGATTGAGCACGGTGAGTGAGCCGCCACAATCGATCACGATGAAGTCGTACTCGGTGCGCAGCGGGCGCAGCGCCTGGTCGAGCACCCGGGGCCAGTCGGGGCGGCGGGCGATGGTGGGCTGAGCGGTGAGCAGCGTCGCGTCGGCGGCGATCAGGTCAAGGTTGGGGCGCACCGCCGTGCGGCAATCGGCGGCCTGCGCCCCGTCCACCAGCACCTCGTAGAGTGTGCGCCGTGGCCTTGCCCCGAGGGCCATCGCCAGATTGCCCTGGGCATCAACGTCGACGAGAAGCACACGCGCGCCCTTGAGCGCCAGCCCGGCACTCAGATTGACGACCGTGGTGGTCTTGCCAATCCCGCCCTTCAGGTTCGTAACGGCAATGATGCGGCCCATAGTGAGGAGGAGCGGACGCAATGGGCGGGGTGGCGAACGTTCACAACCTGGACCAGCGCAACCCGGCCGCGGATAATGGAGCAGTGTAGTGCAAGGGCCAGGGTGTGTCAAATGCAATCACACTAACGCCAGATTCTGGCGCCCTCCCCTGGCAGAGGAGGGGGTAGGGGGGCGGGGTATGCGGGGCCTGGGGGCGCAACGCCCAAAAACCCTACCCCTGAGAGGGGTGGGCCAGACCGCTCCTCATGGCCTGGCAAGCGAGCGCTGGATCATGCCAAGCAAGACGGACAGGCCGATCAGCACGAGCAGGCCCGGCCACCACAGCCGTGGCAGCAGGAACAGGATCGCGATCCCGAACAGCCAGAGCACGCTGCCGATACCCTGGAAGATGCGCCCGCGCGACGCCTCGCTGACGAACGAACTGACGCCGATCACGAAGAGGATGCCGGGCCAGAAGGGCATCCGCACGAGCAGCAGCACGCCGATCCCGATCAGCAAGATCGCCAGGCCGGCGATGTCCCCCCTGGCACTGCGCCGCCAGGGCCGCGCGGGAGCGGGCGCAGGCAGCGCAGGAGGCCCGACCAGGCGGTCCGTATCGCCGGGGCCAGGGATGGCCACCGCGCCCTTGAGCATTGCGCCGCAGCGGACACAGTAGGTGGCCCGCTCAGGATTGTCGGCGCCGCAAACCCCGCAACGGACAAGCGTTGCGCCCCAGCGCGGCAGCGACGTGGTTGCGCCGGTTGCGGCGGGGCGCAGGCTGGCCCCGCACTCGATACAGAACTGCGCGTCGTCGGGAACCTCCGCGCCGCAGGATGGGCACTGCATATGACCTCCGAGCCAGGCGCCGGCTGCGCGGCGCCCTCTGTGCCGGTGTCTCCGTTGGATCGACGTTCGCCGCGCGCCATTTGTTACAGCCCGCCGGCGAAGCGGGCCAGACAGGCATCGGCCTCGCGCTGCATGCGCGCGGGGGCTTCGGCCTGGTCGAGCGAGCCATTGAGCACATTCGGCAGCCAGACGTCGATCGCGTCGAGCATACAGCGAGCGGCCTGGGTCGGCGGCAGGCCCGGGGCCAGGGTGGCGCCAGCGGCAGCGGCGGCCAGCGCCGGGTCCGCCGTGAGATCGCTGCTGGCGAGGACACCGCTGCGGGCGGGCAGGCGCCCGAGGCCGCGGGCCAGGCGCGCCTGGATTGCCGGTTCGAGCAACCAGGTGGCGAAGGCGCGGGCCCGTGTGCGCGCTTCGCCAGCCAGATCGCGGTGAAAGAGCAGGAAGCTGCCTCCCAGCGGCGCGAGTGCCGGGCGGCCCGTGGCCGGGACGAGCGGCAGCGGGGCAATGCCGAGCTCCAGCGTATCGCTGACCATACGATAGCGCTGGACGGCCCAGTCACCATCCAGCGCGAAGGCAGCGTAGCCCTGCGCGAAGAGGCGCTGGCCGCGCCGGTAGCCCGCGTCATCGGTGGGCGCGGCCACGTACAGCTCACGCAGCAGCCCCAGGGCCGCGACCAGCTCCGGCGTCTCCAGGCTGATCGTCTGGCCATCGGGGCTGAGCGGCGCGCCACCGAAGGCGTAGAGCCAGGGGAGCAGCCAGCGAGCCTCATCCCAGGCCGCGACCATGCCCGCAACCTGGGACGTCGTGGCAGCGCGGGAGCGCACGATCAGCTCGTCGCTGGTAGCGGGGGCCGCATCAACCAGCGTCCGGTTGTAGAGCAAGAGCAGGGCGCCCTGCGCGCTCAACGGCACGCCCCAGAGCACGTTGTCGGCGCTGGCGGCAGTGCGCAGCGCCGGCAGCGTGTCGGCGGGGGCGGGCAGCCCGACAGGCTGGATCCGCCCGTCGGCCCGCAGCCCGGCCAGGGCCTCCTGGTCGCCCCAGAGCAGATCGGGCGGCGCCTCGCCCAGCAACTCCGCCGTAGCCAGGCTCAGGCGCAGGCCATCAGCCGGTCGCGCGAGCACCGTGATCGGGATGCCGGTTTCGGTAGCGAATGCGCTGGCGAGCTCACGCACCAGCTCCAGCGCCGGCCCCTCCTCCGCCACCCAGAGGGTCAGCGCAGGCAGCGCCGGGGTTGCGCTCGGGGGCACCGGCGTGACCACTGCCGCTGGCGTGGGCGCCGGGGTCGTCGCGACGGGGGTGGGCGAGGGAGCGATAGCTGGAGTGGGCGTGGCGGGTAGCAGGCCAGCACAGCCAGCCAGCGCCAGGACGGCGAACAGAAGCGGCAGCACCCGTACCAGGCGCGGAACGATCGGGCTCATAGCGCGATTATACCAGCAGGGACGGTGCCCGCCACGGGCGGAGACATCCATTCAGGCCAACGCTGCGTAGAGCACAATGTCACGCAGATCGCTCTGAATAGCAAAAGGAGTATGCCGACGATGCGCCGAATGGTCCTCGCCCTCATTGCCCTGGTTGCCCTGGTGGTCACGGTCGCCACCCCGGCGGCCAGCGCCCAGACCATGAACATGGTCCGCGTCATGCACGCCTCGCCCGACGCCCCCGCGGTCGATGTCTACGTCAACGGCCAGGCGGTCCTGCGCAATGTCCCGTTCTTCGCCTATAGCGACTACCTGAGCCTGCCCGATGGCAGCTACAACGTAGCGGTGACCCCGGCCGGCAAGCCCGAGGCCGATGCGGTGCTCCGGGCCACGCTGAACCTGAGTGGTGGCTTCACCGGCACCGTGGGCGCGGTGAACTTCGTCCAGAACATCGAGGCGGCCCTGTTCCAGGACAACCTGGCACCGGTGGCGGATGGCAAGGCGCGTGTGCGGATCATCCACGCCAGCCCGAATGCCCCGGCGGTCGACATCAAGCTGGCCGGCACGAGCACGGTGGTGGTTGCGAACGCGCCGTTCAAGGCTGCGGCCACGGTTGAGGTCGCTCCGGGCACCTACAAGTTCGACATCAGCCCGGCGGGCCAGTCGGCGGTGGTCTTCACCACGCCGGAGCTGCGCTTCGAGCGCGGCTGGATCTACACCCTGGTGGCCACTGGCGACCTGAACAAGAACTTCTGGGTGCAGTCGCGCGTGGACAAAGTCGCGCCGTAGCGTCGCGCGCGATCTGCCTTTCGGCAAAGAGCCGCGCACATGCAGTCAGGGGCGGCAGCGAGGAACGGCGCTTTTCCAGCTCCGCTCCTCGCTGCCGC
>JACAEO010000397.1 GCA_013388805.1 Chloroflexota bacterium
GTCTTGCCTGGTAGGCTGGAGCTGGTTGTCACCCCGAGCGTAGCGAGGGGGCTTCCAGCCACGAGGAGGGAAGACTCCTCGCTGCGCTCCTCAGAACCATAGGGTTCATGTCATTCCGAACGGAGCCGCAGGCGGAGTGAAGAATCTGGCGCTGCCCATGCGCCGCAAGACCCCTCGCTGCGTGTACCCTGCCCCTCGACAAGCTCGGGAGCCGCGGAGCCGAAGGGCTCGGGGTGACATGGGTTGCTCCCGGCGCCACTGGCCCGCCGCCGGGCCATCAGGTACTCAGAATGACACGTCTCGTTGTCATCACGGGGATGAGACCCGGGGCCTCCCCGGTAGTTGAACCGATCGTCAGGGTGGATGTTTTGACACACTGCGGCATCGGGCTTCGTCCTATACTGGCGGTAGATTGGCCGCTACGTGGAAAGCGAGGTACTCCGATGGCCCATATCGTGATGATCGTTCCATCCGAACAGTTCCGCGATGAGGAACTGTTCGAGACCCGCACCGAACTGGAGCGGGCCGGGCATAGCACGGTCATTGCCAGCGCGACGACCCGGCCCTGCAGCGGGATGCTCGGTGGCTGGGTCGTACCCACCCTGACCCTGGCGCAGGTTGACCCGGAGGCATTTGATGCGGTGATCTTCGTTGGCGGGCTCGGCGTCAGACAGTACTACCACGACCCCCAGGCGCACCGGATTGCCCGCGAGATGCACGGGTGCGGCAAGATCGTGGCGGCGATCTGCCTGGCCCCGGTGGTACTGGCCAACGCCGGTTTGCTGACCGGCAAGAATGCGACTGTGTCGGCGAGCGAGGCAAAGACCCTGCAACGGCTGGGTGCCCGCTACCAGGGCACGGGGGTCGTCGTAGACGGCGCTATCGTCACCGGCGATGGCCCGACCAGCGCGCGACGTTTCGGCCGCGAGATCGCCGCGCTGCTCACCGCCGTCGCGGCGTGATGCACCGTGCCAGGATAGCGCGCAGAAGCGATGTGCGGTCAGCCTGAGCGGAGCCGCATGCGGAGCGAAGAAGTCCCGGCAGCGCGCGCGAGCCGGGACTCTTCGCAGAGTTTACCCTGAGCGTAGCCGTGATCAACTCCCTCGCGCCCTTGCAGGCCGCAGCCCCCCAGGCAACCCTCATCCGCGCCTTCAACTCGCCTCGGCTGGGAGAACTTCACCGAGTCGCAGATCGACGGTGTGCCCAGTTGACGCCGCCCGGCCAATCTGCTACTCTTGCACTCCGATGAAGCGCCAGGCACTCGGGTCACGGCGCTCGCCGACAGCGGAGCAGCCGACGTGCGAATCGCGATCACCGGTGCGCGGGGGCAACTCGGCAGCGCACTCTGTGCTGCCCTCGCCCCGGCCAATGAGCTCATCCCCCTGGGCCGCCAGGAACTGGAGCTTGACTCGCCGGCCTGCGTGGAGCAGATCGTCGCTACCCACGCCGAGCTGGTTATCCATCCCGCTGCCTACACGAATGTCGATGGCTGCGCCCGCGATCCGGATCTGGCCTATCGGGTGAATGGCCTCGGCACCCACTACGTCGCCCTCGCCTGTCGCCGCCTCGCTGTGCCCCTGGTCTACATTAGCACCAACGAGGTCTTCCCCGGTGACGCTGATCGCCCCTACGCCGAGTATGACGCCGCGCGCCCGATCAATGCCTATGGCCGCTCCAAATGGGCCGGTGAGCAGGCGGTGCGCGAGTTGCTCACGTCGTTCTATATCGTCCGCGTGGCCTGGCTCTTCGGTGGTGAGCGCAATTTCGTCCGCACCGTGCTGCGCCTCGCCGCCAGCCCGCCCGTCGGTGGCCTGCGCGTGGTCGACGATGAGGTGGGCAGCCCCACCTACGCCGCCGATGTGGCTGATGCCATCGTCCAGCTCATCACGACCGGCCACTTCGGCACCTATCACCTCGTCAATGCCGGGGCCTGCTCGCGTTTCGCCTTCGCTCAGGCCGTGCTGCGCCTCGCGGGCCACGAAGCCACCCCGATCACGCCTATAAAGCTCGCCGACTTTGCCCGTGATAGCACGCCGCCACCGTACACGCCGCTCGCTAATCACGCCGGCGCCGCCCTCGGCATCGCCCTGCGCCCCTGGGAGCTCGCCCTGGAAGCCTACCTCCGTACCTTGCCCCCGGTATGATCGACGTCATCATCCCCAATTACAATGGCGTTGCGCTGCTTCCCACCTGCCTCGATGCGCTGCGCGCCCAGACCCGCCGCGATTTCCAGGTCACCGTCGTTGACGATGGCAGCAGCGATGGCTCGCGCAGCCTGCTCGCCGCCGCCTATCCTGAGGTACATGTCCTCGCCCTGCCCCGCAACCGTGGCCTCGCCGCCGCCGTCAATGCCGGCCTCGCCGCCACCCGGCACCCGTTTGTGGTCTTGCTCAACAATGATACCGAGGCCCACCCCGCCTGGCTTGAACAGCTCGTTGGCGCGCTGGAACGCCACCCCACCTACGCCTTTGCCGCTAGCAAGCTGCTGCTCTTTGACCGGCGCGATCGCATCCACTCCGCCGGCGATTTCTACCGGCCGAATGGCGAACCCGGCAGCCGCGGCGTCTGGGAGCCAGACCGTGGCCAGTACGACGCGCTCAGCGAGGTCTTCGGCCCCTGTGCCGGCGCCGCAGCCTACCGGCGTGCTGCGCTGGAGGCGCTCGCCGAGGACGGTAAGATCTTCGACGAGGACCTGGTGATGTACTGCGAGGACGTGGACCTGAACCTGCGGGCGCGGCGCCGTGGGATGCGCACGCTCTTCGTGCCCACCGCGGTTGTCTACCATAAGCTCAGTGCCAGCGGTGGCGGCACGCTCGCCAGCTACTACTGCGGCCGCAACTTCGCCCTGGTCTGGACGAAGAATATGCCTGCGCCCCTGGTCCGCCGCCACTGGCCGGCGCTGATTGCCTCGCAGCTCGGCTTCGCTCTGCACAGCCTGGTCCACATGCGCGAGCCGGCGGCCCGCGCCCGTCTGCGCGGCCAGCTGGCCGCGCTCGCTGCCCTGCCGGCGTTCCTACGTAAACGCCGCCGTCTGCAGCCCGGCGAGACCCTCGTGCTGGCGCCGTAGCAGTCACGGTTCGGGTGGCCATGATGAGCACGTCTATGCCCGATCTGCCTGACCACAACCTCCACCTCTCGGTCGTCATCCCGGCCTACAACGAGGAGCGCCGCCTGCCGCAGACCCTCGCCAACGTGCGGGCCTACCTCGCAGCGCAGCCGTTCGCCAGCGAGGTGATCGTCGTCGATGATGGGAGTAGCGACCGCACCGCCGCCATCGCCGAAGCGTGTCCAGCGGTGCAGGTGCTGCGCTGCGACCATCGCGGCAAGGGCTTCGCCGTCCGCGCGGGCGCCCTCGCCGCGCGGGGCGCCTACGTGCTTCTGTGCGACGCCGATCTTGCTGTACCGATCGAGGAATGGGTGAAGGTTGAGGGCTTCTTCGCCAGCGGCTACGATGTGGTGATCGGTTCGCGCGAGGGGATCGGCGCCACCCGCGAGGGCGAGCCATGGTATCGCCACGTGATGGGCCGTGTCTTCAACTGGATCATCCGGCTGGTCGCGCTGCGCGGCATCAACGATACCCAGTGCGGCTTCAAGGCTCTGCGCCACGCGGTCGCGCAGGATCTCTTCCAGCGGGTGCGCATCTACGGCGACGATGCGCCGGTCGTGCAGGGCGCCGCGGTCACCGCGTATGATGTCGAACTGCTCTTCCTGGCCCGCAAAGGTGGCTACCGCATCGCCGAGGTGCCCGTGCGCTGGCACTACGGCAGCGAGACCAAGGTCAACCCGCTGCGCGACTCGCTGCGCAACCTGCGCGATGTGCTGACCGTACGGCTCAACGACCTCCGGGGCCGCTATCGCGCGGCGCCCGCGCTCGCCGATACCGAGAGGAGCCGATGACGACCCTGACCAGGAACCAGCGGAGCTACCTGCGCAAGCTCGCCAACCCGCTCAAGCCCACCGTGCTGCTCGGCAAGCAGGGCCTGACCGAGCACCTGGTTGCCAAGCTCAACCAGGAACTCGATGCCCACGAGCTCGTGAAGGTCCGTTTGCTTGAGTATAAAGACCAGAAGGCGCAGCTGGCCCAGACCATGGTTGAGCAGAGCGGGGCTGCCCTGGTTGGCGTGATCGGCAATGTGATCACCCTGTACCGCCCGGCCCCGGACCCCGCTCGTCGCCAGGTGGTGCTGCCCGCAGGCGCGCCAGACGCATGAGGCATGGCTTGATCATGAGCAATCCCCACGCCCGTCGACGATATCTGTGGTACGCCCTGTGGCTGGGTGGCGGCCTCTGGCTGGTGCGCGTCGCGATCCTGCCCGCGCTGGTGCGCGCGGCGCGCCTGACAGGGATCAGCGGGGCCGGCCCCACCTACGCGACGATCACCTGGTCCTATGGTTATGGCGCGCGGCCGATCAGCGTGATCTTCGACCTGGAGGCGGGCGAGGTCACCGGCAGCATCACCACCGATGGTGACGCGCTGGAGGCCGAGATTCCGCTCGGCGCGCCGCCCAGCGGCCCCTACCAGCTCACAGCGAGCGCCACCTACCGCATCCTTGGCGTTGCGCGCACGATCGTGCGCCGCTTCGCGGGTGAGACGCCGTAGCGACACATTGGGCACGTGAGGCGTCATACCGATTCTGCTTGCTGGCAGCGCATTGGCTCAGCGCCACAGCTCCACAGCTCTCCAGCTCGACAAAGCCCTGTGTGAAGCTGGAGCGCTGTGGAGATGAGCGGGACACTGCGGGATTGCCAATTCCACGTGGTATAATACCAAATCCAGTTGGCAGTTCCGCATTGTCGTTGCCGTCATCGCTCATCGTGACGCCATGTGAGGCAATCTGCAATCCAAAATCTGCAATCGGAAATGGTATAAGGCGTCTCCGTGTCGCCCGGTCAGCCGGTCACCAGGCGGGAGCGCCTGACCCTGACTCTATGCCTCAGCCCTCCAGCGCGGCGATCTGCTCCCGCACCTGGGCGGCGAGGCGCTGCAACTCGCGGTTCACCACGTACTGCCACTCCTCCGCCTCCCGGTCCTCCAGGGCGCCGCCGCCGTACTTCAGCTCCATCGCCAGATGCCAGCCACGCTTCGCCGCGAAACGCTCGAGCTCGCGCTGCCGGCTCGGCGGCCAGCGCCGGCGGATGAACTGCTGGAAGGCGTGCTCCATGCGCTGCGAGCCGTCGGGATTGAGCGATGGCAGCACGAAGTAGGGCTCGGCATCCTTCGGGTCGGGCTCGGCGGCCTTGCTGAAGTAGAGCGTCTTGTGGGGGATCGAGTAGCGCCACTCGCCGTCGCCAGCGTAGTTCGCCGGGTTGTTGGCAATCGCGCCGGTCAGCATGCGGTCGGTGATGGTCATGTCCGCACCCATTGCGCTGGTAATCATCCGGCCGTGTGCCGGTCTGTGCTTCGCGCCACAGGATAGCACGGGGTTCTCTGTGGCGCAACGGTTGCAGCAGCCCGCCGGGGTATGGTAAAGTTGTGCTACCCTGTGGAGGAGCGGCCCGGCCGCATCGACCGCAGAAAGTGAGCGCCCCGATGCCTGAGCTTGAAGACCACAGCCGCGTGACCCCCGCGATTGAGGACTACCTCAAGGCGATCTATACGCTGCAGCAGCAGTACGGTGTTGTCACCACGTCGCTGCTCGGCGAGCAGCGCGGCTCCAGGCCCGGCTCGGTGACCGGGATGATCAAGAAGCTTGCCGAGATGAACCTGGTGCAGCATACCCCCTACCAGGGTGTGCTGCTCACGCCCGCCGGCGAACGGATCGCCCTGGAGGTCATCCGCCACCACCGCCTGCTCGAGCTCTACCTGGTCGAGGCCCTTGGCTACAGCTGGGACGAGGTGCACGAAGAGGCCGAGAAACTTGAGCATCATATCAGCGAGAAGCTCGAGGCCCGCATCGCTGCCCACCTCGGCCATCCTACGTTCGACCCCCACGGCGACCCGATCCCGACCGTGGAGGGCCAACTCCCCGCCTCCGGTGGCACCCGCCTCGCCGACCTTGCCATCGCTGAACGTGGCCGCGTCGTGCGTGTGCGCGACCAGAGCGGCGAGCGCCTGCGCTACCTGGCCGATCTCGGCCTGGTCCCCGGCGCGAGCGTCGAAGTGTTGGCCAGCGCGCCCTTCGATGGCCCGCTGACCGTACGCCTTGGCGCCGCCGATCATCCGCTGGACCGGCGCATGGCCCGCGCGATCGAGGTCGAGCGCCTGCCCGAGAGTGACCCGCCACCGGCATGATTGCGCCACGACGACCAGCCGCGCCACGACGGGCCAGTGCCACGACGACCAGCCGCGCCACGACGGGCCAGCGCCACGACGACCAGCCGCGCCACGGCGGGCCAGCGCCCCCCCATGTCATTCCGAGCGGAGCGAGGAATCTGGCAGTGCGGGATCGTACGCTGATGCGCCGTGCCAGATTCCTCACTGCGCCTGCGGCTCCGTTCGGAATGACAC
>JACAEO010000040.1 GCA_013388805.1 Chloroflexota bacterium
CGGCATCGCGCCGGCAGCGCGAGAGCCAGTTGATCTCGCCAGGCGTCAGCCCGAGCTTTTTCGCCGCCTGCAGGATCGGGTTCTCTTCGTCCTGCGCGCTGGCCCGCGCCGGGCGTAGCTGCCGCAGCATCAGGATCGTCTCGCAGTTGTCGAGGAAGGTCGTGCCGGCCGCATTCGGCACCAGCTGATCACCGACCCGGCGGTAGAGGAACTCACGGATCTGCTGGGTGATCACCGTGACCGCAACCCCCAGCGAGCGACCAATGCGCGCCAGCATCTCGATCGTTTGCGCGCCGGCGGCCGTGTTCAACACCGCCCAGGCCTCGTCGATGATCAGTTCCATCTTGCGGCCAGTTCCGCGCATCGCCACCGTCATGAAATAGTCGGCAATCAGCGCGGGAATGACCCGCTGGAGCGTCTGATCCTGACCCTGCACAAAGGCGCTCAGGTCAACCCCCAGCACGCCCACGTCGCCGCGCAGCCGGGACGGGGGAATTGCCAGCGGCAGCGGTCGCGGGCCATGCAGAAGCCGCCCCAGCAGACCCTGGGTGAAGAGGTCGAGGGCGGCGCGCAGCGACGCATCGCCGTCCTGCTCGGCCAGGTAGGCCGCAACCGTTCGCAGATCCGGCACATCGGCATGGAAGGTTGCCGGGTCGCCGGTGATGCCACGGCGGACGTAGCAGGCCAGAATCGCCTCTTCGAGCTGCGCTTCGGCGCTGCCGCTGAGCGGCATGCCGCGCGCCAGCGACTCACTGGCGACCAACTGCTTCACCAGCGATGCGCGTTTGGCGCGGAGATCAACCTGGATACGGCTGAGCCGTTCGACGACGCCGTCATCGCCCCATGGCAAGGTCAGCGGGTTGAGCTGCACGTCGGCCTGGTCGGAGAGCACCAGGTAGGTGCCGCCCAGCACATCTTCGATCAGGCTGCGATACTCCTGGTCCTTCGGGTCGAGCACGCAGATATCGCAGTTACCGTGGGCAAAGCGCTGGAGCAGCGCAAACGACTGTTGATAGGTCTTGCCGCCGCCGGTCGCGGCGATCGTCGCCTGGTGCGGCGAATGGAGCGCAAAGCGATCCAGCAGCACTGGCGCGCCAACCGCCTGCCCGGCCCCACTCCCCTCGGCGCGCACACCGTAGAGAATCGGTACGCCCTGGCCGCCCTGGAGTGCCGCCGACGATGAAGGCAGCAGCCGCGCCAGGGTCGGCGTGTCGGTCTCGAACAGGTAGCGCAGCAGGTCGTGGCCGAGCGGCGCTGTCGTCAGCAGCCCTTCCCAGTGCTGCGCATCCACCGCGACGATCTGGATCTGGGCATCGGTGCAGGCGGCGCGCAGCTGGCGGCTGCGCTCGTTCAGCTCGCGCAGGTCCGCGCCCGCGATCGTGAGGTAGATCCCGGCCAGGTGCAGGGCGCTCTGCTCCTCGGTGATCGCCGCCAGCACCCGGCGCAGATCCTTGAGCGCCAGCGCCTCGTCGGCGACATCATCGCCGCCCTGGTTGAGCGAGACGCCCATCTGGTGGGCCAGGTGGGTCAGCCGCTCCTTGGCGATCGTCCGCGGGAGCGGGTTATTGACGAGCGCCGTCTGGACGCCGGGCATCTGCATGATCGGGAAGAGCGCCCCCGGCTTGAGCATGCGCGGCAGCGCCAGGATGGCAAAGGTGCGCGTGTAGCTCTGGCCGCTCCGCACGTGATCGAAGGCCCCGCGATCGATGCTTGATGGCGCCACTAGATCGGCATCGGTGGTCACCGAGCGCTCGCGGCGGCCGCCGGCAGCGATCAGCGGCTCGCCGGGTTTGCGCCGGCGGCGCGTGATGATCGGCGCGTCCGGGTCGACGGGGGGAGTCTGCGGTCGCGTCGGGCTAGGCGTGGGCGCCCAGGGCGGTGGGGGGAGCATCGGATCAACGACGGACATGGGGCGCCTCCGGTGCTGTGGCCTGGAGCGGCCGGGGGGCATCCAACGCAATCAGATGCTGCTGGCTCTCGGCGGCGACCGGGTCGAGCGCAGCGCGCAGTAACAGCCGGATGGCCGCTGCCGGCAACAGCGCCGGTCCCGGCTCAACGCCGAGGGTCGCGAGCTGGCCGAGCAGACGGCGCGCCCGGGTGAGGGCCTCGCTGACCGGGTCGCCGGGCAGGCGAGTCACCTGGCCGGCGATCGCGGACGGCAGCAGCTCACCCCACATCCCGGCGGGCGGCGTCTCGGGGGCGACCGAGGGCACCGCGACGACCCAGCGCACCGTGCGGAGGTGCACCAGTGCGGCCCAGGCATGCTGGAGCGAGTCGGTGAGCGCGACCAGGATGGCGTAGCTGCGGAAGTCCGGCGCGCGCTGCTGGGCAGTTCCCAGCGTCTGGATGAGCGGGGTGATGTCGAGTGGCACCGCCATGGTGATCAGGCTACAGCGATCCGGGCAGGTGCAGAGCACGTGCGTGTAGGCATCGAGCAGGCGCGCGAGCGAGGTGGCATCGTGCAGCCGCAGATCGGGCGGGGTCAGGTCGATGAGCGCCACCGCCACGCCATCGGCGCGCAGCAGGTAGCCCTCGCCGATCGTGATGCTCCCCAGCGCCTCTTGAACCGAGGCGGTGGGGCGTGTGCGGTTCGGCATACGGGATCCTCAATGGTAGAACGCAGAACGCAGAACGCAGAGCGACAGCCCGCCGTGATGCAGCACCGCGAGTGCCAGCCCAATCGACTCGGTCGGGATTAATTCGCCGCCTGATACCGCCATCCTAGCGGCGGCGCCGCATGACCGGCAGGTGACGGGGCGCAACTGAGCGGGTGACGATCAGGAACGCCGGGCGGCGCACCTGGCGGCCGAGCGCATAGCCCCAGGCCAGCGGCGTGCGGCCGCGCGGCTTCAGCTCGACCAGCGCGGCGATAAGGCTGGCCGGAACCAGGACGATCCCGGCCAGCGTGACCCACGAGATCGGCGTCAGGCTCGCGAGCGCGCCCCAGATCAGCACCGCCACCAGCAGCAGCGTGCCGGCACGGGCGGGGAGCCGGATGGCTCGCCCGGGGATGTGGCGGATGGTGACGGTGGGACGCACGCGCAGACCCGTTGGAACCTCGTGAACCAGACTCATCGCTGAGCGCCTCCTTGCGGCTCAGGCCGCGGTGATGAAGAAGCCGACGATCTGGGCGGCGTTGAAGGCGACGACGGCCACCAGGCCCACCCCGAGGGCCTTGAACAGGGCGGCGAACCAGGAGAACCGGTCCGGGTTCTGGGTCCAGTTCTCATAGATGCTCCAGACCAGGATGATCGCGGCGATCGTGGCGACCGCCGCCGTCGCCCAGGTCAGCACCGGGGTCAGGAGCGCGTTCAGGTCGGGCAATCCAGTCCACATGGCGAGCAGGTACCTCCTTCCGTGACGATGTACGTGGAACGATGGACGAGTCCAGGGCAACCGGCGCGATACCGCCGAGCTGACCTGTTCGGCGCTATCCCTGGGCGACGAGACGAACGAACCGACAGGAACCGCCGTGGGCTTGCAGGCGCTGCTACTCCATAGGCACTACCTCCTTCGCCGTGGACCAGGGCTCAGCGAGTGCTGATGCGCTCAGTCTAGGGCGAAGGAGGTGGCGGGGCATCGGTAGGAGGTGAGGAAGTCGGGAGGGATAAGGAAATAAATGCAGAGAAGGGGAAGAAAGAGCGACAAGTACAACGTGGACGCAGATCGTATGCATGGCCATGGACATCTTCCTACTCACGATGTGGTGGAGCAGCGCTCCTTGAGCGAACATGGCTTCCAACCGCGATCGTGAGCGCGACGAAGATCAGAATCGCCGCGACTGCGAACGTGCTCCGCATACCGGTGGCAACGGCCTCCGGACGCGCGGTCGTGATATCAGTTGTTGCTGATGCGACCGCAAACACGGCACCCATGACCGATGCCCCAGTGATGAGGCCCAGATTGCGCGACAGATTGAGCATGCCGGAAACAACACCCCGCTGATCCGGGCGAATACCTGCCATGGTGATAGTGTTGTTGGCCGCCTGGAACAACGCATAGCTTGCGGTCATGACAACGATCGGAGCGATGTAGCCGGCGACGCCGAAACGCGCTGGCAGCATGGCGAGAACGGACGCGCCGATCGCTGTTCCAAAGAGCCCAATACTGGTCATGCGTTGCGCGCCAAAGTGGTCCACCATGCGCCCGGCTGGCACACCGGCTAACGCGGCAGCAAGCGGACCAGCTGATAACGCGAGGCCAACAAGGGCCGTTTCAAGCCCGAGCCCACGCGCGAGATAGAATGGCCCGACCACCAGCGTGGTCATCATCACGGTCGAGACAAGCGTGCCCATCGCGAGGCTTGCACTCAGCACCCGATCGCGGAACAGTGCTAACCGGATCAATGGTGAATCAACGCTGGCCTCGACGAGGAGGAAGCCCCCGACGCCAAAGACAGCCCCGAGCAGCAGGGCGATGTTCAAGAGACCGAAGTGGCCGCGGCCGAGCGTCATGGCGAGTGCATATGCCGCAAGGGTCAGCGCCAGCAGCAGGGTGCCGCCCATGTCGAAGCCCGCCCGACGCTCTGCAGGTTCCCCCCGACGATCTGCGGGCAGGAAGCGATGCGCGAGCACTACGTTCAGGATACCCAGTGGCACGTTGACCAGGAAGATCATCCGCCAGCCGAGTCCCGCGATCAACAGGCCCCCGAGTGATGGACCCAGCGTGGTGCCGATCGCGGACATCGTGCCGAGCAATCCCATGGCGCTCCCGGTCTGTGCCGTGGGAACTGTCTCAGCGACCATCGCCACAGTGAGGGCCATCATGATCGCTGCGCCGAGTCCCTGCGCCACCCGGGCGGCGATCAGCAGCCAGAGCGTGGGGACAACGCCGCAGAGCAATGACGCCCCGCTGAACAACCCGATTCCGGCGAGTAACAGTCGACGACGCCCGATGATGTCGCCGATCCGCCCGACCGTGACAATCAGGGTGGTGACGGCGAGGAGATAGGCGAGCACGATCCACTGCACGTCCTGGAAGGAAGCCGCGAATGCCTGCGCCAACGTCGGCAAGCCCGCATTGGCGATGCTCGTGGCAAGTGATGGCAGTAGCATGGAGAGTGAAAGGCTGGCAAGCGCCCAGCGAACTGCGGGCGCGCCTTCCGCAGGTCCAGCGCCGACCGTTTCTCGTTGTGTCATGATTGGCTGCAAGAGACCCCTCGCTTTTGTGGAAAGTGCTCGACCTTGCGCTGGCCGTATGCGACGCGCGTCTTTGTTATAAAGATGGTCACGAAACGTTGCGCAGCACGTTGATGCCGCCGCGCCACCACAACCCGCGCATGGTGCGCTGCCGTCGCACGGCACTAACACAAAAGAAGATGCCCAGGCCAAGCCCCAGCACCACCGTAATGACGCTGGCTTCGATCCCGAACGCGCCGCCGGTCAGCCAGTGATTGCCCTGAATGAGCGGTTGAAACAGGCTCTCGGTCGGCGCGTCGGCGCCCGAGACCGCGACGCCGAATAGAGCGCCCTGCAGGAAATTCCAGGCCGTGTGCAACCCCATCACAAACCACAAGCTGCGCGTTGCCATATACACCGCCCCGATCACGACCCCGGCCTCCAACGCAATCGCGATGGCGCTCCACAGGGTGGCGTGCGGGTTACTCAGGTGCGAAAAGCCAAAAAACAGCGCGCTGATGGCCAACGCGATCCACGACCCAAGCCCTTCTTCCAGAAACCGAAACAGGATGCCCCGCACGAGTGTCTCTTCGAACACGCCGACGAGGAGGTGTAACACGAGCGCGCCCGCAAGCGCTGGCCCTACAAAGACGACCCCGGTAATACGATAGCCGCCAAGCACTGCCAGGATGCCCACCGCCGTGCAGAGGTATGCCGCGCCCACACCGGCGCCTTTGAGGCAGTCGATCACGAAACGCCGCAGACTCAAACCGATGTCCGCCGGATTGCGCCGCTCAATCAGCAGTGTCACCATAAAGACCGCGAGCAAGGCGCACACGGCAAGCACGCCTGTGCTGACGATTGGGCTGATTTCGACGGACATCGCTTGAAGCCCGGCCACTAGCGCGGCAGTCAGGAGGCCAAAGCCAAACCACGTGATCAGGAAGCGTACGACCCAATGCAACCCGATCCGCTGTGCCAGCGGTATGCGTGTTTGGGGTGCGTCGGGAATGATCGGCGCTGCGAGCGTAACTGTATCGTCACATGTTTGCATCGTTCTCTCTTCATATCTGGTTGATAGCCGAGCAAGTGGTTACCGGATGATTCCCGCTGCCCCTACTCGAACGAGAACCGCCAGAGCGCCAGCCCGAAGAAGGCCAGTGCATACACCAGTAAGAGGCCGGCCGGAAGCAGAACCGAGCCGAAACCCATTCCGCGCAGGATGATATTCTGGAACCCATCCATCGCCCAGGCCGAGGGCAGCACGTGGCCAATCGACGAGAATGCCTTGCCGGCCACGTCCAGCGGGAACCAGGCGCCGCCCAGCGCGGAGAAGAAGAACATGGCGCCCAGGCAGAGGACGATGACCTGATCTTCTTTCCTGGCCAGGGCGCCGATCAGGAGGCCAAGACAGGCCGCCCAGAAGGCCAGGGCCAGCATCATGATCAGAATGGCGAGCGGCTCGCGCAGATAGTTTACGCCGAAGGCAAACTGGCCGAGGAAGATCAGGAGCGCTTCCTGGACAAAGACCACCAGGAACATGGCCAGGAGGTGCCCGCCGATGACTTCTGCGCGACTGATCGGCGTTGTCAGCAGGCGCTGGAGGCAGCGGTTCTTGCGCTCCAGGACAAGCAGCATGGCCGAGGTGATCAGGCCAAAGACCGAGAACTGCACGATCATGCCCGCCGATGATTGGGTGAACCCGTTGCTAATGACGCCCCGGCCGCCCGGAGCAGGCGTTCCGGTTGCCTGCTCGACCTGTACCGTAAGCGGTGGGCTGCCCCAGGCCAGAACCGCGCGCTGAAACGCCTCCTGGAACGCCGTCTGGCGGGCGGCGTCACCGTCGAACCCGATCCGAGACTGGTAGGCCTCCACACTGATGTGCGCGCTCTCGACGGCACCGAACAGCCGCCCGGTCACGGTATCAAGGGCGATGAGGGCCGTCCGGCCCGACGGCGTCTGCTGATTCGTGATCACCTCCAGGCTGATCGGCTGGCCGGCGCTGACGGCCTGGCTGTACCCGACGGGAATGCGAACAACAGCCACCAGGTCACCCTGCTCGATGCGGTCAACTGCCCGCTCCGCCGCTTCCTGGCCGAGGCGGATGGGGCGGATCACCGCGGACTGCCCGATGAGCTCCTCCAGGCTGTCGCTCAGCTGCCCACCCGGATCCTGGTTGATCAGCCCGATGGGCAGGCGTGGGTCGCGCTGACGATCTCCGCTCGTGACGGGGCCAAAGACCAGGCCAAAGAAGATGGTAAAGAGCACCGGCATAATCAGGAGGAAGAGCGCTGATTTCCAATCCCGCAGGATCTGCTGGATGTCTTTTGCGGCAATATCAAGAATACGCACGATGATCCTTCATCTCGGCACTCGTGCCGATGCAACATGCACATGACAAACAGGCATCAGGCATCATGCAAAGCGTCTGCGGAATAAGGCGACACCTACGGCGAGGAATGCAGACCCCATCACCAGCATCACCACCACCGGTACAAGGGTCTCGCCAACCCCGGCTCCGGATAGCGCAAGCTTCCAGCCCTGCAACGCCCAGCCCTGCGGTGTCAGCAGGGCCACGCGATCAAAGCCTGCCGGGATGTTGGGAATAGTCGTTGTGAACAGGCCACCCAGCATACCCGTCAGGGTCATCACCCCGCCAAGCACCGGGCCGGTCTGGCGGGAGCTCGTGATGAGGGACATCAGCATGACTCCGAAGCCAGCCGATGCGACAATCAGGCCGAGCGAGACCAGCATGACCGTCGCAGCCTGGCCCCACTGGATGCCAAACAGGAGGATCGATGCCAGCAGCAGGACGGCAACCTGGAGACCCAGGGAGACCATAACACCAATGAACTTGCCGCCGAGCATGGCTGCCAGGGGCGTCGGGGTGCTGCTCAGGCGCGCCAGGGTGCCCTGCTCTGCTTCGCGGATGATGCTTTCCGCGCCGTTCCCGCCCATAAAGAAGACGAAGAAGACCAGCATACCCGCCATGATCGGGCCGATAGGGGCCGCCCCCTGACTCTTCGGCTGGGCCGCTCCGGTGGGCGCGACAACTGCCAGCCGGGGAACCGCCGCACCTTCGGCGCCATGCTCATCAGATTGGAGCCAGGCGGTGTACGCACGAATAATGTTGTCCTTGAGGGCCTGGTCTGCCTCTGCTCCGGCCGCGCTCAACCCTTCCGCCGTTACCTGGCCGGCAATCTTCGCCCCCGAGAACCCATCTATAACGTGGCGAACCAGGTCCGTCACGATGCCGGGGCCGATCGTCAGCGTAGGATCTCGGTAGATAACGACGGCAGCGCCGCGATCGGGGGAGGTAGCGGCTGCCGTAAAGTCAGGCGGGATGATGATCGCCACACCCGCCCGCTGCTCGTCGACCGCCGTGCGCGCACTGGCTTCGTCAGCAGCGAGGGTGACCGCGAGCAGGTCGGAGAGGGATGGATCCTGAAGCACAGCGACCAGCAGCTTGCCCGCTGCGAAGCCGGGGTCGGCCCCAGCGGGCTGGTCAAGGTTCACCACCTGAACCCGGGTGACAGGGAGATTGAACGTGTCGGTTCCGCTGGTTCGCCCGCCAAAGGCAAAGGCGAGCAGCCCGGTGATCAGCAGCGGAGCGCCGAACATCATCACCAGGGAGAAACCGCTCTGGAAGATGTGCTTCAGATCTTTGGCAGCGATCGTGAGCGTCTTCATAGTGCATCTCGCAATGCTTTGCCGGTCAGGTGCAGAAAGACCGCCTCGAGATTTGGCTCCTCAATCGTGACCGAGGTGATCCGCACGCCAACCTGTGCGGCAGTCTCAAACAGGCGCGGCAGGACGAGGTTGCTGTCATCAACCAGCAAGGTGAGCCGGCCGTGGTCTGCCGAGAGGCTGTGAACACCAGCAATGCTCCGCCAGCACGCAACCAGGGCATCATCCTCGCTATGTAGCGTAAGATCGAGGCGGGTTCGCTCGCCGACGAGCCGGATCAGCTCGGCGTGGGTGCCACAGACGATAATCTTCCCCTGGTCCATGATCGCGATCTGGTGGGACAGCTCCTGCGCCTCTTCCATGTAGTGGGTGGTGTAGAGCACGGTCATCCCCTGCCGGTTCAGCTCCTTGACGTTATCCAGGATGTGCCGCCGACTCTGCGGATCGATGCCCACGGTCGGCTCATCCATGATGATCACGTCCGGCCGGTGCAGCAGGGCCGCGCCGATGTTCACCCGGCGCTGCATCCCGCCCGAAAACGTGCCGACCTTGTCTTTCTGGCGCTCGGTGAGGCCGATGATCGCCAGAACCTCAGCCACGCGCTGACGCAGGGTGGCGCCACGCAATCCATACATCTTGCCCCAGAACTCCAGGTTCTCGCGGGCAGACAGATCCAGATAGAGGGCAATATCCTGGGGAACAACACCAAGGCAGGCCTTCACACGCTGCGGGCTCTGGCGAATGGAATGCCCACAGACAGAGGCATCGCCCTGAGTCGGCTGGAGCAGGCACGAAAGCATTGCGATCGTCGTGCTCTTCCCTGCGCCGTTCGGCCCTAGCAGGCTGAAGATCTCGCCTGCACGAACCTCAAAGCTCACCCCGCGAACCGCGGAGACCGCGCGGAACTGCTTCTGCAGATCCTGGGCGCGAATGGCTACTCCGTCAGGCATTGATGCGCTCCTTCAGCCGAATGAAATTTCTCTTGTTGATTCGTTGGTATTGGCCTCGTGCCCCTAAAGGTGGGAAGCAACAGCTACTGCGGTGCGAGCCGGGTGGCTCGACCGCCTGCGGATGATCCATTCGGCCACGGCGAGGTTGATCACCCAGGCCGCGCCCATCAGCAGCGCGCGGCGAAGCTCGCTCGGCGGGCCGGCGATAATCTCCCCGGCCATCAGGATCAGCGCCTGCGTGCCCGCGCCCAGCCCGAGCGCGTAGCCACGCATCATCCATGCGCGATGCCGCCGTACGTCCCGTCGCAGGATCGCGGCAAGGCCGAGGGCGATGAAGACAATCATGGCCGACCCAAACAGGAGCCGCAAGGCAGCCAGCAGCACACCGTCGCCAACCGGCCAGGGATAGAACAGCGTCATCCACAGCGCGGACAGCCCCACCAGCAGCCCGGCTGGCACCACGAGCCTCCCGGCCACGCGGTGCCAGCCGGGCCAGCGCCGCCGGAAGACGGGTGCGAACTGGAACGCACCCAGGATGATATACACGGCGGCGCCCACGATATGCAGCACCACCGGCAGGGGCGAGGCAAAGAATCGGGCGTTGAACGGCGTGATTGGCCCACCGCGGGCCAACTGGATCAGGTAGACGGTGCCGGCGGCGAGCGGAATGGCGCTTAAAAGGATCACTCCGGCGACGCCCCACGGCGCCGCGCCCGCCTTTGCCGGCGTGCTGGGTTCCTGCGGCGTCGGCTTGCCACGCTCATGGCGCTGCGGCACATCGGGGCCACGACCTGTATCGGAGATATTCGCGTTCATGGGTAGCTCCTTAGGACAAGGTTTTCGCAGTACGTGACCGGGTGCCGCTGCACGTGATCGGCCTTACTCGGCGGCGGTTGGGCTGAGTTCGGGGCTGGCCCTGCCAGGGATGGGTTGCGAAACTGGTGCTCGCCGCTCAGACCAGAGCGCATATCCCAGCCAAGCCAGGGCTAACCCCACCGGCACTGCAAATAATCGATCGAACGGGTGGTGGACTACTGAAGACAGAAGGACGGGCAATAGGGTTCCCAAGGCAAGCAGTCCGCCAGCCCAGCGTGGCAGGACACGGGCGCGGAACGTCGCGATTCCAAACAAAAAGCCACCAAGCACGTACCCAACAACCCCTATGAGGAGCGCATATACCGTTGGGAGTGCGCCGAGGTTACTATCACTGGCGTGGCCAGCGACCATTCCCAAAAGTCCCTCCACAAACTTCGGTGCCTCGGTCGCCACCACCGGCGAGATAAAGGCTTCGATGAAATGAAGGGCCACTGAGAACGCCCAGAAGCCACTAAACAGAAGATAGCCCGTCAGACCCAGCCAACCTGATTTTTCCACCTGTCTGGCGTAGAGTCCTGCAATGCCGAGCATGGCGAGGATGTCCATGACAATGCTCACGTAGTGGACGATCGCCCATCGGGCAGTGGTGACCGATGAAAGAACATCAAGTGGATGGATCGCCTGAATAGCTATATAGAGGATCCCTGATCCCATAGCTGCTAAACCTGCCCAACGGATGAGTTTCGGGGTTGTTATCTGCATGGTACGCTCCTTGGTGTTCGTTTGAATAGCTGTGGTCTGGTGGTTGGCGGTCATGTATTTGTCTCCTCTTGTGAATGATTAGGATCCGTGTTGGCATCCGGCCCGTTCGCCGCTGTGGGATCAACCTGCATGACTGAGACTAAGGGTAGGCCGAGATCACGCACTTTTCTTAACAAGCCATGTAATGCGGCCTGATCGACCACCAGGCCAGCAAGGATGGTTGTTCCGTCGCTTGCGTGGGTGAAGCGCATGTGCTCAAACTGGTCGGCCCATCGGGTATCTAGGTGTCCCTTGAGGCGAATCTCGTACCGTCCAGGCTCGTGATGATCCTTCGTTGCGCCGTGTGGTTTACGCATACTGTGCCTCGTGCATGTGCCTCTTGTGGATACAACTCCTCGTGGTTGCGTTGGTGCTCTTCACTGATCACAGGATACACATCCATGTGTTGAGGCGGCATCACTACATGTGTTGATTGATGTGTTGATTGCGTACCCCGCATCCTGCGCGGGCAAGAAAAAGCCCCGGCATGTGGTTCGACAAACCTGCCAGGGGAGGGGTGGAGTTTACAGGTGTGTTAGAACAAACCGAGTTCCTCAGCCCGGCGAACGGCCGCACGGCGGTTGCTTCTCCCGAGCTTCGTGTAAATATTATTGGTGTGCGTACGCAGGGTGTGCAGGGACACCATCAACTCACGGGCAATCTCTGGGCCACTCAAGTCGGTTCTGAGCAGCCGAAGCACGTCACGCTCACGGACGCTCAGTGGCTCTGGCAAAGGATGAGGGATGAAGGATGATGGATGCGATGATGGCGCAACAGGACGAGGTATCTCCGACGAGAAGGCAGCCAACAATCTGGCAACATAGTCCTTCATCCTTCCGCCTTCATCCTTCATCCCTGTCAACAGCTCCACCATCGGTGCGCCTTCGTCCACAAACATGCGGACATAACCCTCTGGCTCAGCCAGTGTCAGGGCGCGAGCGAGCGGCACAAGCGCGGCCGGGATGTCGCCTTGCGCTTGGTGGGTGAGCGCCTGCAACACCAGAATTTCGATGACGCGTCCCATCCGCTCACCTGATTCCGCTGCATGCAGGAGGCGCTGGAGGAGTCCGATTGCGTCACGCATGGAGCGGTCGGATCGGTCGCTCGTCGCGTGGGCCAGGAGCAGCCTGGCGAGGGTGATGTGCTCGAACTCGCGCAGGTAGCTAGCTCATCCTGGGCGGAGAGGCCCTGCTCCCGCACCCAGCCGCAGGCTTCCCCCAACCTTCCCTGGGCGACCCACACGCGGGTTCTCAGCGCCGCGACCGGACGCACATTGGGGGAAAAGGCACGTACATACCGGCGCTCGGCCTCCTGGAGCAGGTCGAGCGCGCCGTCCAGATCGCCCTGGGCCTCCCGTATGCGCGCCATCGCAACACACCAGCGATAGCGGTGTTGCGAGAACCCGGTGTGCTCGCCCAACGCCTCGCTGTGCAGCAGGTGCTGTTTGGCGGCAGGCAGATCGTGACGCTCACGCTGGAGCTCACTCATACCGATATAGATGTCTGCCGTGCCCCGCACAACCGGCTCGCCCTGCGCCAGCGCTAGCTGGAGTGCCTGTTCATAGGTTCCCATGGCCTCGTGCAGACGGCCTTGCGCAATTCGTATATCCGCCAGCGTGATGGCGCCATTGATGGTGTCAGCGATGTTCCCGGCCTTGTGTAGATTTGCCATGCCAGCGGCAAATGCACGGTGGGCGGCCTCGAGATCCCCTTCCGCCCAGAGTGTGAGCCCCAGGAATGCCGCCACCCCGCCGCGGTTGAGATGGTCGTCCTCAGGCAAGAGGTCGAGCGCCTTCCGGGCATTTGTCATAGCTTGGGATATATCGCCTCGCGCTAGGTCCTGTCCGACACGGGCAAGGGCGATCGCACCTGGGAGACGCCGAAAGGTCACGTCATCCATGACGACCATCGCGGCCGCTGGGGCGCCTGGCTGCGCACGACGGTCTGCCGGCGTGTCCAGCCACCATTCGGCGTCGCGCAGGCGGGCCTCAACGCCATCGAGCTCACCGCTATCAAGCAACAGATGGGCATATGTGACGCTGAGCACGGGCCGGGCGCGAACCACCTCGTTGGGGAGCGCCCGCAGCCAGCCCAGCAGGGTGGCCTCCTGTCTGCTCCTGCTCATGGCGGCCGCAGCCAGCTCGACCAGGTCGGCGGCACGCGCAAAATCCTCCGCGGCCAGGGCGTGGCGGATCGCATCGGCCGCCGCGCCATGCTGCGCGTACCACGCACTCGCCCGCCGATGCAGCGTCGCGACCTGATCGGGCTGTTCTGCCCGCAAATATGCCGCGAGGACGTCAGCAAACAGTTGATGATAGCGGTACCAGTGGCGCTGCTCGTCGAGCGGAACGACAAAGAAGTTGCCGCGCTCGAGGGCCTCGAGCTGCGCGGTGCTCTGCGTCTGGCCGGAGACGGCGTCACACAGCGGGCCGTTCAGCCGGTCGAGAATCGAGGTCTGGAGCAAGAAGCTGCGTACGCGCTCGGGCTGACGCTGCAGCACCTCTTCGACCAGATAGTCCACGATGTAGCGGTTGTCGCCGGCGAACTCCCGGACGAACTGGCTAACGTCAGCGCGCCCCCGCATGGAGTGCGCCGCCAGCTGGAGCCCGGCAATCCAGCCTTCGGTGCGGGCCTCCAGTGCGGCGATGTCTGCCGCCGAAAGGTCGAGAGCCATCACCTCTGTGAGAAAGACGGCAGCCTCGGCGGGAGTAAACCGCAAGTCGGCCGCGCGCAGTTCGGTTATCTGGTCGCGGGCGCGTAATCGAGCCAGTGGGAGTTGCGGATCTTCGCGGGAGGTGATCACCAGGTGCATCTGCGGCGGCAGGTGCTCGAGCAAAAAGGCGAGGGCATGATCGACCGATTGAGCATCAATCAGGTGGTAGTCATCCAGCACCAGGACGAACGCATCCGGGGTGGCAGCGATGTCATTGAGCAGCGCCGTCAGGATTGCTTCGGAGGGCGGTGGCTGCGCGGATTGGAGGATACCGAGCACCCCGACGCCAATGGTCGGCGCAATCGTCTGCAACGCGGCAACGAGATAGGTAAGAAAGCGGGTAAGGTCGCTCTCGTCTTCGTCGAGCGACAGCCAGGCGACCGGGCGCGCGCACGCGGCGAGCCAGGTGCTGACCAGCGTGGTTTTCCCGAAGCCAGCCGGGGCCGCGATCAGGGTCAGTTTGCGGTGCAGCCCCGCATGCAGCCGCTCAGTAAGCTGGGGACGGAGCACAACGCTCGTCCGCAGTGGCGGGATATACAGTTTCGTGGCTAAGAGTGAGCTCACCATCGCTCCAGTATACCGTGAGTGTTGCCGCGGAATCGCCGCGCCACAAGGTTGCGAGCGCCATGTGGCGCTCAGGCGGCTGGACACGTCTGGCTGAGACAAGCGATGCCCGCGCACGAGTGGTCGTGACCCTAGAGGACAGGGAGCGGCGGCCCGAGTAACTCCATCCCATGCGCGCGCCAGAGCGCCGGATCCTGGGGCGGCATGGCATTGGCTTTCGTCACCTCGCGAAAGAAGGCCTCCATCGCACCGGCTGGTAGAAACGTGACCAGGATCCGTCCGCGCGCATCGCCGACATAGGCCCACACGTGGGGCACCTGTCGCGGCGCTAGCAGCGAGTCACCTGGCCGCAGCGTAGAGCGCTCGGCGCCGACCTCGAAGCTGAAGTCGCCCTCCAGGATGTAGAACCACTCGTCCTGCTCGTAGTGCAGGTGGCGGGCCGGGCCGCCCCTGGCGTGGAAGGTATTCTCGATCACCAGCAGGCTCTGGCTGTCCTGCGGGATCAGCTTGAAGTCGATCGTGCTGATGCCCAGGCTCCGCTGCTCACCAAAGCGATCCGCACCGGCCGGCACGCGCAGCAGTGCGCCCGGAGTCGATGAACGCGGTGAAGTCTGTTCCATCATTGCGTTTCCTCTGCAATACGCGATGCGGCCATCGTCTCAGCGGGAACAGGCGCGGCCGCACGCTCCTGCTTATCGTTGGCGAAGCTGCTCGACCATCTGCACGATCGCCGCAACAGCAGCCTCTGGCTGCTCAAGGTGGATGCTGTGACCGCTTTGACCGGCAAAGAGCTGCTGGTGGTCAGTCGATAACTGGAGCAGGCCGATCTGTGCGGCGGTATGGTGCGCGTCCTGATCTTGGCCGCGCGACAGAACGATGAGTGGCAAGGCGCCCAATGTGGTCACCGCCCTGGCCTGCGCCCCGCCTTCGGACATGCCCATGCCTTCGTCCAGATACGTTTGGACGCCACATGGAGCCACCGCGCGAGCGGTATATGCTTGCTTATCCCCCTCCGGCAGGTTTTCGAATGAGCCAAGAGGTGCCGCGAGCAGGCGGATCAGACCGATGCGGGCCAGCAACGCTGGCACGGAGGTTCCACCGGGTTGTGGAGCTGGCTGCGGAGTGGCGCCATCCGCGGTGGGCAAGTCTTGCGAGTCGATCAGCACCAATCCGGCGACGTCGGCCGGATAGTCATGAGCGTACATAATCAGGGTAAACCCGCCCATCGAATGGCCCACCAGCACATAGGGGCCGGGTTCATTCGCGTTTACCAGCAGGGTATGGAGCTCGTTCGCATATACCCGGGCAGTTCGCGGCTGGGGACTGGCCTCGCTCCACCCCATCCCTGCGCGGTCGTAGGTGCAGATGCGTGTGGTCTTGGCGACCTCGGGCTGCACCCAGCCCCAGGAGGCAGACATATCACCCCATCCGGATTCAATCACCACCGTCGGGCTGCCCGTGCCAGTGCAGTGGATGTGCAGCCGGTATCCGCCGACGTCGACCAACTGGCCTGGCGGGGGGTACGCCCGCAGATCAGCGGCTTCCGCCGCCGACTCGTAGGCTGCCCCAGCCAGCCCCAGGACGATCATCAGCCCGGCCATTACGGCCAGGCCCTTGCCGATCCGGCGCAGTACCCGCCCAGGGGGCCATGCGTGGGGTGATGGGTGCGGATTGTTCATGCTCGTTGCCATGGGAGATACCTCAGCCTTCTCTGCACCGCGTCAGCTCTGGTTGTCCTGTGCCACCGTGATGACGACTTTTCCCTGCGCGTGCCCTGCCTCAAGATAGCCGATAGCTTTGGCAACCTCGTGTAATGGGTACGTGCGATCGATGACTGGCACAACCGTGCCGGCTTCCAGCAGCCCTTGAAGCAAGACCAGATCGTGCTTGTTTGGGCTCGCCGTCTCCATCAGGCCGATCTGCTTGCCGCCCAGCACGACAATCTGGAGCAAAGCGAACATGGATGTAAACCCGGCAACGGCACAGATGCCATCGGGCCGCAAGGCACGCCGCAGATCGCCAACCGAGCGATTGCCCACCGCATCAAAAATCAGGTCATAGCGCTGCCCGTTCTGGGTGAAATCGTCTTTGGTGTAATCAATCACATGGTCTGCGCCAATCGAGCGCACCATGTCTACATTCCGCGTGCTGCACACGCCCGTGACCTCGGTCCCGTACGACTTGGCGATTTGCACGGCAAATGTGCCCACGCCACCAGAGGCGCCGTTGACCAACACCGTTTGACCTGACTGGATGTGGCCTTTGTCGCGCAGCCCTTGCAGCGCGGTGAACGCCGCTAACGGGACGGCGGCGGCGGCTTCAAACGACACGCTGGCCGGTTTCAGCACCAGGAACGCCTCGTTTGCACAGACATACTCGGCAAAGCCGCCCAGCTTCTGTAAGGGCATACAGCCGAAGACGGCATCACCGACATGAAACTCCGTGACCTTCCTGCCAACCGCCTCAACCCGCCCCGCGACGTCGGCGCCGAGCCTGGTGTTCTTGGGCTTTCGCAGCCCATTCGCGAAGCGTGCCAGAAATGGTGTTGCGCGCATGAGATGCCAGTCGGCGGGGTTTGCGGAGGCCGCGTACACCCTGACCAGGACTTCATCGTCTGCGGGCGTCGGCTTTTCGACCTCGGTGAGCCGTAGCACATCCGATGATCCGTACTGTGTGTAGGTAATCGCTTGCATGGGTCTTCCTTCTGTGTGCGTACGTCCGTGCTCGTCGTGCACTCAGGTATAAGGGTGTTCTCAAGGACATCGGTCATGACCGCAACGGCGCTCACACACCGACATGTGTTCCGCCGATGTCTGCGGCGGGGCTGCTTGGCGTGGGCATGTTCACCCCTTTGATGAGTAGGTACAGGAGCATCCAAATCTCCGCGATTGTCGGTGGAATGGCCAGGAAACCACGGATCTGGGTGCGTACGTCGGGAACCAGGAACGCCGCGAGCATGTCGACCAGGTAGGAGACGCCCGCCACGATCAGCACGACGCCCAGCGCCCTGGGGAACATCCCGGACCGGTAGGCGAGATAGCCCAGTGGCACCAGCCACAGGCCGAAGAAGATCTGCGCGATGAGATAGCCGTAGTGATGCATGTCGAGCAAGAGCAGCACCAGCGCCTGCGCGCCCGCGGTGCCGAAGGCGGCCGTATAAGCACTGTCAGTGGCAACCTGCAAGGCAGCGAACTGGAAGACTTTGTCGAGGCACATAATCGTCGTCGCGATGATGACGAGGATCACCATTGCCCTGGCTACATGCTTGTGCACGTGCGTAAGGAGCAGGTAGAGGGTCATCGCCAGGAACACCAGGACGGTCGCCTGAAAGAGGTCGGCGACCACGCTGATGCGGACAAGCCCGGCGTTCGCGACGACGTTCCCCGCCGTGGCGACCGCGTCACCCGGGACGTACAACATTGGAGTCACATAACCGACGGCGAAGCCGCCAAAGATGCCGACGAGCAGGTAGAGGACGCCGGCGATTCGCGCGAGGCGTTTGGGTGCGTTCGGTAGCGTGCGTATCATGAACAACTCCTTGATCGGCTCGCGATTGAGCCGAGCCAGTGCGTATTGCTGCGGAGCCACGAGGCACTGATAGGACGTATGCTATGCCGCGTTCAGGAGCGCGTCTGAATCCGCGTGTGCAGCCTCGGGAGTGACTGCGGCTGTATTGAACCCTTTGACGATGAGCCACACCCCGACGAACACCTCCCACAGGCCACCTACGGATGAGGAAAGATCACCCAGGCCAGACCCCAGGATGGCCGACACCATGCCGATCGTAATGACCGCGTAGCCAGCAAGACCCCAGACGGCCAGCCACCGCGGAACCAGCTGTGCCCGGTACAACGTGGAGCACAGCATCAGCCCGGAGATCCCAAGCGTGATCATGCCGATTTCATAGGCATACAGCTGCGCCTGCACGAACACCGTGCTCAGCGCCTGAAGCGCGGGCGCAGCGGGGGCCGCTGCGCTCAGGTACGCGCTCCCCAGCGGTATCTGAAGCAGGACGAATATCACCATGATGGCGATAAAGACGGCGTCCAGGATCCTGAACGCGAGATAGCCGACGGCGATGCGCTCGCTGTGTGGCTTCAGAACCGGGAACATCAGCACCCCGTGCGCGGCATCGCCAACCACGGCCAGCAACCAGAGGATCGCGGCAAAGGCCAGCGTCATGCTGCGTGCGGCAACGGTGGCAAGATGATCCGGCGCGCCAAGCACGGATTGGATGAGCATGATCCCCACAATGCCGACAACAAACCCCGCGAGATACACCACCCCCACGACTCGTGCGGTCGTTCTGTATGGACGTACTGCTGTTCTGGTCATCATTGCTTCTCCTTGTTGCGCCTTCCGACCGTGAAACTCCAGCCATACCTGCGACCGCGTTCAACGGCTCCTCAGCAGGAAATCGCTCCACCTGCTCCATCTCCACACGAATTAAGGTAAGACATGCGCTGGAACCGTGCTATGCCGTATCCACGACACGCGCAGTGCGTGGCTGCCCTCCTTCGCGCTCAAGCACGCTGGAAACGCTCGGCGTAGGCACGCGTGATAAAAACAAATGCAGTGGGGTGGAGCAGGGAGCTCCTTGAGGAGATCAGTACTATAGCACACATTGTATATACATACAAGTATAACATGTGTGAATATTCGGTATCCTCTCCAAAATCGCTGGGGTCAGCCGGCGGGCTGAGCAGCGAGGAGCGAGCGTTCGGCAATCTGCTCAGCAAGCGAGGGCGTGGTCTCGGGGCTGACCAGCCGGTCGTGCAGGTAGTGGAACAGCCCCACACCCAGCTTCTGAGCCGTGGCCGCAATGGTCTGGAAGGTATCCCAGGCACGCGCACCCGCCCGCGACTGCGGCCCGAAGCTCACATCACGTTTGCGCACGCGCCGTCGGGCGGCAAGCTCCATGTCGTTATTGTGCAGCGGTAAGTCCGGCAATTCGAGCACGGCTAACAACTGCTCGCGCTTGTCGGCAGTTTTGCGGATGCGCTCATCCAGCGCATCATAGCCCGTCTTGCGGGCGACAAGACTGTCAAAGGCCGCCCTCAGGCGTTCGCGCTCCGCCGCACTCGGGGCTTGTCGGTACGTCAGCAGTGCGCGGTACAGCTCCCAATACTCCGTGCGATAGTCTTGGAGCACGCGCAGGTGAGCGGCCACCACCGGTCGCAGCTTGGCATAATGGCGCCAGTCATGCACCCAGCACAGCCCGTGACCATCACTCAGATGGTCATAGACCGTGGCGTCGTCGCTCAGCAGCCACGTCACAATCGGCACACTGCTTTGGGCGTGGTAGGCCGCCACTGCCAAGGCGTCGCCGACCTGTTGGAGCTGCTGGCGACCGAGCCCGATGCCTGCTGCCATCAACTGCTCGGCAAGCTCGGCCTTTGTGAGGTCGCGCTCCCAGGGCAAGGCCAGCACGAGACGCTTGCGCAGGTGCTCCGGCAGGCTGGTTTGTTCGAGCCAGCCCACGGCCTCGTCGTTCAGGCGGAACAGTGGCGCTTGCCCCCACAGCACGGCGAGCACATCCTGGCGTGTGCCGCCAGGCCGGGTGTGATAACTGGTGAACAGCGTATTGCCGACCACGTGGCAGACCTCGTTTTGGCCGTCCACACGGGTCGCGGTCTGGTCGGTGGCCACCCACGGCCCGCTCGCAAGCCCGGCCTGATGGATCGCCTCGGCCTCTTCAGCCCAGCAACCCGTCGAGTCCCCGAGCAGACGTGCGATGGTTCCCGCACCGATCGAAACGCCCATCGTGCGCAGAAAGTGCAGCAAGGCCGGCTGGCTGACATTGGTAGTGTCATCGCCGAGGGCCGGGACGAGGCTCTGGATGGAGGGAGAAAAGCCGCCGCGATAGCCTGCGGGCAGCGGTGCGAGGATGGTCGTATTGGTGGAAGGGACGAACCATTCCTCACGCAGGAAGCGGATAACTTCGACCTTGAAGATGAGGTTTTGGGCGATATACTCGCGCGTGCCGTTGAAGCGGGCGTCCGGAGGCAAGCTCGCAGGGTCAACCACACAGCGCTGCTCGCGCGTGATGGTGAGGGTTTCGTTTTTCTTGGGCTTGCCGCGGGGGGTGCGGGTCTGGCGCTCGGCTTCCGAGGAGTGGTCGGTCGCGGGCGGCTGCACCGACGGCTTGATGTCCGGTTTTCCCGAGCCACCCTTCAGACGAGCGTTCTCATCGCGGAGTTGCTGAACTTCCAGGCGCAAGGCGACATTTTCCGCCGCCAGCGTCTCGATGATGTTGAGCAACTGCTGCACGACGTCGCGGATTGCGGGGTCGGAGATGGCATCAAGGTTGACATCGGGAAGCTGCATAGTGGAAAGTCTACCAGACCTTCGCTGGCTTGTCACCGAGCCTTCCAGCGATTATGGAAAGGATACGGTTGGCCGCGCGAACGAACAGGGTGCAGAACCACCAGGCGCCCTGGATTCCAAGCAATCCGCCGAGGAACGAGATCAACAGATCGACCAGCCCGTCACGAAACATGCCGCTGGTCAAC
>JACAEO010000220.1 GCA_013388805.1 Chloroflexota bacterium
GGGGAACCCGGTTCCCCCACACCCCCGCCCGCGGGAGGGTTTGGGAGGGCGCAGCCCTCCCAGGAAGTATGTTCATCCCGTCGGTGCGCGGCGCAGCCGCATGGACGGATGAGGTGAACACTGTTCGCCGCGCGCGGCCCCCCTCCCAGCCTCCCCCCGCTGGGGGGAGGAGCCGGACGCCCACCCCCGGGGGGGGCAGGCTGGGGAGGGGGCCGGCACCCTGCCCTTGTCGCATCTCCGCGGGCAAGATGGTCTTTGAATACATAATCCGGTATAGCCCGCGCAGGCGGGCTTCGCATTCCATAGCCGAGGGCTTCAGCCCCACGGCCAGCCCGATATACCGGATGAATTTCTCAAAGACCATGATGCCCGCGCTCCCGAGAGAAATGTGAACACTTACGAGCCAGGTTCCCTCCTCCAGCGGGGGCGGGCTGGGGAGGGCTGGGGAAACCCGGTTCCCCTACGCCCCCGCCCGCGGGAAGGTGCGGGCGCAGCCCGTGCGCAGGGGGATGGGGAAACCGGGTTTCCCCATCCCCTTCCCCGGCGGGGGGAGACCGGGAGGGGGGCAGCACGCTGCGAACGGCGCAACTCCTACGAAACGCTTTACACCCCTGTTCGCCCCGCAAGGATTCAGCACGCAGCATTCAGGACTCAGAACTCAGAAATCAGAACATGTGTGCGAGCGAGGGGGCGAGCACAACCCGAAAACCGTTGAGGAGGCCGTCCCAGTAGTCGAAGCGGGACCCTGACCCGCGCCCCGCAGCGAACATCTGTTCTTTCGTCGCGATAACTGCCACCGCGGAGCGCGCGGCGTTGTTCATCTGTAAAGACGTTGTTCGCCTTGGGATACGACCGCCAGACACTCGCCGTCCACTCCCGGACGTTGCCGGCCATGTCGAGGGCGCCGCACGGGGCCGCGCCGGCCGGGTAGCACCCCACCGGCACGCTCCACTCCCAGCCGCGCCCGGCCCGATCTTCCGCTGTGGCAGCGTGATCCGCGCGCCAGTCGTCGCCCCAGGGGTAGCGCCGGGTATCGCCGCCGCGGGCCGCCGCCTCCCACTCCTGCTCGGTAGGCAGGCGGATGCTCGCCCCGGTCTGCGCGCTGAGCCAGGCGCAGAACTGGTTGCACCATGCCCATTGCAGGCCGACAACCGGCTGGTTCGGGCGATTGAGATCGCTGTCGTTGGCGGAGTATGAGGACCGGCCGCCCCAGGCCTGCCACTGGGCGTTGGTGATCGGACATAGCTCTCGGCGCCATCGGGGGCCAGCAGGCCGCTGCGCTGCTCGAAGTACTCCAGGCAGCGCCGGGCTGCGCCCCACGGCTCGGGCACCTGGGCAGCCTCGAAGAAGTCGATCAAGGCATCGCGCACCTGGCCCCGCTCCAACCGCCCGCGCCCGTCCAGCGAGGAGCCCACGAGGTGGGCCTCGTAGGAGAGCCGGTCGAGCAGCGGGCGCAGCCGCTCGCTGGTCCAGTCGGGGCGACCGATCACCTCGGCCAGGCTCTGGCCGTCGCGCACCTTGTCCCACTGGCCGAGCAGCAGTTCGAGGATCTCTTCGTAGAGCCGGGGCCGATCGCGCGGCAGGGCGCCGCGGCGGAAGAGCAGCAGGGCCATCAGCGTGAGCAGCAGCGGCGTCTCGGCCATCGAGCGCAGCCGCGGCGCAGCCGCGATCGCGGCGATCAGCTCCGCGCTGAGTCGCTCGGCCTGGGCCGCAGTGAGCTGCCCGCGATCCTTCAGCTCGCCGTACCACGCGGGCACGAAGTGGCGCACCTGGCCCAACGTGAACGGGGCGAGAGTCTCGACCGGCCAGTCCAGACAGGCGCGCAGCTCGTCGGTGAAAGCGCGGCTGCGGCAGGTCAACACGAACGATGTCTTCGCATAGCGTTCGGCGAACGCGCGCGCGGCGCGCAGCGTCGCCAGGCGGCTCGCGCTGGTCTCCGTCGCCTCGATGGGCACCTCGTCGAGACCGTCGAGCAGGATGATCGCCGCGCCACGGACCAGGGCATCGGTGAGGAGATCGTCGGGCGCCTGCACCCCATAGCCGGCCACGACGTCGCACAGGGCCTGGTGGACCGTCCGGGCGTCTGGGGCGGCAACCGCGAGGGCGCCGGCCAGGCGACGCAGGGGCAGGATCACCGGCAGAAGCTGGCGCCCGGCCTCCCACCCGAACAACTCGGTGTCAGGGCCGGCCTGATCAAGCCCCCGCCGCGCCAGCGCCCAGGCCAGGTGGCGCAGGAAGGTGCTCTTGCCGCTGCCGGGGTCGCCGAGGAGCACGAGGCGGGGATTCTCCCACAACGCCTCGGTCACGATCTGCGCCCGGTCGATATCAACGACCCGATCATCTAGCGCGCCGGCCCGCGGCAAGCCCCCCGCCCCCGGACACAGCCCGGTCGCCAACCGACGTCCTGAGGATCGCTCGAGGCGGCAGCGCGAAATCCGGATCAAAGTCTGAAGCCGGATGCAAGGCGTCATCAGCAAAGTAGGAGCGCAGTTCCGACCGGCGACCGGCGGCGAGCCGCGTCGGGCGGGTGGTGGCCAGCATCACATAGACCCGGCTCAGATCCACCCCGGGTCCTTCCGCCAGGGTCGGGTCGAGACCGCGCAGCGGCAAACGCCGCAGGTCGCCGGCGAGCGCGGAGAGATACCAGACCAGGCGGCGCCGCTCGTCCTCGCTCGGGTCGCGCCCGTAGATAATCGCGCCCAGGTTGACGCCGACGGCCACCCCGTTGATACGCGCATCATCGGAGAGGTTGACATCGCCCTCGACAGCTTTGCGCGCGGCGCGCACGGCGCCATCGCCGGGCGGGGCGCCGCTGCGGGCGCGGGCGGGCGCGTCGCCTGCGCCGAGCTGCGCGAGCAGGCGCGCTCGCTCCTCGGGCGAGAGGGCCTGGAGACGGGCGCGCAGGTCGTCGGTCATATCGTTGCCCTCTCAATCTCCCTAAGAGCCCATCCGGATAACCTGGCGTTCCTCCGCCGGGAGGGGCTGGGAGGGCCAGGCCCTCCCAGAGAACTTCCGGATAACCTGGTTATCCGGATAGGCTCTTATTCGCGCTAACCAGGTGTTTCATCAAGCTGCACACACGGACGGCTCGACGACGGAATTGCGAGCTCAAGGGTGTTCAGGCTATACTGTGAGCAGAAGGAGCCACGCTGGGAAGGGGAGAGGCTATGGCAATTGCCGCACATCAGGCCAACCTGCGGATAAGTTGGGAAGAGGGCGATGAGTTTGTCCTGAGCCTCGACCCCTTGCAAGGGCATTGGACCGAAGAGCAGTACCTGCTACTGAGTAACCAGACAAACCGGCTGCTGGAGTACACTGATGGCTACATCGAGGTTCTGCCAATGCCCACGGATAAGCATCAGGCCATCTCGCGACTGCTCTTTTTTGCGCTCTTCGCGTTTGTCCAGCGCCTCGGTGGTACCGTCTTCTATGCACCTCTGCGCCTACACGTCTGCTCCGGGAAATTTCGCGAGCCTGATCTCCTGGTTCTGCTGGATGCGAACGACCCGCGCCGTCAAAATGCATTCTGGCTCGGCGCTGATCTCGTGGTAGAAATTGTCAGTCCTGACAACCCTGAGCGAGACACCGAGGAAAAACCGGTTGATTATGCTGCGACTGGTATACCCGAGTACTGGATTATCGACCCGCTGAAGAACACCATCGCGGTGTTGGTACTCGAAGGTGACACCTACGTCGAGTATGGCGTCTTTCACCGGGGTGAATACGCCGCCTCGAAGCTGCTGGACGGCTTCACCGTGAGCGTGGACGAGGTGCTCGACGCCAGGTAGAACGGTGTGCGTACCACGCCGTTAGCCGACGAGCGGTGCGGGAAACGTCGCTGCCTCACCATCGGGCCAGCGCTCCTCCTCTGGCTCCTCCTGGTGCTCCAGGCTGTCCCGGCAATTATCTACGTCGGCGCACGGCTGCGCCTGGCCCGCGGCGAGCCCGCCAGGCGCTTGCCGACCTACGTTGCCCATAGCGTTGCTCTGGTTGTCGCCGTCGGGCTCGCGTGGCTTGGGGCTGCGCCGTGGCTCGCCACGATCGCCTTCGCGCTGCTGGTGGCACGGGCCATCATCGGGCTCCTGCCGCGCAGTCTCGCGACACCGACCCCGCTGGTCGGCGTACAGGAGCTTGGCTTCAGCTTTCTTACGGTGGCGGCCGTCGCTCCTGGCTTCGGGTAGGATCGCCCAGGACTGAGCATCACGCACGAGGGTCGGCATCAGGCCGCCACGCGGCCTGTGGACACTTAGCAAGACCAGCGGGCCACACACGCAGGCGATCCTGCGCCGGACGCCGGGTGGGCACTGCACCTACGCGACCGGGCGCTAGCTGGTGGGTGACACCGTCGACCCGCAACTCGCCGATGCCCTCGAAGATGACCCGAAGCACGTCGAGCGCCTCTGAGGACCTTCAGACTACGGTGCGCTGAGGCGATCGCTGGCGGTCTGAACGGGTCGCACGACGCTGGCTGCTCCCGGAGGCAAAAAAACCGCGGAACCTCTTGCGAGATTCCGCGTCCTAGTGCAGTGGAGCGACGGGGATTCGAACCCCGGACCTCCTGCTTGCAAAGCAGGCGCTCTCCCAGCTAAGCTATCGCCCCACAAGAAGAGAGAATAGAGAAGTGCGATCCGCAACGCCACCTTCTCTATTCTCTCTGCTGCCTGGTGGGCGTAGGTGGACTCGAACCACCGACCTCGATCTTATCAGGATCGCGCTCTAACCAGCTGAGCTATACGCCCGCACACCACACGCGAGTATAACACACGGCATGGGGGCTGTCAAATGTTTCGCTCCCGCCACATGCCATTCATCCACGGGCCAGCCGGGTGTTAGGCGCCGTTGAGCTGCACAATGGTATAATGCCAGGTAGCACGCCTTTGCGAGGGAGAAGGCCGGATGTCGCAACCCAAACGCCTGGCGCTGATCGATGGCCACGCCCTGGCCTTTCGCGCCTTCCATGCGCTCAAGGACGCTGGCCTGCGCACGTCCAGCGGCGAGCCGACCTACGCGGTCTTCGGCTTTGCGCAGATCCTGCTCACCATGCTCCAGGAGCAGCACCCCGCATATGTGGCGGTGGCCTTCGATGTCGGCCGTACCTTCCGCGATGAGCTCTTCGCCGCGTATAAGGCCGGCCGCGCTGATACGCCCGAGGAGTTTGAGCCTCAGCTCGCGCGGATCAAGCAGCTGGTTCAGGCGCTCAATATTCCGATCTATACCGCTGAGGGCTTCGAGGCCGATGATGTGATCGGGACCCTCGCCCGCCAGGCAACGGCGCTGGGCCTCGAGACGCTCATCCTCACCGGCGATACCGATACGCTCCAGCTGGTTGATGATCACGTCAGCGTTATCCTCGCCAATCCCTATGGCGCGAAGACGACGACGACCCGCTACGATGCGGCGAAGGTCCGTGAGCGCTACGATGGCCTCGCCCCCGAGCAACTCGCCGATCTGCGCGGCCTTAAGGGCGATGTGAGCGATAATATCCCCGGGGTCAGGGGTATCGGCGAGAAAGGCGCCATCGCCCTGCTCAAGCAGTTCGGTAGCGTCGAACGGCTCTTCGACCAGCTCGCGGCCGCGCCGAAGCGCTATCAGAAGCTGCTCGAGGGCCAGCGCGAGGTGGCTGCGTTTAGCAAGCGCCTGGCCACGATCGTCTGCGACGCCCCCGTGCAGCTTGACCTGGCGGCCGCAGCCCTGCACGACTACGACCGCGCCGCGGTGATCCGCCTGTTCCAGGACCTCGAGATCGGCGCGAGCTCGAACCTGATCAAGAAGCTGCCCCCCTCGGCCTCGACACCCGCCGATACGCTCGCTGCTCCCTTTGCCGCTACGGCCGGCCCGCCTGCCGCGGTCCAGCAGGAGCCCTATGCCGCAAGCCTGCCGGCAACCCTGCCGCCCCCACCCCCGCCGCCTGGCGGCGCCCGGCAGCTGGCGCTCTTCGATATAGGCGCTCCGGCGGTGAGCCACGCGCCGGCCCTGCCCCACCACGGCGATTATCGCGCCGTCACCAGCGCGGCCGACCTGGCGGAGCTCGTGGGCCAGCTGGCGGCCAGCCCCGCTTTCGCCTTCGATACCGAGTCGAGTGGTCTGCGCCCCTTCGCTAGCGAACTGGTCGGCCTCTCGATCGCCGTCACCCCCGGTGCTGCCGCCTACATCCCCCTCGCACATAGCAGTGGCCCCCAGCTGCCGCGCGACCAGGTGCTCGCCGCGCTGCGCCCCTTCTTCGCGGATCCGGGCAAGGCCAAGTATGCCCATAATGCCAAGTTTGACCTCGAAATGCTGATGACGGCCGGGGTCGAGGTGCACGGCCTGGCCTTCGATACGCTGATCGCCGCCGCGCTGCTCGGCAAGCAGCGCGTCGGGCTCAAGGAACTGGCCTTCTTCGAGCTGCGCCTGCCCGAGCCGCTCACGCCGATCGAGGAGCTGATCGGCCGGGGTAGCAAGCAGCTCAGTTTCGCCGAGGTGCCCCTGGAGCGCGCTACGCCCTATGCCGCCGCCGACGCCGATATGACCCTGCGCCTCCAGCACGTGCTGGAAGCCCAGCTGCGCCAGCACGAGCAGCTCTACGCGCTCTTCGCGCGCCTCGAACTGCCGCTGATCGCGGTGCTGGCCGCGATGGAGCGGACCGGCATCCTGCTCGATGTGACCTACATGCGCCAGCTCGGCGCCAGTCTCGAGGCGCGTATCGCCGAACTGGAGGCCGCTATCCACCAGCTGGCCGGTGGCCCGTTCAATATCAATTCGGGCCAGCAGCTCAATCAGGTGCTCTTCGAGAGCGGCAAGTTCGGGCTCGACCCCAGGGCGCTGGGCCTGAGCCGGCTGAAGAGCGGTGGCTACTCGATCACCGCCGAGGTGCTTGAGCAGATCGCGCCCCTCGCGCCGATCGCCGAGCATATTCTGCGCTACCGCCAGCTCAGTAAGCTCAAGAGCACCTATGTCGATGCGCTGCCCGCCCTGGTCAATCCGCGCACCGGCCGGGTGCATACCTCCTACAACCAGGTCGGCGCCGCCACCGGGCGCCTGTCGTCCGACTCGCCGAATCTGCAGAATATCCCGGTGCGCACCGAGGAGGGCCGCGAGATCCGCCGCGGCTTCGTCGCCGCGCCCGGCCATTGCTTCATCGCCGCCGATTATTCGCAGATCGAGCTGCGGGTTCTGGCCCATATCACACGCGATCCGGCACTGGTCGAGACCTTCCAGGCCGGGCGCGATATCCACGCCGCTACCGCCGCCGGTCTCTTCGGCGTGCCACCGGAGGCGGTGGATAAGAACCAGCGCCGGGTGGCGAAGACGGTCGTCTTCGGTATCATCTATGGCATCAGCGCCTTTGGCCTCGCCCAGCGCCTGGGGTTGGAGCGCGCCGCCGCCCAGGCGCTGATCGATGGGGTCTTTGCCAGTTTCCCCGGGATCCGGACCTACATCGATGAGGTGCTGCGCACCGCCCGCGAGACAGGCTATGTGAGCACGCTCTTCGGGCGCCGGCGCCACTTCCCGGAGCTTATGGGCGGCGACAAGGGCCCACGCGCCCAGGCGGCGATGCGCGAGGCGATCAATGCGCCCATCCAGGGCACCGCCGCCGACCTGATGAAGATCGCGATGATCAATGTCCATCGCCGGCTCCAGGCCGAGGGCCTGGCGACGCGCCTGCTGCTGCAGGTCCACGATGAGCTGATCCTCGAGGCGCCCGAGCACGAACGCGACACCGCCGCCCACCTGGTCGCCGAGGTGATGGAGGGGGTCTACCCGCTGGCGGTGCCCCTCGGCGTCGAGGTGGAGGTCGGTCCCAACTGGGATGAACTGCGCCCCCTTCCGATCACGCGCCACTGGTAGTGCTGAACCAGGAGTTGCTGTCATGTCGCTGATGATCCAGCTGGCCGAAGCGCCGCGCACCGACGTCGCCCCGGGGCCGCCGACCTTCTCGGTCGTCGCGCCGGTCTTTAATGAAGAGGCGCTGATCGAGGAGTTCTGTGCGCGCACCATTGCCGCGCTCGAACCACTCGCCGAGCCCTTTGAGCTCGTGCTGGTCAATGATGGCAGCCGCGACCGCTCGGCGGCCATCCTGCGCGCCGTCCACGAGCGGGATCCGCGGGTCAAGGTGCTGAACTTCTCGCGTAACTTCGGCCACCAGCTGGCGATCACGGCGGGCACCGACTATGCCCAGGGCCGCGCCGTGGTGGTGATCGACTCCGACCTGCAGGACCCGCCCGAGGTGATCCCGGAGCTGATCGCGAAGTGGCGCGAGGGCTACGAGGTGGTCTATGCGGTGCGCGAAGAGCGCGAAGGCGAGACCTGGTTCAAGCGGGCCACCGCCTCGGCGTTCTACCGGATTATCGCCGGCATCACCAATGTGGAGCTCCCGGTTGACGCTGGCGACTTCCGGCTGATGGACCGCAAGGTGGTCGATGCGCTCGGGCGCATCCGTGAGCACCACCGCTTTATGCGCGGGCTTTCGGTGTGGGTTGGCTTCAATAGCACCGGGGTGAGCTACAAGCGCCACGCGCGCAAGGCCGGCAGCACCAAGTACCCGCTGCGCAAAATGCTCAAGTTCGCCCTCGATGGCATCACGAGCTTCTCCTACCTCCCGTTGCAGCTCGCCACCTACCTGGGCTTCATCGTGGCCGCCATGAGCCTGCTCTTCATCGGCGTGGTCTTTGTGATGCGGCTCGGTAGCCCCGATCCGCAGGACGCCGCCTTCTACGGCCAGGCGGCTACCCTGGCGAGCGTGCTCTTCATCGGCGCGGTACAGCTGATCTCGCTCGGCATTATCGGCGAGTACGTGGGCCGCATCTACGACGAGGTCAAGGGCCGGCCCCTCTACATCGTCGCCGATGCCCTCGGCTTCGATGCGAACGCGCAGGCGCGGGCCGAGCACTACCCACCACGCTGAGCATCTGTCAATCTGTCTATCCAGTGGCCGGTAGCGCGCAAAGCTGCCGGCCATCATCGTTTAAGACATGGTTCAAACCTGCTTGACAATCTGGGGTTCAGCTCCACAGCTCTCCAGCTCGACGGGCCGGTTGTGTGGAGCTGTGGAGCAACTGTAACAAGGTGTTGTTTTGTTGGTGCAGGCAAGAGTCTCGTTGCAGTCGCTTCGTATAATCGACCTGCGACCACAGACGGCGTCGCGGGTGAGGTCCAGGGTACCGAGAACATCGAAGGAGCAACCATGACACCACAGCGCGGCAAGGGAGCGGGCGGAACCGGCGTCCGGCTGGGTCTGATCGGCGGGGTGGCGCTGGTCCTGGTCGTGATCGGCATCGGCCTCTCGACCATGAAGTTCGCCCAGATCAATGAGGGTGAGCGGGGGATCATCGTGACCCAGGGGCGAGTTGAGGGCATCCAGGAGCCGGGGATCTACTTCCGGCCCTTCGCGCCCTTCACCACCATCGAGGTGGTCAACGTCCGGCGGCAGACCCGTACCATCTCGCAGAACGTGGCCAGCAGCGACAAGCAGCTCTACGACATCGACATCCAGGTTGACTACAGCCGCCTGACCAGCCCCGACGCGCTACGCGCGAGCTACGGCGAGATCGGCGTGCGCGACGAGCAGCTTACCCAGCCGCTCGATGGCTACATCAACGACGCGCTCAAGAGCGCCAGCACCCAGTTCACTCTTGACCAGGCGCTCTCCGACCGCGGTGGCTTCGCGGCGCGCATCCGCCAGTTCCTCACCACCAACGAGACCGGGCGGCGCAGTCCGGCTGAGCAGCTCTACATCCAGCTCTTCGACGTGAAGGTGCTCGATATCAAGGTCGGCGAGGAGTACGCGCGGCTGCTCTCGGAGAAGGCTAACCTGGAGGTGCAGATCGAGACCGAGCAGAAGCGCCGCGAGCAGATTGAGGCCCAGCAGGCCAACAATCTGTTCCAGGCCGAGCAGGAGGCCCAGGTGGCCCTGACCCGCGAGCGGGGCCTGACTGCGGCCGCCCTCGAGGCCGCCAACCGCGACGCCCAGGTGCGCGCAATCGAGGGCCGCTACTGGCGCGAGAATCCCGAGCTCTTCGAGCTGCGCAAGCGCGAGCTGATGGTCAAGATGCTGGATAATGGGAACATGTGGTTCATCGACCCCAACACCGACCTGACCCTGCTGCTCAACCGCATGGGCGAGACGAGCAATGTGGTCCTGCCACCTGCGACGCCCGAGGTCCAGCCCTAGTGCGCTTGCAGATTGCAGATGTGCGATGGTAGATTGGGCGCGGCGCATCTGGACACGGTCGAGGTCGCGCTGATGCCCGAACAGATCGCCTGGAACTGCCCTGGCAACTGGCCCCGGCCGGCCCGTAGCCGGACGCTGGACGTGAACGCCCCCGCTCCATGAGCTCTCAGGGGTAGGGTTTTTGGGAGTTGCGTCCCCAGGCCCTGCATACCCCACCCCCCTACCCCCTCCCCTGCCAGGGGAGGGGGCCAGAATCTGGCGTTGCGGTGCGCCAGCGAAGCTAGCGCAC
>JACAEO010000260.1 GCA_013388805.1 Chloroflexota bacterium
CCCGCGCGCCCAACGCCGCGCGGCTGGCGCCCGCTGCCCAGACCAGACCCCAGGCGGCCAGTAGCGCCAGCGCGAAGGCCAGCACGCGCACGTGGATCAGGCTCAGCCCGGCAAGCTGGACGCCGAGCAGCGCCCACCAGCCTCGCCCGCCGCCCGCGAGCCCGCGCTCCCAGGCCACCGCCAGCCCCGCCAGCAGTAGCAGCCCGCTGAGTTGGGTGTAACGCCCCCACGAGACGTAGTAGGCCGGCATCGTTGAGATCAGACCGGCCACCAGGGCCGCGCCCACGGCCGCGGTGGGCCGGCGCCAGACGGTCAGGGCCAGGGCGCCGGCCACTGGCGCGTGCAGCGCGTTCAGGATCTGCCCCGACCAGAGCAGCGCCTCGGGCAGGGCCAGCCCGCTCAGGCGCATCAGCGAGGCGACGAAGACGTGGTAGCCCCAGTGGTAGGGCAGATCGCGCACCGGCATGTACGGCTCGAGCGAGGTCGGCGCGCGGCCCGTCTCCGCCGCGATCCGCACCAGCAGGGCGTGGTGCACCGGGTCCACCCAGGCCGGCAGGGCCAGATCCCGGATGTGCTCGAAGCGCGTCCAGCAGGTCAGGGCGGTCACCAGGCCCAGCAGCAGCCAGACGCTCAGCGTGGTGCCGGCAGCGGGCCGCTGATCAGCGGCCCGTGCTGCCCGCGGCGCGCCGAGGTCGACCCAGGCCAGCGCCAGCGTGGCCAGGCCCAGCGCGCTGGCCAGCAGCGCGAGCGCCGGGCCGCCGAGGCTGAGCCCGAGCGGCCAGAGCCACTGGTAGAGCAGGGCGACCAGGCTCAGGCTGAGTCCGAGCCAGAGCGCGCTCCGGGCCAGCAGGTGGGGGCGCGCGAGCGGCAGCGCGCGCTCCAGCAGGTAGCCCGGCGCCAGCCCGAGCAACACCATCGCCACCGGCAGGCGCCCCGCCGGCCCGGCGATCCAGGCCACCACCGCGCAGACGAGCCCGGCCAGCAGGACGCGCCGGCCCGGCGTCAGTACGGTGAGCGTGCGGGCCATGGGGTGGTGTCTGCTACAATGACCACAGGGGCTGCTTTCGCCAAAGCGTGGGAACCACTCGTTGAAGACGCCTGGCATCATTCGGCGCCGCGCCATTCACGCGGCCATCGTCATGGCGCTGGCGCTGCTGGCCGGCACGCTGGCAGGTACCCACCAGCCGGTACGCGCCCAGGACGAAGTGACACTCGCGGTGACACCGGCCTTTGAAGGCAATTACGCGCCCGACCGCTGGCTGCCGCTCTCCATTGTACTACGCAACGCTGGCCCACCCGCGCGCGTCACCGTTGCTGTGGCCTCGCCACTGATCCGCCCACGCAACAGCGCGCTCGTCGATCTGCCCGGCGGCGGCGAGCTCTCGCTGACGCTCTACGCCGCCATGGACCGCAGCACGCGCGAACTGGCCGTCACGGTCGAGCGGGCAGGTGTGGTGCTGGCCGAACAGCGCGTGGCCGTCCGCCCCCGTGAGGGTGAGCGTATCATCGGCCTGGTCTCCACCCGCCCACTCGTGTTGCGCCTGCCGCGCCGCGAGGACCTGGCTGCGCTGCCGTTGCTGCCGTTCGCGATCGCTCCCGAGCAACTGCCCGAGCGCCCCGCCGGGCTGGCGAGCCTGGCCGTGATCGTCCTCGGCGACCTGCCGGCCCAGCGCCTCACCCCGGCGCACCTGGCTGCGCTCCAGGCCTGGGTGCGCGCCGGCGGCCACCTGGTGATCGGCGGCGGCGCGGGCCTGGCGACAACCCTGGCCGCCCTGCCCGCGCCGCTGCGCCTCGCCGAAAGCGGCGCGGTCATCGCCCTCGACCCGCAGCCGCTTGGCGCCTTTGCCGATGCCCCGCCGCCCGGCGCGCTCCAGGGCGTGGTCCTGCGCCCCGCACCCGATACGCGCCCCTTCGGCTCGAGCACTGCCCCCCTCTGGACCCGGCGCGACCTCGGCGCCGGGCGGGTCACCCAGCTGGCCTTCGACCCGGGTCTCAGCACGCTGCAGACCTGGTCTGGCGCCCCGGCCCTCTGGGACCGGCTGCTCAGCCCGGTGCGCATCTACCGGACCGTGGGCTTCGACCTGAACGGCGACGGTGTGCAGGCTCAGATCCTGGCCAGCGCGCTCGGCTACCTGCCAGTGATCGCCCTGCCCGACAGCACACCGCTCTTCGCGCTCCTGGTGACCTACACCGTGCTGATCGGGCCGGGCCTGGCCCTGCTGCTCCACCGCATGGATCGCCAGGAGTTGGGCTGGATCGCGTTGCCCGCACTGGCGCTCGGCATCGGCGCGATCGCGCTGGGGCTCGCGCTGGCCAGCCGTGCCGACGAGCGCATCGTCACCCAGGTGGCGCTGGTGGAGCAGGTCGATGACGCCACAGCCCGGGCGCGCACGAGCCTTGGCCTGCTCACCCCGCGCGACGAGCGCTTCACGGTTGGCGTTGGCGGTGACGCCGTGGCCCGCCCGCTCCTCCCCGCTGCGGCGCGCTTCGGCGCCATCGACAGCGCGGGGGGCGACCTGGCCCAGGAGGGGGCAGCGCTGACGCTCGAGGTCAACCGCTGGCGCCTGGAAGGTGCGCTGCTCGAGGCGCTGGTCGACCTGCCGGCCCTCGATGCCCAGCTCCAGGTGGGCGCCGATGACGTCAAGCTGGCCGTGCGCAACACCACCGGGCGTCCACTGCGCGACGTGCGCGTCGCCTACGCCGGGCACGCGGTAGCCCTGGGCGACCTTGCGCCCGACGAAGCGGCAACGGCGACCTGGCCACCCACGGCGCGGCCCGGCGAGCCCCGCCCCCAGGAGGCGACGCCGCTCAGCGTGGTTGTGCTCGGCGAGCAACTGGTGGCCGGCCGCGCGCCGGGCAGCGCGCCCGAGCGGCGCATCCTCATCCGCGAGGCCCTGCTCAACGCCGCCGTGGCCGCCGGGATCGAGGGCCAGGCCCCCGAGCCACTGGTCCTGGCCTGGCTCGATGCCAGCCCGCTGCCGCTCAACGTGGAGGCGCCAGGCGCAGCCACGCAGTACGTCGGCCTGCTGGTGGCGCGGCCGCGCATCACCGGTGGCGGGGCCGCCACCATTCCGGCGGGATGGATGCAGCTCGAACTGGCCGATGCGCCCCGCCCCACCTGCACGGGTGAGTTTGGCCGCGGACTGGTGCCCGCGCCGGCGCCGCTCATCATGACCCTGGCGCTCCCGGCTGACCTGGCGACCTTCGCGGCCACCAGCGCCACACTCGACCTCCAGAGCACGCGCCCGTGGCCCGGTGCCGGCATCACCACCGAGCTGTTCAACTGGCAGACGGGCGCCTGGGTCCCGTTGAGCTTCGACGGCCCGGGAACCATCGCGATCAACGACGCGGCGCCGTTTGTGCAGGGCGGGCGTCTGCGGCTCCGGCTGGACGGGCGGATCGACGAGGCGGAGTGCGTCTTCGCCACCACAGTGCTGCGCGGTGTCTTGCCGTAGCAGCACTGTGCCCTGGACTGATGCCCCGAGGGCAATACACAATGGCCGGTCTCACCTCTGTCCTGCTGAAAGAACTGCGCGCCACCTTGCGGGGAAGCCGGGCGGCGCTGCTGATCACCGTCTACGTCGGCCTGGCGCTGATCGGCGGGCGACTGGTTTTCAACGCTGTGACCGGCCAGCTGGGCATGGGGCCGCCGCTCTTCGCCGCCCAGGTCGGCCAGGCGATCTTCGTCGGGCTGGTACTGGCATTGCAGGCGCTCAGCGTCTTTCTCGCGCCGGCCACGACCGTCAATGGGGTGAGCGCCGAGTACGAGCGGCGCACCGTTGAACTGCTCGCCGCCACGCCGCTCACCCCGGCGTGGCTGCTGCTGGGCAAACTGCTCACCGGGATCGCCTTCGTCCTGCTGCTGCTGATCGCGGCGCTACCGCTCTTCAGCCTGGTCTACCTCTTCGGCGGAGTCGGCGTGGCCGACCTGGCGCGCGTGCTGGCGGTGATGCTCGGATCGGCCATCGCGGGGGCGACACTGGGCCTGTTCTGCTCGGCGCTCACGCGCCAGACCTACGCGGCCACCCTGCTCTGCTACGCGCTGCTGGTCGCCCTGGTGGGCGGCACACTGCTGGCGGCCAACTTCTGGAGCCTGACCAACGCCATGCTGCCGGCGCCACCCGCCTACGTGGCTGCCAACCCGCTCTCGGCGATCGGCGCGGCCCTGGCGCGCACCCGCCCGCCGGAGGTGGTCTCGCCCGAGACGCTGCGGCCCGTGGCGGCGCTCAGCCTGCTGACCCAGGGTGTGCTCGTCGAGGCCCAGGGTGGGCGGGTGGTCCTGCCGCTCTACCGGGTCAGCCTGGTGATCTACGGAGCGGCCAGCCTGCTGCTCTTCTGGCTCAGCCTGCACCTGGTGCGACCGCGGCGCCGCTGGGCACTCACGCGGGACGACCTGGTGATGCTGATCATCAGTGTGGCCTTCCTGCTCGTCGTGCTGCTTGCACGACCATGGTGGCAGGCCGGCCTCGGCGGCTGATCAGCCTTTGACATAAAAATCTGGAGTTGCCCCATCTCGCCAGCCGTGGTATAATCCCGTGTTGCTACAAGCATGGCGCTGCGCTGTCAGGCGCGGCCCATCTTTCTTTCTGTTCCGCCGCACTCCCTGGATCGCGCAGCCGGGTGAGCCTCGACGAGCGGGACGTCACCAGAGGAGGATCACGTGCGCGAGCGTCGTCGTGACTACGAGTTGATGTTCATCATCAGCCCTCTCGCGGCCAGCGAGGAGGGGATCGCGGCTGTGGTCGATCGGATCAAGCAGGCGATCGAGGCCAGCGGCGGTGAGGTCAGCGCCGTCAACCATTCGCCGCCCTGGGGGCGGCGCAAGCTGGCCTACCCGATCCGCGAGTATGTGACCGGTGAGCCCAGCCGCCGCAACTTTACCGAGGGCTACTATGTGCTGATGCACTTCAGCCTCAGCGCAGCAAAAGTGATCGAGGTTGAGCGGACGATCAAGCTGACCGATACCATTCTCCGCCACCTGATCACCGTCGTTGAGCAGAAAGGCGCCGCCGCCGCGCCCGCCGCCGCCGTCGAGACGACCGAGGCGGTGAGCGAGGGCGACAAGGCGTAAATGGTATGGCACGCGATCTCAACAAGGTCATGATCATCGGCAGGCTCGGTGCCGACCCGGAGCTGCGCCACACCGCCTCCGGCAGCCTCGTGACGACCTTCCGCGTCGCCGTGGGTCGCCAGTGGCGCGATAGTGGCGGTGAGCTCCACGAGGACACCGAGTGGTTCAGCGTGGTCGCCTGGAACAAGCTTGCCGAGACCTGCAGCCAGTACCTCAGCAAGGGCACGCGCGTCTACCTTGAGGGTCGGCTCCAGACCCGCTCGTGGGAGGATCAGCAGAGCGGCCAGACGCGCTACCGCACCGAGGTGATCGCCAACGATATGATCATTCTCGATAGCCGCGAGGGCCGCGCCAGCCGCGACCCCGACGACTACGCCCCGCCAGCCGGGCCCGCGCGCCCTCCGCGAGGCAGCCCGCAGCCCCCCGCGCCCCCCGACATCGGCGATGAGGATATCCCGTTCTAGCCGCAATACTTTTCAAATGAGGTGACTGCCCCCTCCCCAGCCCTCCCCCGCTGGGGGAGGGAGTCCGGCTCCTCCCCCCAGCGGGGGGAGGTTGGGAGGGGGGCTGCGGCGCCGCATGCGCTTATGTGAAAGGTATTGGTTCTAGCCGGGCTTGCAGGGGACGGCGGTTCCTGTTATGGCAGAAAAATCCAAGAACCCGCAGCAGGGTGGCGCCTCCACGCCACCCCCGTCGCGCCCGAAGCCTGCCGGTAACCCGGCAGGCCAGCGTCGTGTCGCCGCGCGCAAACTCCAGGAGGAGCAGCGCCAGCGCCTCGTGATCACCATCACCGCCGCGACGATCGGCCTTGCGTTGCTGGCCGTGCTGCTCGGCCTGGCCTACGAGCAACTCTGGCTGCCGAGCCGCCCCGTCGCCCGCGTTGGCGCCAGCGAGCTCTCGCGCTCCGCCTACTGGACCGAGCGCAAGCAGGCCTATGCGCGCGAGATCGTGCAGAACTTCCAGTTGCTCGCCCTCTTCGGCGGCAATCCCCAGTTTACCCAGCAGTTCCTCGGCCAGAGCCCGGTGATCGATCAGCAGATCGCGGGCATCCGCAGCGCCCCGCTGGACGATGCGGTGGTCGATGCCTGGATCGACCGCCAGGTGAAGATCCAGGGCGCTGCCGCCGAGGGAGTCGTGCTGAGCGAGGACGAGGTCAACCAGGCGCTGGCCAGCGAACTGGGCCTGATCTTCCTGCCGCCGCCGACCGAGCCGCTCACCACGACGGCCGAGCCTGCGCTGGCAACCACCACCACGGCCGTTCCAACTGACGCGCCCACCGCGACCATCGCGGCGACGCCGACCCCCGGCGGGCCGACGGCGACGCCCGCGCCAACGGCGACGCCCGCGCCCACCAGTACGGCGCGGCCTACCCCTGTGCCTGCCGAGGCTGCCAGCCAGGTTGACCAGATCGTCGCTGAGATCTTCCGCCGCTACGAACTCGAACTGGCGGCCGCCAGCGCGGAGCCCCAGCTTGCCAGCAACGATTTCCGCGCCGCACTGCAGGAGCAGTATCGCGAGCAGCTGATCAACACCCGCGTCCAGGAGCAACTGGTGCCCGCCGAGGGCTTCAGCTACAGCACCGAGCCCGAGCGGGTCGGCGCGCGCCAGATCCTGGTTGCCGTGAACCCGCCGGAGAACGCGAGCGAGGCCGAGGTCGAGGCGGCCTTCGCTGCGGCGCGGGCCAGCGCTGACGCGATCGTCGCCGAGCTGCGTGGCGGCGCCGACTTCGCCGCCCTGGCGGCCGAGCGCTCCGACGATCCCGGCTCGCGCGAAAACGGCGGCGATCTCGGCAGCTTCGACCGCGACGGGCGCGCCGACAATGGGGCGACCTACCCGCCCGAACTGGTTGCGGCCGCCTTCACGCTGCCCGAAGGCGCGATCAGCGATCCGATCCGCACCCGGTTCGGCTGGCACGTCATCGAGCTCACCCGTCGCGACGTGCCCAGCGAGGAGCGCCAGCTGCGCGAAGCGCGCACGGCAGCCCTCGACCGCTGGGTCGCAGAACGGCGGGCCGCCAGTGACGTGCGCCGCTTCCCCGAGCCGACGCCCAGCCCTACGGCCGTACCCACTGAGCCGCTGCCAACCCCCGAGCCAACCTTCCTGCCCGGGCCACCGACAGCCGTGCCGACACCGACGCCCGCGCCGACCCCGGCAGCGACAGCGACGCCATAGCCGGGCTCACTGCGTATGCGACGCTGGAAAGCTCAAGCCTCGTGGCGCCTGTGGGTGGCCCTGGTGGCGTTGCTCGCCGCCGCCGGGGCCGCCCTCTACCTCGGCCTCGGGCTCTTCACGGCGCTGGCCCAGCCTCCCGAACGCTGGCCGATCGATGTGCTGCTCTTCGCTCACTACCTGGCCTTCCTCGCCCTGCTGCTGCTCGCCGCCGGCCTCGCCTACCGCGTCGCCGCCATGCTGACCCTGGCCTACAGCGTCGACCGGAACGGGCTCTACATCCACTGGCTGGGCAATCGCGCCATCGTCCCGCTCGGCCAGATCGAAAACATCGAGAGCGGCGCCAGTCTCACCGGCGGCGCTGGATTGCGTGTCGCCAACATCGGCGCGGTACGCAGCCAGCTGCACCTGCCCGGCGGCCGCGTCATCCACGCCTTCAGCACCGTGCCGCTCGCGCAGGCCCTGGTGGTGCACATGCCGGACGACTCCTATGCCATCTCGCCACGCGACGCCGACGCCTTTGTGCAGGACCTGGAACAGCGCCGGCGCATCGGTGCGGTGCAGCAACTCACGCCCGGGGTAGAGGCCGGCCGGATCTTCGCCTATGCCTTCTGGAGCGACCCGCTGGTGCGGAACGGCCTGGCGGGCGCGGTACTGCTCAACCTGCTGCTGCTCGGCCTGCTGATGACCCTCTTCCCGGGGCTGCCCCCCCTGGTTGAACTGCGCACCGACGCCGTGGGCGCCACCGCCGCGCTGGCGCCACGCCACCAGATCCTCTTCCTGCCCCTGGCCGGGGCCGCCGTCACCCTCCTCAATGTCGGCCTTGGCCTCTGGCTCTACCAGCGCGAACCTGTGGGCGTGCGCATGCTGCAACTGGCCTCGGCGCTAATCCAGGTGCTGTTCATCATCGCCGCGCTCAGCATCCTGGGGTAGGTGGGGCGGCGCGCCGTCCGCGCCCCGCCGCATCACGGCGCGCCCATCACCCCATCACCCCTCCCGCTCGCCAAAGATCGCCCGCCCTACGCGCACGATCGTCGCCCCCTCGGCGATTGCGGCCTCGAAGTCATCGGTCATGCCCATAGAGAGCTCGGCCCAGTTGGCCTGGGGAAAGCGGCGTGCCAGTTCGTCGCGCAGCTCCCGGAGCGCGCGGAAGACCGGGCGAGCCTGCGCCTGGTCGGCGACGATCGGCGCGATGGTCATCAGCCCCCGCACCTCCAGGCCCGGCAGAGCCAGGATGCGCTCGACCTCGGGCAGCAGCGCCGCCAGGTCGGCCTGGTTGGCGACGCCCCCCGGCAGGTCGAAGCCCTCCTTGGAGGCTTCGCCGCTCACGTTCACCTGGAGCAGGATCGGCAGGCGACCCGCCCCCACGTCCACGTGGCGGCTCAGCGCCTCGGCGAGGCGCAGGCTGTCCACCGAGTGGATCATGGCGAAGAGCTCGGCGGCAAGCCTGGCCTTATTGCGCTGCAGATGGCCGATCAGGTGCCAGCGGAGGCCGGGATGCGCCGCGGCAAGCACGGCGATCTTGGCTGCCGCCTCCTGCACGCGGTTCTCGCCCAGGTCGTGGACGCCCGCGGCGATCGCCTCGGCGATGAGCGCGGGCGCGTGCGTCTTGGTGACGGCGACAAGGGTGATCGTGGCGGGGTCGCGGCCCGCGCGCAGCGCAGCCTGCGCAATGCGCGCGTGGACCGCCTGGAGGCGATTGGCGATCGTGTGCGTCATGTCTCGAAGGCGATCAACCGCTGCTCGACCGGCTGGTCGGGTGGCAGGTTCGTGATCAGCAGCAGCCCACGACCCTCGGGGAGCGGGACGGTGAGCTCGAGCGGGGTTCGCTGGCCGGGGCGCAGGCTGGCGCTGGCCCCACCGCCTGCCAGGTAGCTCGCCCCGGTGCTATCGCGCAGCTCGAAGGCGCTGATCGGCACCTCGAGCGTGCGCCGGCTGAGGTTCGTCACCTCGCCGCGGATCTGCAGCCCGGCGGCAGTGCGGCGCAACTCGCGCACCTCGACACGCAGGCTTGCGCTCTCGACCGCCGGCTCGACCGGGCGCCCCGCGCTGCCCTGCTTGAGGCTGGCCAGCAACTCGCGGGCCGCATCCTGCAGCGCGGGGGGCAGCGACGCAATATCGAGCTGGGGCGGCTCGAGTTCCGGGGCAGGCACGGCGGGCGTGGGCTGGGCCGAGAACTGCTGGCGCAGCGCCTCGTTGGCCACGCCGAAGCCGCCGCGGCTGCTCAGGCCGATCAGGATCAGCGCAACGATCGCGCCCCAGGCCCACATCGGGATGCCGCGAGAACGTTCAGTCATTGCCGGGAAACTGCGCCTACTACCGGCGCCCACCAACCGGGCGCCCCCCGTTCCGCGTGAACCATTCTACCGCTGTGCGCGTAGCTTGACAATCCGTTACCGATCCGGTAGACTCCACAAACGTCATCATCCGGAATTGGATAGTCTTGATACCGTGTGACGCCACGCCGCACCGCACACGCGCAACTCCTCACGCTCAGGGTTGAACTCTTCCCGCCGTCAGGGAACACCGCTCCGAGAGGGGGTGAGTTACGCTTTGATTAAAACCCGCTTGCGCGCGCCAGAGGGTTGGCAACCCGGCGGTTCCTGTGCTGCGCAACCTTTCCCTGGTCCAGACTCTCGACAATGTTAAGGAGTAGGTACAGCATGAAGCGATCGTTGAGTATCCTTGCGCTCGTCAGCCTGCTGGCGATGCTGCTTGCCGCCTGTGGTGGCGGCACGGCTGCCCAGCCCACGGCCGCCCCGCCCGAACCCACGGCTGCACCGCCCACCGAGGCCCCGACCGCCGCGCCGACGGCGGCGGCTACAGAAGCTCCCACGGCCGCCCCGACGGCCGCCCCGACGGCCGCCCCTGAAGCGGCATCGGGCACGATCGTCGACTACGTTGGTGAGGCGGCCGCCGGGCTGAGCGGCGAGATCGGCACAATTAAGATCGCCTCGCAGAGCCCGCTGAGCGGCGGCCAGGCCGCGCTCGGCACCGGCATCCGCAACGGTGCTGAGCTGGGCATCGAGCAGGCCAACGCACTGCTCAAGGACGCCGGCATCCAGTTTGAACTGGCGCCCTTCGACGACCAGGCCAAGCCCGAGGTGGGCTCGGCCAACGCCAAGAACATCGCCTCCGATACCGACATTCTCTGCGTGGTCGGCCACCTGAACTCGGGTGTGGCCCTGGCCTCGCTGCCCGACTACAAGAACGCCTCGCTGCCCATGATGAGCCCGGCCAATACCAACCCGAACATCACTGAGGGCGGCTACGATGTAGCCTTCCGCGTCGTGGGTCGCGACGATGTGCAGGGTACGGTGGGCGAGGCCTTCGCCCGCGAGGAACTGGGGGTGAAGTCGGTCTACATCATCCATGACACGACGTCCTATGGCCAGGGCGTGGCCGAGTTCTTCCGCCAGGCGGCCGAGGCAAATGGCCTGGAGGTGCTGGGCTTCGAGGGCACCGAGGAGAAGAGCGACTTCTCGGCCATCCTCACCCCCATCCTGGCCGCCAACCCCGACCTGATCTACTTCGGCGGGATCTACGACCAGGCCGGCCCGCTCTTCCGCCAGGCGCGCGACCGCGGCATCACCGCGCAGTTCCTCGGGCCGGACGGGCTGGATAGCCCCGATCTGGTGAAACTGGCCGGCGACGCCGTCGAGGGCATGCACTACACCTCGGTGGCCGCGCCGGTCAGCCAGTTCCCCAACGCGGCCCAGTTCGCCACCGACTACAAGGCCGCCTACAATGGTGATGCCCCACCCTTCTCGGCCCAGGCCTACGATGCGTCGCACCTCTGTGTGGCAGCCATCGTCAAGGCGGCTGCCGATGCCGGCGGCGTGCCGACCCGCGCCCAGGTGCTCGAGGCGATGAAGGGCCTGCCCGCGCTGACCGGGATTACGGGTACCTACAAGTTCAATGACAAGGGTGATCCCGAGTTGGCAACCTACTTCGTCCTGAAGGTGAATGTCGCCGACTGGAACGCCAACGAACTGGTGACCCGGCTCGAAATTGCACCACCGGAGTAGGCTTCTCCCGGCCTGGCCGCGGCTGTGGCATGGTCACTGCGGCGGCCACAGAGCTCGTTTCATGTCGCTGGCGCCCCGACGTGTGGGGCGCCGCAGCGCCCGGCTACAGGTACGAAGCCCGTGTGTGGGGGCTCGACCGGCCCGGCTCGATCGCGCGGTGGAACTGCAGCCCTGGCTGCCGACCGCCGCGCGGTTGAATACCTGGTGAGGTGGAATGGCTGCGGAAGTCAAAGCTCAGGCATCGTCATCGTCCGGCCAGCGCTCCTTCACCGAGGTGCTGCGGACTGTGTTTGGTCCGGTCGGGCAGTTGATCCTGTTCATCGTCGGCAGCGCCCTGGCGCTGAGCCTGGTGGTTGTGCTGCTGGCCCTGCTGCAGATCGGCGCCCGTCCCGATATTCTCACCCGTGCACTGACGATCCTGCCCCAGGTGATCATCGACGGATTGGTGCGCGGCTTCCTCTTCGCCTCCATCGCCCTGGGCTATACCATGGTCTATGGTGTGCTCGAGTTCATCAACTTCGCCCACGGCGAGATCTTCATGGTCGGCGGCGTGGTCGGCGCCGCGGTGAGCCTCTTCCTGGCCAGCAGCGGGCTACTCGCCGGCATGCCCGGCCTGCTCTTCGTCATCCTGGTGATCGCAGTGGGCATGGTCGTCAGTGGCGCCCTCGCCGTGACGGTCGAGCGGGTCGCCTACCGACCGTTGCGCGGCGCGCCGCGCCTCGTGCCGCTGATCTCGGCGATCGGCGTCTCGCTGGTGCTGCAGGACTTGATGCGCCTGATGATGACCAATACGCCGCTCGGCTTCAATGCGCGCTTCAATACCCCCGATTTTGGCCCGCCGATCCGGCTGTTTGAGATGAACCTCGGCGCGCGGCCCGTGCCGGTGATCCTCCCCCCGAAGGCGTTGATCTTTATCGTCGCCTCGGTGCTGATGCTGATCGCGCTCAATTACCTGGTGAATGCCACCCGGCTGGGCAAGGCTATCCGGGCCACCGCGCAAGATATGCCCACGGCCAGCCTGATGGGCATCAATGTGAACCAGATCGTGGCCCTGACCTTCCTGATCGGCGGGGCGCTCGGCGGCGCAGCCGGCGCGCTCTTCGGGCTCAATGTCGGCACGGTGAACCCGTATATGGGCTTCATCCCCGGTCTTAAGGCCTTCACCGCGGCCGTGCTCGGCGGCATCGGCAATATCACCGGCGCAATGGTCGGTGGGGTCGTGCTCGGCTTCCTCGAGGCCTTCGTCGCCTCCTACCTCTCGCTCTTCACCAACGGCGCCTTCTCCGGCGCGGCCTACGCTGATATCGCCGCCTTCAGCATCCTGATCCTGATCCTGATCTTCCGCCCCTCCGGCCTGCTCGGCGAGGCGACGACGCAGAAGGTGTAGTCTATGACGACCACAGCGTCTTCGGTCAGCGCCTGGGAGCGGATCAAGACAGCGCTGACCAGCGGCCCGAGCGGCTATGGCTTCATGGTGCTCTATGCCGCAGTCTGTAGCTGGCTGCTGCTCACCAACCCCCGGACCAACCTCAATACCGATATCGTCTTTGTGCTCTTCCTGCTGCTGGTGCTGCTGGTCTATCGCTCGCAGCTCGTCCTCGGCTTCAAGCTCGCGCTCGTCGCTGTGATGCTCGCGCTTGTGCTGCCGATCTTCGGCACGCTCAACCCATTCTACATCGATGTCGCGACCCAGGCGGGCATCTTCATCGCGCTGGCGCTCGGGCTCAATGTGGTGGTCGGCTTCGCTGGCCTGCTCGACCTCGGCTATGTCGCCTTCTTCGCCGTGGGCGCCTACCTCTGGGGCATCCTCAGTACACCCCAGATCACGCTGATCAACCCGGCCTGGAGCCCCGTCCCGCCGATCATGTTTTATCCGTTTATCCTGATCGGGCTCGCAGTCGGCGCATTCTTCGGTGTGCTGCTCGGCCTGCCGGTGCTGCGCCTGCGTGGCGACTACCTGGCGATCGTGACCCTCGGGCTCGGCGAGGTGATCCGGGTGCTGGCCAACAATCTCGACCGCCCGATCAATATCACCAATGGCTCGCAGGGCATCCGCGACATCGAGCGCCCGCCGCTGATCTTCGCCGGCTTCGTCCGCGACACCCTCGGCTGGCAACTGAGCGACCAGCAACTCTACCAGCAGTTCTTCTACTTCGCCATCCTGCTGATCGTGCTGCTCGTCGTCGTGGTGGTGGGTCGCCTGAAGGGCTCACGCATCGGGCGAGCCTGGGAGGCCATCCGCGAGGACGAGACGGCGGCGATCGCCCAGGGCATCCCGCTGGTGCGCATGAAGTTGCTGGCCTTTGCCGTCGGCGCGTCGTTCGCCGGCGCGATGGGCGTCGTCTTTGCCTCCAAGCAACTCTTCATCAACCCGCCGACCTTCGATCTGCTACGCTCGATCAACATCCTCTCGATGGTCATCCTCGGCGGCATGGGCTCGATCCCGGGCGTGATCTTCGGCGCCGTGCTGGTCACGCTGCTCGACCTGCAGATCCTGCCGCGCATCGCCAACGTGCTGCGAGATGCCCAGCGGGCCGGCCTGCCCATCCCCGCCGCCTTCGATCCCACCCAGTACCAGCGCCTGCTCTTTGGCCTGCTGCTGATCCTGATGATGATCTTCCGCCCCCAGGGTATCATGCCCGACGAACGGCGCAAAGAGGAGCTCCAGGAACACGACAGCATCCCCGATGCGATCGAGCACGCCAAAATCCCCGACACCGAGTCGGAAGTCGGGCTCAAGTAGCAGTGAGACCATTCGATGCACTTGCTGGACGCGCAGAACATCACCAAGACCTTCGGCGGCCTTACCGCGGTGAACGATGTGACGCTGACGATCGAGAAGGGCCGTATCGTCAGCGTGATCGGGCCCAATGGCGCCGGGAAGACGACCTTTTTCAACATTCTGACCGGGATCTACAAGCCCGATAAGGGCACCATCCTGTTTGACGGCAAGCCGATCGCCGGGCTCAGGTCGGATGTGATCGCCGCACTGGGCATGCGACGCACCTTCCAGAATATCCGCCTGTTCAACAACATGACGGTGCTGGAGAATGTGCTGGTGGGTATGCACACCCACTTGCATGCGCCATTCTGGCAGATTCTTGTCCGTTCCCCCGGGGTGCGGCGCGAGGAGGCGAAGGCCCGCGAGCGGGCCCGTGAGCGCCTGGCCTACGTCGGCCTGGATGCCAAACGCGACGAACTGGCCAAGAACCTGCCCTACGGCGACCAGCGCCGCCTTGAGATCGCCCGCGCCCTGGCCGGTGAGCCGAAGCTGATCCTGCTCGACGAACCCACGGCCGGCATGAATCCACAGGAGACCGACGCAGCCACCGAGCTCATCCGCCGCCTGCGCGACGAACTGGGGCTCACCGTGGTGCTGATCGAGCACGATATGCGCCTGGTGATGGCGATCTCCGAGCGTATCAGCGTGCTTGACTATGGTACCAAGATCGCCGAAGGCGATGCTGCGACCATCCGCAGCAACCCACGGGTGATCGAGGCTTACCTGGGCAAGGGCGCCGCGGGTGCGGCGGCGTAGGAGCAGGCCGATGAGCCGCGCGGGACACCGCCGCTGGCGGTGGGCAAGCATGATCGCTGCGCTTGCGCTCTTGCTCGGCCTGGGCGCGCTGCTGGCGCTGCGCCAGCCCGCCGCCGCCGCGCCGACCCTGGCCGAGGCCCGCCGCCTCTGGCTGGCCCAGGCCCCGCCGCGCTACAAGCTCACCATCATCCAGCAAACGGCCAGCAGCACCTGCGACCAGGAGTTTCTGATCGATGGCACAGCCACCGTTGCCCTGGACAATGACTGCCGCCAGCCAGTTAGCTGGACGGTGCCCCGCCTCTTCAACTGGATCGCCGAGCTTGAGCGCGAACGCACCCGCTGCTACCCCGACCCGACCATGTGCGCCTGCCGCGGGACGATCGCGACCAGCGTGCACTATGATACCGACCAGGGCTATCCTCGCACGATCGTCTACGAGTGGCGCAAGCGCCCCAACCTGACCAGTCTTGCCTACTATCGCTCGCTCTTCGACCGCAGCTTCCCCGGCTGCAACCGTGATGGCACCGGCGGCACCGTGCGCTATGCCATCACACTCGCTGCGGAGCCCTGAGCTGGTGATGCCCAGGCCCAGCCAAGGAAATCTATGGCCCTGCTTGAGCTTAAGAACGTCCACACCTACTACGGCAAGATCCACGCCCTCAAGGGTGTCTCGATCACCGTTGAGAAAGGCGAGATCGTTACGCTGATCGGCTCGAACGGCGCCGGCAAGAGCACGACCCTGCGCACCATCTCGGGCCTGCTGACCCCGCGCGGCGGGGAGGTGTACTTCAGCGGCCAGCGCATCGACAAGGTGCCGGCCCACGAGATTGTCAAACTCGGCATCGCCCAGGCGCCCGAGGGGCGCCGCATCTTCCCGCGCCTGACGGTGCTAGAGAACCTGGAAATGGGCGCCTACCTGCACAGCACACGCAGCCAGGCCTACCACGACGACCTGGAGCGCGTCTTTACCCTCTTTCCACGCCTGCGCGAGCGCACCGCGCAAAAGGGTGGCACGCTCTCCGGCGGCGAGCAGCAGATGCTCGCGATTGGCCGCGCGCTGATGACCCGGCCCCAGGTGCTGCTCCTCGACGAGCCCTCGATGGGCCTGGCCCCGGTGCTGGTTGAGCAGATCTTCGAGATCGTCAAGACGATCAACGGCCAGGGCACGACGGTCCTGCTGGTCGAGCAGAATGCGCTCCAGGCGCTGAGCATCGCCAACCGCGGCTATGTGCTGCAGAGCGGCGCGATCGTGCTCGAGGATAGCGCGCAGGCCCTGCGCGAGAACGAGACCGTGCAGAAGGCCTACCTGGGCCTGGAGTGATTGTGACGCGGGATTGGGTCTGACCCGGGTATGGGCAAAGTAACAACAGCGACCGGGGCGCATCGCGTCGCCAGGGCGCCGTGGCGCTGGATGCTGGTGGCGCTACTCGCCCATACGGGTTGGGGCGCCTACCCGGTCTTCGCCCGCTACCTGCAGACAGTGAGCGCGCTGCCGAGTATGGCGCTGCTCGCCCTCGGCAACCTGCTCGCCCTGGTGCTCTATGCGCCGTTCGTGCTGCGGCAGATCGACGGGCGGGTGCTGCGCTCGCGGGTGATCTGGGGCTTCACCCTGGTGGTTGTGCTGCGTGCGATCACCAATCTGCTCGCCGCCCGCTTCACCCTGGCGATCTACGTTCAGCTGATCACGCTGATGACCCCACTGCTGGTGGCCCTGCTCAGCGCCGGCCTGTTCCGCGAGGCGTTGCCGCCCTACACCTGGCCCGCGATCGGCCTGTCGATCGTCGGCTCGCTGCTCATGATGAGCGGCGATATCGCTGGCCACGGCCAGTTGCTCAGCCTCAGCGCGAGCGACCTGCTGGGCATCGCCCTGGCCTTCGGCTCGGCTCTCTGCCTGGCACTTTACATGCTGCTCGTGCCGCGCACGGTGAAGGATGCCGTCTCCGGCGAGGCGGTGCTGCTGGTGCAGCTGATCGCGCTGAGCATGGTCAGCGGAGCGCTCAGCCTGGTGCTGGGCGAAGACCTGGCGCGCTTCACGGCGCTTGACCCGCGCGACTGGGCGGTGTTTGGCGCTTTCGTGGGCTGCGTGCTGCTTGGCGCAAACGTCGGCCAGATCGCGGCCCTGCGCCACCTCGGCGCACCACTGGTCAGCAGCACTATGGCCTGGCGGCTCATCGCAACACTGGCCCTTGCCGCGCTGCTGCTCGGCGAGCAACTGCGCTCGCTGTGGCAGGCCCTGGGCGCGCTGATCGTGCTCGTGACGATCAGCGCCTACCTGCACCGCCAGGCCCGGGCCTAAAGTGGCACAGGCGGAAATCGGCGAAGGCCATTGGCCTACAGGAGGGTTATGCGCACGTCGTTGAGCCGCAATCCAGCGAATTTCATATCAGATGCCCATCCGTTCAACGCTGCCGGTGCATCAATCAGATGTGCTACAATTACAGTGACGTTAAACACGTCGAGTACGTCAAGCGCGCACGGGCGCAGGTTCGGGCTGGGCAGGGTATCCGACTGTACCAGGTGCTTTCGGGCGATACTTGCTGAACGGATCAGGACCAATGCCCACCCCAACCACCATCCGCGCGCTCACCGTCGAGCGCCTTGACATCCCGCTGCACGCCCCGTTCGGCATCGCCGGTGGCGCCCAGGATGTCGCCCGCAACCTGCTGGTGACGCTGGAACTGGCTGACGGCACCCGCGGCTACGGCGAGGCTGCCCCCTTTCCTGCCTTCAACGGCGAGACCCAGGCCAGTGCGCTGGCCGCGCTCGAGGCCGTCCGCTCACAGGTGGAGGGCGCCGATGTGCGTGAGTGGCGCCCCATCGCCGCAGCGCTGCGCGCGACGATCGGCGCCGCCGGCTCGGCTCGCTGCGCCCTGGAGACCGCGCTGCTCGACGCGCTCACCCGCCGCGTGCGTATGCCGCTCTATGTCTTCTTCGGCGGCGCCGGCAGCACGCTGGAGACCGACATGACCATCACCACCGGCACGGTGGAGGAGGCAAGCACTGCTGCGCTGGCGATCGTCGACCGTGGGATCAGGGTGATCAAGGTCAAGATCGGCTCGCGCGACCCGGGCCTCGATCTGGCGCGGCTGGTCGCCATCCACACCGTTGTGCCCGACGCACCGCTGATCCTCGACGGCAACGGTGGCATGCGCGCCGAGAGCGCGCTCGAGCTCATGGGCGCGCTGCAGCTGCACAACATCCACCCGGCCCTGCTCGAACAACCGGTGCCCGCCGACGACTGGGAGGGCCTGCGCCAGCTCACCCGCTGGGGTGGCGTGCCGGTGGCCGCCGATGAGACGGCCAGCAGCGCCGCCAACGTGTTGCGCCTGGCCGTCGAGCGCGCCGTCGACGTGGTCAATATCAAACTCATGAAGTGCGGCGTGGTCGAGGCACTCGATATCGCGGCGATCTGCCGCGCGGCCGGGCTGCGCCTGATGATCGGCGGCATGGTCGAGTCGTTGCTCGCCATGAGCATGTCGGCCCACTTCGCCGCGGGGCTGGGCGGCTTCGCGTTCGTCGACCTCGACACGCCCATGTTTCTAGCCGACAACCCCTTTACGGGCGGCTATCGCCAGCAGGGGGGCCGCCTTGAGCTCGCGCACATCGCGGCCGGCCACGGCGTCGAGCCCCGGGGCTAGTGCCTCTCAGGTGGACGGTTTTTGGGAGTTGCGCCCCCAGGCCCCGCATACCCCACCCCCCTACC
>JACAEO010000398.1 GCA_013388805.1 Chloroflexota bacterium
CACCCCTCAGCCTTCACCCCTCACCCCTCAGCCCTCACCCCTCAGGAGCCCTCAGCCCTTCCACAGCGCCGTTAGCTTCCAATCACCCGATTGTCAAAGCCCTGGATGGTGATCACGCTGGGCCGGGGCAGGCCGACCCGGTCAGGCCAGGTGCTGATCGGTGCCTCGAAGGTGCCGCCCTCGCCGGGGTGCTGGATGGCCAGGAAGAGCGTGCGGTTGTCGGGCGTGAACTCCGGGCCGCAGACCTCGGAGCCAGCCACCGTCGAGAAGAACTGCTGGACATTGCCGCGCTGCGCGCCCTGGACGGGCACCGCGAAGAGGCCGTCGTTGTACTTGATCGCGCGAGCGGCGCCGTCGGTGGCGATCCAGAGGTTACCGGCGTTGTCGAAGGCGACGTTGTCGGGAGCGCCGATCGGGCTGACCTTGCTCTTGTCGAAGCCGGCAAAGAAGGTGCTCGCATCACTGGGCAGGCCGGCCAGGATGAACATCTCCCACTTGAAGGTGGGGGAGGCATAGTTGTTGTCGGTCTCGGTGATCTCGATGATGTGGCCGGTACTGTTCCTGGCGCGCGGGTTGGCCGCGTCGGTGCCGGCCCGGCCCTCGGTACCGCGCTGGGTGTTGTTGGTCAGGGCTACGTAGATCTTCTTGTTGATCGGGTTCGGCTCGACGTCTTCCGGGCGGTCCATCTTGGTGGCGCCGAGCAGGTCAGCGGCGCGGCGCGTATTGATCAGCACCTCAGCCTGCGAGCCGAAGCCGTTCTCCCGGGTCAGCGGTCCTTGACCGAAGACGAGCGGTAGCCACTCGCCGCTGCCGTCCTCGTTGAAGCGGGCGACGTAGAGCGTGCCCTCGTCGAGCAGGTTCATGTTTGCCGCCCGGTCACGCGGGTTGTACTTGCCGGCGCTGATGAACTTGTAGACGTACTCGAAGACGGCGTCGTCGCCCATGTAGGCAACCACGCGGCCATCGGGGGCCAGGCCGATGGTCGCGGCTTCGTGGCGGAAACGGCCGAGCGCGGTGCGCTTCACCGGGGTCATGGTCGGATCGTAGGGATCGACCTCGACCATCCAGCCGTGGCGGAAGCCCTCGTTAGGCTCCTTCGCCACGTCGAAGCGGCTGTGGTAGAGTTCCCAGCCGCGCTCGCTCTGCTCGGCGGGCATGCCGTAGCGACGATGGACCGCGTAACGCACGTCGTTCTTGTCGAACTTGCCGAAGTTGCCGAAGTACTGGTGGAAGTTCTCCTCGGCGGTGAGCACCGTGCCCCAGGGCGTTTTGCCGCCGGCACAGTTGTTCAGCGTGCCGCGCACCGTGGTGCCGCTCGGATCCTCGCTGGTCATCAGCCAGGGGTGGCCGGCGGCCGGGCCGCTGATCCGGATCGGCGTCTCACCGGTGATGCGGCGGTTGTATGGCGAGTTGCGCACATAGCTCCACGTCCCGTCGGCGGCGCGCTGGATCTCGACCACTGACACGCCATGCGCGGCGATGCCAACGTCGACCTGGGTGCGCGTAGGGTTCTTCGGGTCGTAGGCCGGGAACATCAACTCTTCGTTGGTATACTCGTGGTTGACCACGAGCAGCCCGCGGTTCGAGGCGTTGGAGCCGAGGGGCAGCGGCAGGTAGCCGATGAAATCACAGTTGTAGCCGAACTGCTGGCTCTGGGCCGCGGCGCTCTGCTCCCAGACATTGTGGACCGGCGCGTCGGCGGAGAGCGGCTCGCCCCAGCGGATCAGCGTGCGCGCATAGTAGCCCTCAGGCACCTTGACGTCGTCGAACTCGGGTGCGGTAGGCGTAACGGTGCCAAATCGCGGCGTGGTGGTCCGCTGGGCTGCCACCGTCTCGGCGCCGAGGCCCAGCGAGCCGATGATCGCCACCGATGAGGCCACCGTGGCGCTCTTCAGCACCTCGCGGCGGCTCAGGCGACGGGCCAGGATGGTGTCGAAGGTTTCACCGGTCCCTTCCTCGGAGCGAACGATCCACTTGTCCTTCTCGTCGTGACCACCCATCTCGGGGCTCTCCTTCTAGAGTCTGCACGTGTCAGGGCGCACCTGCGCCTGCTGCGATCAGCGTGCCAGGCCACGCGCGCGGGCACGCGTCGGAGTCATAGCATGCTGGCTTCCGGGCCAGCGGCTGCTCAGGTGCGCGTACAATGGGCGTGACGATGATACGGCGTGTGCGTAAAACGCAAGTTATTCCGATGTTAGGAGATTGTTAAGCGCGGCCCGCCACGCAGGGAGGGAAACGTGTTGCTGATTATCACCCCCAATCCGGCGCTGGACCGCACCATGGTCTTTCACGGGCTGCGCCTCGGCGGTGTGTTTCGCACCGATGAGGTGATCATCGCGGCGGGGGGCAAAGGGCTGAACGTGGCGCGCGCGGCCCGGAGCCTGGGCCAGCCCGCGCTGGTCTGTGCGCCGCTGGGCGGGCTGACGGGCGATGCGGTGGCCCGGCTGGCCGCTGCCGAGGGCCTTGCCGGGCGCTGGACGCGCCATCATGCGGGCGAGACGCGAACCTGTGTGCTGGTCGTCGACCGCGCAGCGAGCGACGCGACGGCGCTAAACGAGGTGGGGCCGGCGCTGAGCGCGGATGACTGGCGCGCCTTTACTGAGGATGTGCTGGCAGCGGCGGCGGGGGCGGAGCTCTGCCTGGTCTCGGGCAGCCTGCCACCCGGCATTGCGCCTGCGGCGCTGGGGTCGCTGGTGGCGGCGCTGGCCGCCCAGGGCGCGCGAACGATTGTTGACAGTAGTGGGCCAGCGCTGGTGGCGGCGCTGGCCGCCCAGCCCTGGGGGGTGAAGGTGAACGGGGCGGAACTGGGGGCGGCACTGGGGCGTGTGGTCGAAGACGTGCCCGGGGCCGTGGCGGCGCTCGCTGAGCTGCGGGCTGCCGGTGTGGCGCTGGCCGCGGTGAGCCTGGGCGCGCTGGGCTGCGTGGCCGCCGACGCCAGCGGTGTGTCCTGGGCGCGTCCGCCAGCGGTGCGCGTCGTCAGCAGCGTGGGCAGCGGCGACTCGCTGCTCGCCGGGCTGGCGACGGGGCTGATCCGTGGCATGGCGCTGCCCGAGGCGCTGCGCCTCGCCGTGGCCTGCGGCACCGCCGATGTGCTGACGATCGGTGGCGGGCGCATCGACCCGGACGAGCTGGCGCGCCTCCAGGCGGCGGTGTGGCTGGGCAGGCCAGCCTAGCAGGTGCATGCGGTACGTCGTTTGTCATGCTGCGCGACGCGAAGCATCTTCCTCCTTCTGATGCGGTAAACCCTTCGCGGAGTTTACTCTGCCCCTCGACAAGCTCGGGAGCCGCGTAGCCGAAGGGCTCAGGGTGCCATGGAACTTGCCCGATGAACCACGCACTGCCTGCCGCAAGAGGGTAGGCGCGGCACGAAACGCAAAACGACGCGCCACGCGCGTCGCTTGCTGGCGGGCCGGGAGGGATTCGAACCCCCGACTCGCAGTTCCGAAGACTGCAGCTCTATCCCCTGAGCTACCGGCCCATACCGCGCATAGTCTAGCACAGGGCTCCACGAATTGCAACGCAGTGGCGATACGCGGGTGTGGCGTCACGGAGTGCAATGCGCATACCCCACCCCCCTACCTCCTCCCCTGCCAGGGGAGGGGGGTGAGGGCAAGCAGCGCATCAGGACGCTATCCGCCAAAAACCCTCCACCTGAGAGGGCGACCCGGTGGGGACGGTGGGGCGGCCACGGTGGGCCCGGCGTGAGCAAAACGGAGGTTGCCAGCAGGATCGTTGCTCACGTTCTGCGCCACGCGCCGACGGCGTCGCTCCGCTCACTCGGTAGCCGAGATATCGCCGCGCAGGAAGGCGGCGCACTCCTCGGGCAGGGTCGGGTTGATCCAGACCCCGCTGCCAAGCTCGAAGCCGGCGCTGCGGCTGAGGCGGGGAACGATCGCGATATACCAGTGGAAGTAGCCGTTTTCTGGCTCTTTGGTGGGTGTGGAGCGGATGAGCAGGTTAAAGTCGGGGTCGTTGAGATGCGCATAGAGGCGGAAGAGCACATCACGCAGCAGCGGGGCGAGATGCATAACCTCGGCTTCGGCCACGTGCAGAAAGCTGGCGTGGTGCTGGCGTGGCAGGATCCAGATGTGGAAGGGCGAGGACGAGGCATAGAGCACGAAGGCGGCAAAGTGCTCGTTGACCGCCACCAGGCGCTCGCGGCGGCGCAGCTCGTCGGCGAGCATCGTGCAGAAGACGCACTGGCCAGTGTCGTCGAAGAAGCGGCGGGCCTCCTCGATGCGATGGCGGATGTTGCCGGGCACGATTGGCAGGCCGATGACCTGGCTGTGTGTGTGCAGCAGCGAGGCGCCCGCCCGCTCGCCGTGGTTCTTGAAGAAGACGATCTGCTCGACCCGCGGGTCGGCAGCGATCTCTTTGCCCCGGCGCAGATACATCAGCAGCACCGCGCGGATCTCCTCGTCGGTCATCAGCGCGAGCGTGGTGTTGTGGAACGGGTGCTCGACCAGCACTTCGTGGTAGCCGACGCCGGTGATGCTGCGCTCGACGCCGTTGAAGGAGCGCGTCAGCAGCCCTTGCTCGGCCAGGGCCGGGTACTTGTTGCGCACAATGCGCGTCTGCCAGTCGGGGCCAGCGGGCTCGCGCGCGCGCTCCAGGTCCAGTTCCTCGTTGCCGGGACAGAAGGGACAGGTGGGGTCGTGCTCGGCGCGCTCGTGGGTGCGCAGGCGATCGCTGGACTCAACGTAGGCATTGGGGCGCCGCGCCCGCTCACGGGCGATGATGACCCACTCCCGGGTGGCGAGGTTCTGCCGCAGCTCGGCCATGGTCGATCCTTCTGGTGCCGCGGTCAGCGGCCGGGTGCCCTCCTATTGTAGTTCGCTGCCCTGGTCCGCGCAAGAGCCCCGGCTGCCCAATCAGGGCTTGTCCAACGTTGTTGGCGCAAGCCCCAACTCACAGTTTTATGGGTGGGTTTCGCGCTGTAGCCGCCAAACCCACCCATAAAACAACTATCGGGGCAGCGACGCAGCCCCAGGACGTTGCACAAGTCCGCGGCGTCGCCGCTCGATCGACCTGCGTATGCTACAATAGCGCTACTTTCAGGCCACGTGATGCGGATTGAGGTGGAACGTGACCCAGAACGGCCATGAACGCCCGGTCGTGCTTGAGGCCCGCGGCATCACCAAGCGCTTCCCCGGGGTTGTCGCCAACGACAAGGTCTCGCTGACCCTCCACAAGGGGGATGTGCTTGCGCTGCTCGGCGAAAATGGGGCCGGCAAGTCCACCCTGATGAACATCCTCTACGGTCTCTATCACCAGGACGAGGGCGAGATCTTCGTCAACGGCGAGCCGATCCGGGCACGGAGCCCCCACGACTCGATCCAGCGCGGGATTGGGATGGTCCACCAGCACTTTCAACTGGTGCCGGTGATGACCGTGGCCGAGAATGTGGTGCTGGGCAACGAGATCACGCGCGGCGGCCTCTGGCTCGACCGCCAGCAGGCAGCCGAGCGGATCCAGACGATCTCGCGCCAGTATGGCCTGCCGGTCGATCCGCACGCCCTGGTGGCCGACCTCGATGTTGGCGCGCAACAGCGGGTCGAGATCATCAAGGCGCTCTACCGGAACGCCGACATTCTCATCCTCGACGAGCCGACGGCGGTGCTCACCCCCCAGGAGGCCGACGAGCTGGTGGGCGTGATGCGCACGCTGACCAGCCAGGGCAAGTCGCTGATCTTCATCACCCACAAGCTGCGCGAGGTGCTTGAGGTGGCCGACCGGATCGTCGTGCTGCGCGCGGGCCGCGTCGTCGGCGAGACGACGCCCGCCGAGGCCAGCGAGGCCAGCCTTGCCGCCATGATGGTGGGCCGCAGCGTGCTGCTCCAGGTCGAAAAAACCGAAGCACGCCCCGGGCTCCCCGTGCTCGACGTGCGCGGCCTCCAGGTGCGCGATGACCGGCAGCTCGTGGCCGTCCGCGACCTGGAGCTTGAGGTCCGCGCCGGCGAGATCCTCGGGATCGCCGGCGTACAGGGCAACGGGCAGACGGAACTGGTACAGGCGCTCACCGGGCTGCGGCCCCCCGAGGCCGGCAGTATCCGCATCGTTGGCAGGGATGTGACCACCGCGACGCCGCGCCAGATCAGCGAACTGGGGGTCGCGCACATTCCCGAGGACCGCCAGCGCGATGGGATGGTGACCAGCTACCCGCTCACCGACAACGCGGTGCTCGAACTGTACTACCTTGAACCGTTTGCCCAGGGCCTGGTGCGCAACGATACGGCGATCCGGCGCCACGCCGAGCAACTGGTCGCGGCGTTCGATGTGCGCACGCCGGCGGTGACGGTGCCGGCCAGTTCGCTCTCCGGCGGCAACCAGCAGAAGCTGATCGTCGCCCGCGAGTTCACCCGCGAGCTCAAACTGCTGATCGCCGCCCAGCCCACCCGTGGTATCGATGTCGGCTCGATCGAGTTCATCCACAACCAGATCGTCAAGAAGCGCGACGAGGGCGTGGCGGTGCTGCTGGTCTCGGCTGAACTCGATGAGATCCTCTCGCTCGCCGATCGGATCGCGGTGATGTACCACGGCCAGATCGTGGCCACAGTAAAGAATGGCGAGCTCAGCCGTGAGCAGCTTGGCCTGCTGATGGCCGGCGCCAGCCTCCAGGACACCAGCGCCAGCTCCGCAACGCTGGCCCATCCGTAGCGTGCAGCGCGGGCAGCCGGGCGTGTCCTGGCCTGGCCCGGCACCCGTGGGAGACAGTATGGCCCAGGCTGCCGAAGAACGCACCCCCTCGCCCGGTCCGCCGGGGTTCCGCGAGTACTACGCCCGTTATGCGCCCTTCCTCGTCCCGATCTTCGCCGTCTTTACCGCGCTGGTGGTCGGCGCGCTGATGATCGGTCTGACCGGCGGCGACTGGCTGGCGGCCTACATTGGCCTCTGGGAGGGCTCCTTCGGCACCCCGATCGCGATCGCCAACACGCTGGTACGGGCCACGCCCTTCATCATCTGCGGCCTCGCCGTGGCGCTGGCCTTCAAGGCCGGCCTGTTCAACATCGGGGCCGAAGGCCAGCTCTACGCCGGCGCGGTCTGCGTGGTCGTGGTCGGGACGATGCTGCAGCTGCCGCCCGTGCTCCACATTCCGGTCGGCATCATCGCCGGCGCGCTGGGCGGGGCCGCCTGGGCGGCGATCGCCGGCTACCTCAAGGCGCGAACCGGCGCCCACGAGGTGATCAATACGATTATGCTCAACTATATCGCCATCCGGCTCACGGAGTGGCTGATCAAGAGCAAAACCCCGTACATCCTTGGCGATCCGGCCGATGCCAGCGGCTCGCGCACGCGCTTTATCGCCGAGTCGATGCACCTGCCCGGCATCCGCGTGACGGAGACGGCTATCCTGCACCTGGGTATCCTGATCGCGGTGCTGCTGGTATTCGTGGTCGACTGGTTCCTGCGGCGCACCACGACCGGCTTTGAGTTGCGGACGGTGGGTGCCAATCCGCGGGCGGCGCGCTACGCCGGGATGAGCGTGCCCACCTCGATCGTGCTGGCCATGGCGCTCGCCGGGGGGCTGGCCGGTATCGCGGGGGCCACCGAGGTGATGGGCGCGCGCTACGCGCTCAGCGCCGATTTCTTCTCCGGGCTGGGGTTCGATGCGATCGCGGTGGCCCTGCTCGCTCGCGCCAACCCGATCGGCATCCTCTTCTCGGGGCTGCTCTGGGGCGGCCTGCTGACCGGCGCGCGGCTCATGCAGGTGCGCGCCGGCCTGTCGATCGATGTGATCAAGATCGTTCAGGCGCTGATCATCATGTTCGTGGCGGCCGACCAGATCGTGCGCTTTATCTATCGCATCCCCCAGCGCCGCGCCGGAGAGGAGGCGATGATCTCGAAGGGCTGGGGCGGCGGCTAGGATCGGCGCCCGCGGGGCGGGCCAGTGATGCGCAGTGGCGCGATGGGAAACGACGATGGACGGAATACGGGCCGAGCAACAACGCAAAGCGGCCGTCGAAGAGCGTATGGCCGACATCATTCTGCCAGGCCAGACCAATGGCTACGGCACGATGTTTGGCGGCGATGTGATGGCGATGATGGACAAGGCTGCCGGCATCGCGGCGATGCGCTTCTGTCGCCAGCCGGTGGTCTCCGCCTCGAGCGAGCGGATCGATTTCCGCACCCCGATCGGCCAGGGCGAGATCATCGAGGCGTACTCGAAGGTGATCTTTGTGGGCCGCCGCTCCATGGTGGTTCGTGTCCACATCTTTGCCGAAAACCCGCTCCACGGCGAGCGCCGCCTCTGTACCACCGGCTACTTCAGTATGGTTGTCATCCCCCACGATGGCGTGTCGCCCGGGCCGTTGCCCGAACTGCTGCTGCCCGATGACGAGGCACGGGCCGAGTATGCCCTCGGCAGCGAGATCCATGCCAATATTGTCGCCCGGCGCAAAACGTGAGACCACAGCGATGATCGACCAGTCCCTCTTTCGTCAGGTCATGGGCCGCTTCGCCTCCGGTGTCACGGTGGTCACGACGGCCAGCGGTACGCGCCTGGCCGGGCTGACCGTCAGTTCGTTCGCCTCGCTCTCGCTCGAGCCGCCGCTGGTGCTGATCTGTATCGACCGGCAGGCAGGCAGCCACGCTGCGATCGCCGAGGCCGGCCAGTTCGCAGTGAACATCCTCAGCGAAGGTCAGGAGTACCTCTCGCGCCGCTTTGCCAGCGATGAGCCGAACAAGTTCACCGCAGGCACCTATCAACTCTCGTCACGGGGCCTTCCGCTGATCAACGGCGCCCTGGCCCAGATCGAGTGTACGCTGCACAGTGCGCTGCCCGGGGGCGACCACACGATCTACGTCGGCGCGGTCGTTGCTGCCCAGTGTACCAACCAGCGCCCCCTGCTCTACTACCGTTCGGGCTATCACACCCTCGGCGGCTAGATGATGCCGGGAGGTGGTGTGGCCATGCGCGCACTGTGTGCCGCCCTCGGCCTGCTGGCTGCGTTCGTGGCTGGCTGTGGCTTCGACGAATCGCGGCCACCCGCCAGCGCGCCGCTGCCCACGCTCATGCCCTCGCCGACCGGCTTGCCGCCGGCCACCGCCACTCCACCGCCCGCCGATACGGGCTGGCAGGTGGCTGCACCAGGGGTCGAACAGCGTCGCCTGCGGGTGCCGGTTGCCGGCGGCGAGACCAGCGTCAGCGTCGCCCGGATCGACCCGCGCCAGGTGCGCTTCAGCATCGGCTACGCCCCGGAGGCGCCGCGCAGCCTCGTGGAGTGGACCCGGGCGAGCGGTGCGCTGGTTGCGATCAATGGCGGCTTTTTCGACGAGGCCGGGCACAGCGTCGCCCTGCTGGTGCACGACGGGCATGCCACTGGCACGAGCTACCACGGCCAGGGCGGCATATTCGCCGTCTCGCCGGCAGGGGTCGTCTCACTGCGTAGCCTGGCCGATGTGCCATACGACCCGGGCGAACCGCTGGCTGAGGCGCTCCAGGGCTGGCCTATGCTGGTCAAGCCGGAGGCCGGGGCCGTCTACGACCACGAGGATGGCGTCCGCGCGCGCCGCAGCGCGCTGGCCCTCGACCGGGCCGGGCGCGTCCTGTTCATCGCCGCCCCCGCACCGGCCTTCACGCTGCGCGAGCTCGCCACGTGGCTGGCCAGTTCCGACCTGGAGGTGAGCGCCGCGGTCAATCTCGATGGCGGCTCCTCGACCGGGCTGATCGTACAGAGTGAGCGCGCTCCCGAGCGTATCGAGCCCTTCGTGCCGCTCCCGATCGTGCTACTGGCACTGCCCGGGCCGTGAGCCGGGGTGTTATACCATTTCCGATTGCAGATTTTGGATTGCAGATTGCCGCACATGGCGTCACGATGAGCGATGACGGCAACGACAATGCGGAACTGCCAACTGGATTTGGTATTACCAATGACGGTTCGTGACACCGCCCTGTCATGCTGAGCTATGCTATGCAGCTTCCGCCTTCTGATGCGGTAGACCCCTCGCGGAGTGTACCCTGCCCCTCGACAAGCTCGGGAGCCGCGGAGCCGAAGGGCGCGGGGTGACAGAGCAGACAGCTTCCGCTTCCCTTAAAGGATCCGCTTGCCGAGGGCCGACAGCGCCAGTTCGACG
>JACAEO010000241.1 GCA_013388805.1 Chloroflexota bacterium
GCACCACGGGGCGGCGGGGTGGCCACGGGACGGCGGGGCGCCACGGGGCGGCGGGGCGCCACGGGACGGCGGGGCGGCGGGGCGTGCAAGAATATGTGTCACACCCCCATGACAACACCACAGTGGTAGTATCATCTACACTACCACTGTGGTGTTGTTGTGCATTGCGCAAGGAGCTCGCGATGACCGATGAGATGAGCAGGCTTGCCGCGCTCTCGCCCCTGGACGGGCGCTATCGCGACGATGTGGCCCGGCTGGCCGCCTTCTTCAGCGAGGCAGCGCTCTTCCGCTACCGTGTCCGGGTCGAGGTCGAATACCTGATCGTCCTCGCCCGCGCGCCCAGTGTCAGGTTCGTGCCCGCGCTCGACGCCCAGGAGCAGGCCCGCCTGCGCCTGCTCTATCGCCAGTTCAGCGACGCTGACGCGCTGGCGATCGCCGCCTGGGACCGCCAGGTCAACCACGATGTGAAAGCCGTCGAATACTGGCTGCGCGAGCAACTCACGCGGCTCGGGCTGGAGCGTTGGCAGGAGGCCGTGCACTTCGCGCTCACCTCGGAGGATGTGAACAACCTGGCCTACAGCCTGCTGGTGCGCGAGGCCCGCGACACGGTGATCCTGCCCGCGCTCAGTGGCCTGCTGGAGCGCCTGCGCGACCTGGCCGACGCCGAGGCGGCCACGCCCATGCTGGCGCGCACCCACGGCCAGGCCGCCACGCCAACGACCTTCGGCAAGGAGGTGAACGTCTTCTTCATGCGCCTGCGCCGCGCCGTCGAGGAGGTGCGCGACCTGCGCCTCACCGGCAAGCTCAACGGCGCCACCGGGACCTTCGCCGCCCACGCCGCCGCGCTGCCCGAGGTCGACTGGATCGCCTTCTCGCGCGCCTTTGTGCGCTCGCTGGAACTGGAGCCGGTGCTGCTCACGACCCAGATCGAGCCCCACGATAGCCTGGCCAGCCTCTGCGACGCGCTGAAGCGGGTCAATGTCGTGCTGCTCGACCTGTGCCAGGACTTCTGGCGCTACATCAGCGACGGCTACCTGGCCCAGGCGCCCCGCCCGGGCGAGGTGGGCTCATCGACCATGCCCCACAAGGTCAATCCGATCGATTTCGAGAACGCCGAGGGCAACCTGGGCCTGGCGGTGGCGCTCTTCGAGTTTATGAGCCGCAAGCTGCCGATCTCGCGGCTGCAGCGCGATCTCTCAGACAGCACGGTGCTGCGCAACCTGGGCACCGCCTTCGGCTACAGCCTGCTCGGCTACCAGCGGGCCCTGCGCGGCCTCGGCAAGGTCCTGGTGCGCCCGGACGTCCTGCGCCACGATCTGGTCGCCCACCCCGAGGTGCTGGCTGAGGCCATCCAGACTATTCTGCGCCGCGAGGGCTACCCCGAACCCTACGAGGCGCTCAAGGCGCTGACCCGCGGGCGTGAGTTGAGCCTTGAGGCGCTCCATGCCTTCGTGGAGGCGCTCGACATCCCTGACACGGTTAAGGATGCGTTGCGCGCCCTGACCCCGGCGGGCTACACCGGCCTGGCGGCCCGGCTGGCCCGGATCCGCGACGACCGCAGCGCCGGGGGCTGGTGAGCCACGCACCGGCCACACCCACGCGCGCAGCGGGCCAAAATAACACTGATGTACTACTTTTTCATGGCTTCCTGATGCGCTAAAACCGAGTTGGAAAGTCTGAAGCGGCTTATATGGCTTTAGAATGCGCCATGGGTATTGACAAGCGCGGTATACTGCTTCACAAAGGCATATAGCCGCTGCTCTACCCCCTTAGAGGAGGACTGCACCGATGCAGAAGACCGACTTCATCAAGGCCGTAGCAGAGAAGGCGGGCGTTTCGCAGAAAGAGACGAAGCTCGTCGTCGACTCGGCCCTCGAGGTGATCACGGAAGCCCTCGCCAAGGGCGAGAAGGTGACCCTGACCGGCTTCGGGACATTCGAGGTCCGCTCGCGCCAGGCGCGCGAGGGAGTCAACCCGCAGACACGTGACAAGATCCAGATCCCGGCGACCAAGACGCCGGGCTTCAGCGCAAGCAGCACGCTCAAAGACGCGGTGAAGGGCTCGGCTGGCTAGTGCAGTTCCAGGCGACCTGTTCGGGCATCAGCGCGACCTCGACCGTGTCCAGCTGCGCCGCGCCCAATCTACCATCGCACATCTGCAATCTGCAATCGCACTAGGCTGCTTTGCTCGCGAGCCGGGCGATAACCCGCTCCGCGGCGGCTTCGCCGCTGACGATCGCTCCCTCGATGAAGGGCCCGCCGAGGTAGTCGCCGGCAAAGGCCAGGTGTGGCAATTCGATCTCGCCTCGGGCGAAGCGTTGCAGCCGGCGGAAGTGGCCCACCTCGAACTCGGGCAGTGCCTCGCCGCAGCGGTAGAGGTGCTGGAACAGTTGCTGGGGCAGCGGGTCGAAGCGCGGCGCCAGGCGGCGCAGGTCGGCGAGCATCAGCCGGGCCAGCGTATCGTTGTCGTAGTCGCGGAGCGCCGCTGTGGCCGGGCCGCTGAGGTGCAGGCAGATCACGTCGCGACCACGGGGGGCAGAGCTCGGATCCTTGACCGTCTGCACGGTGGCCGAGGCGAGAAAGGGTGTTTCGCGGCGCGGGAAGAGCAGCCCGTAGGTCACCCGGGGCAGCCGGCCACGCGTCCCAACCGCAAGGGTCGTCGTGGTCGAGTAGCGCACCGCATTGAAGAACGCGCGCCGGTCGGCGTCGAGCCAGGGCAGCAGTTGTGGCACGGCGCTGGCCGTGGTGGCAACAACGACGGCATCGGCGGCGAGTGCCATGGCACCGCCGCCGCTTCGTGCATGCACACTGTAGCCACCGCCAGCAGCTGGCACAACCGCCTCCACCTCAGCGCCGAGGCGCACATCCTGGCCACTGGCCAGGGCGGCCGCCAGTTGTCCGAGACCCCGGCTCAGGGTGAAGAGCCGCATGCCAGCCGGCTGACTGAGGCCAGCGCGTAAGACCAGGAGCAGCAATGCGCGCGAGGTGCGCTCGGGCACCCAGTAGAAGATGCCGGAGAGCGGCGGCTGGATCACGTACTCAAGCAGATCGTCGGAGAGATGGGCGCGAGCGTAGGCCGTCACCGAGGCATCGTCGATCGGGGAGGCCTTGTGGAACGCGTGGATGTCGAGCAGGGGCGCGTAGCGGGCCAGCGATCCGAGCAGGTAGGAGAGGGCGAACTTGTGGCGTGGGCTGACCAGCGGCGTGAGCGCCACCGTGGCGTTCGGCCAGAGCGCGTAGAGCCGCCCGTTGCGCAGGGTGGCCGCGCTGCGCGGGATGCGCCGTAGCTCGTCGGCCAGACCCAGTTCGCGCACCAGGGCCAGCGTGCGGCTATAGAAACTGGCCAGGAACTCGGCGCCCAGTTCGACCCGGCAGCCCTCGACCAGCTCCGTCCGCACCCGGCCCCCCACCACCGGGCAGCGCTCCAGCAGCGTGACGGTGGCGCCCGCAGCTGCAAGCCGCCGCGCCGCGGCCAGCCCCGCGACCCCGGCGCCGATCACCACCACTGTTCGCCCCTGAACCGTCATCAATGCTCACGACAAGCCAGTTGCCGCACTGGCAGGCAGATGTGCGACCTATGATAGCACAGGCGGCGCTGGCGCCCGGCAGGCTCCAGGGCTGGTGCAAATCGGAAAGTGAACGCATCCGGAGCCTTCGATACGCGCTGCGCGCTACTCCTACCGTTGTATGTATCTCGTGGCTCGAAGACCCCGAGCGAAGCGAGGGGTGACAGTCAGCCTCAGCATACCAGGCAGGCCAACAACAACGGTAGGCATAGCCGATAGCCGATCGTACGACCGTTGTCAGTCGTATGCCAGCGTCCCTGTCATTTTGCGTAGCTGATGGCCCGGCGGTGGCAACCATTTACGCGGAATGACAGGTCGGGTAGCATAGCAGCATACGTCGTAGACCGACTGCTCAGGGTACAAAAACCAGGCCGTTGCAAGCTCCACCTCACGACGGATGGCCGCCGTGCGTGGCCTGTGTTACCCTGAAGGGTATGGGCCGGCCGCGGCGCACGAGCGGCGCTGTGGTCGGTGTGTGTCGCCCCGCGCGGTGGGGCATAGCCCGAAGGAGCGTCATCGTGGCCCTGCGCAGCGAATTCGCCATCGCCGACGCCCACCCCTACGATACGCGCAGCACCGGGCGCTGGATCTTCTCCCATATCCGGCGCTACTGGTACTTCGCCCTGGGCTTCTACCTCTGCTTTCTGGGCGCCTGGTCGGCCTACTCGGGCGCGCAGGTCCTGATCGGGCGCGCCGCCGACGAGATCCTGGCGCCGAGCGCCCCGAATGGCCTGCTGCTCGCCGCGCTGCTCGTGCTCGCGGTGCTCGTCGGCGACGCCGTCTGCGCCCTGTTTGGCCTGCTGGCCGCCGAGAGCCTGGCGGCGCGCTTTGAGGCTGACGCGCGCCAGGAGTTGTACGAGAGCCTGCTCGGCAAGAGCAAGGAGTTCCACGACCGGCAACGGGCCGGCGATATCATGGCCCGCGCCACCGATGACAGCCGGGCGCTCGCCGATCTGATCGTGCCCGGCGGGCTGCTTGCCTCCGAGACGGTGCTTGGGATCGCTATGCCGCTCACCTTCATCGGGCTGACCCGGGCCGAGTTGCTGCTCGTCCCGCTCGCCTTTGTGGTGCTCTACATCCTGACCGCGCGGCGCTACCTGCGCCGGCTCCAGCCGGTGATCGACGCCCAGCGCGAGCAGTACGGCATCATGAACGCCGGCCTTGAAGAGACGCTCTCGGGCATCGAGGTGGTCAAGGCCACAGCGCGCGAGCCGTTTGAGCGCGAGAAGTACCGCCGCAATGCGCGCCTGTTCCGCGACTTCTACGTGCGCCAGGGCTATATCGAGGCGCGCTACCTGCCGCTGCTGATCTATGGCCTGGCGGTGGGCGGCACCTTCCTGCACGCCATGTGGCTCTACGGGCAGGGCGCGATCAGTGTGGGCCAGGTGGTCAGCGTGATGGGCCTGGTCAATGTGCTACGCTTCCCGACCTTCATCTCGATCTTCGCGTTCTCGGTGATCCAGGCCGGCCTGGCCAGTTCGCGGCGCATGCTACGCATCATCAGGGCCGAAACCGAGCTCGACGAGAACCGGGACGGGCACCGTGCCGACCTGCGCGGCGCCATCACCTTTGAGGGCGTGTCGTTCCACTACACCGGCGAAGACCACGGTGACGGTAGCCTGGCCCAGCGCACCACCGTGCTCAGCGACGTCTCGTTCCACATCCCCGCCGGCAAGACGGTCGCGATCGTCGGGCAGACCGGGAGCGGCAAGAGCGCGCTGACCCAACTGGTCAACCGCACCTACGACGCCAGTGCCGGCCGGGTGCTGATCGACGGCGTGGATGTGCGCGACTGGAGCCTCGACGCGCTGCGGGCGCAGATCGGCAAGATCGAGCAGGACATCTTCCTGTTCACGCGCAGTATCGCCGAGAATATCGCCTTCGGCGCGCCGGGGGCCAGCCGTGCCCAGATCGAGGAGGCAGCCCGCGCTGCGCAGGCTCACGAGTTCATCACGGGCTTCCCTGAGGGCTACGACACCATCGTTGGCGAGCGCGGCGTCACCCTCTCGGGCGGCCAGCGCCAGCGCATCGCCCTGGCGCGCGCCTTCCTGAGCAACCCGCGCATCCTGATCCTGGACGACTCGACCAGCGCGATCGACAGCGCCACCGAGGATAAGATCCAGCAGGCCATTCGCAAGGCCGAGGAGGGTCGCACCGTCTTGCTGATCACTCACCGGCTCTCACAGATCCGCTGGGCCGACCAGATCCTGGTGCTCGACGGCGGGCGCCTGGCGGCCGCCGGCACCCACGACGAACTGCTACGGCGCTCGCCTCACTACCGGCGGATCTTTGCCCGCTACGAGGTGGACCTGCCGCCGCTGGAGAGTGCGGAGAGCGCGGCGCTGCGCGCCGCATGAAGGATTGGCACTGCGATGGGCTTCATCTTTGACGGTCTCGATGCCGAAGAGTACGACCGCACCTACAGCGACCGCGCACTGGTGCGCCGCATTCTGGGCTACTTCCGGCCCCAGGCGCGCAAGATGATCGTCGCTGCGCTGATGATCAGCGGCACGGCGGCGCTCGATGCCGGCATCCCGATCTTCATCGCCCGCAGCCTCGACTGGATCAGCGCCAGCCCCGACCCACGACTGATCGCCGGCCTGGCTGGCGGGCTGGCCCTGCTGGGCGCCAGTTCCTGGCTGCTCAACCTGGTGCGCCAGACCCTCTCGTCGCAGGCTGTGGGCGATGTGGTGCTGGCCATGCGCGAAGATGCGGTCGAGTCGGTGCTGCGCCGCGACCTCTCGTTTTACGACCAGTTTGCCACCGGCAAGATCGTCAGCCGTGTCAACTCCGACACCGCCGCCTTCGCCCAGGTAATGACCCTGACCATGGAGTTGATGAGCCGCGTGCTGCTGGTGGTCTTCATCGTCGGCTACCTGGCAACGATCAGCCTCAAGCTGACCGCGATCCTGCTCGTGCTCGCGCCGTTCATCGTCGGCACGGCGCTGGCCTTTCGCGCCATCGCTCGCCACACGATCACCGCCTCGCGCCGGATGAACGCCGAGGTCAGCGCCCACATCAGCGAGACGGTCAGCGGCATCGGCGTGGCCAAGACCTTCCGCCAGGAGCCGACGATCTACGCCGAGTTTCTGGACGTGAACCGGCGCTCGCAGCGGGTCAACCAGCACACGCGCTACGTCTTCAGCAGCATCTTCCCGGTGCTCAACCTGATGGCCGGCATCGGCACCGCGGCCCTGGTGTACCTCGGCGGCCTGGAGGTGCGCAGCGGCGTACTGACGGCGGGGATGTGGTTCCTCTTCATCCAGGGGTTGCAGAGCTTCTGGTTCCCGCTCACCAGTATCGCCTCGTTCTGGAGCCAGTTCCAGCTCGGCCTGGCCGCCGGCGAGCGGGTCTTTGCGCTGATCGATGCCGAGCCCCGGGTTGTGCAGAGCGACAGCCGCACCCTGCCGGCGATCGCCGGCGCCATCAGCTTTGCGCAGGTCGACTTCGCCTACCGCGAGGGTGAGCCGGTGCTCCGTGGCTTCGATCTGCAGATCAGTCCCGGCGAGACGGTGGCGCTGGTCGGCCATACCGGCTCGGGCAAGAGTAGCATCGCGAAGCTGGTGGCCCGCTTCTACGAGTTCCAGGGCGGCCAGATCAGCATCGACGGGGTAGATATCCGCGCGCTCGACCTGGCTGCCTACCGCGCGCGGCTCGGCATCGTCACGCAATCGCCCTTCCTCTTCGACGGCAGTGTGCGCGAGAATATCCGCTACGGGCGGCCCGAGGCCAGCGATGAGGAAGTGCTGGCGGCGGCCCGCCACGTCGGCGCGGGCGACTGGATCGCCAGCCTGCCCAATGGACTCGATACGCAGGTGGGCGAGCGTGGCGGCAACCTCTCGATGGGCCAGCGCCAGCTGGTCGCCCTGGCCCGCGTCCTGCTCCAGGACCCGGCGATCTGCATCCTCGATGAGGCCACGGCCAGCATCGACCCGCTGACCGAGACGCTGATCCAGGAGGGGCTCGATGCCGTGCTGGCCGGGCGCACCTCGATCGTCATTGCCCACCGGCTCTCCACAGTGCGCAGCGCCGACCGGATCATCGTGCTGCGCAAGGGCGCGATCATCGAGCAGGGCAGCCACGAGCGGCTGCTCGCCCAGGGCGGCCATTACGCCGAGCTCTACAACACCTATTTCCGCCACCAGTCGCTCAGCTACATCGAGGAGTCGCGCCGCGCGGCGTAGCTCCTGGTGAGGAAGAACGTATGCACCCGATCCGTACCCTTGCCATCCTGGCGTCGGCTGCCGTGCTGCTGCTGGTGCTCACGGCTTGCGGTGCGCAGCCCGTGGCACTGACGGCCATTCCGGTCTTCCCGGAGGCAGTCGAGCTCCAGCCCGGTGCGAGCGCCGCTGCCGACAGCATGGCCGAGTCGTTGCTCGGCGCAGTCAGCGCCGATCTGAACGGCACGATCCGGCGCTACCGCCTGCCGGCGGACAGCAGTTGGCAGGCGGTGGAGCGTTTCTACGCCGACGCCCTGGAGGATGGCGGCTGGCAGGCCGCCGAGGAACTGCGCAGCGTGAGCGAGCGCTTCAGCAGCACTGGCTGGCTGCGTGGCACAGCCGAGCGCGAGCAGGTGCTGCTGCTCAGCTACCTGCCCGCCGGCGCCGACGAGACGCCGCTGCTGCTCGTCGCACTGTTCAGCGAATAGCGCCGGCCTGCTCACTCCCAGGTGCGCTGATCGACGAAGAGGGCGGCGTCGGCGGGCAGCGAGGGCGCCAGTTCGACGCGGCAGTGGAGCTTCAGCGCGTCCTGCAGCGCGCTGCTCACCCTGGCGGCCACGGCCTCGGGGTTGCTGTCGGGCGCGGCCACGACCCGGCAGACCAGTTCGTCGCGGTGATTCTCGCGGGTGACCAGCGTCTGGTAGGCGCTGAGCCCGGCCAGGCCGGCGAGCGCCTCGTTGATGTGACGCGGGTGGACGAAGATGCCGCGCACCTTGACGCTATCGCCACTGCGGCCCAGCCAGCCCACCAGGCGCGGGGTTGCAATGCTGGTAGGTGGCCCCGGCTCCATCACCGCCGAGAGGTCGCCCACCGCGAAACGCACCAGGATGTAGTCGCGGCGAAAGAGGGTGACCACCACCTCACCGGTCTGGCCGGGGGGCAGCGGCTGGCCCGTATTGAGGTTGCAGACCTGTACCAGGGCATCGGATGGCAGGTGCCAGCCCTGCCGTTCGGGGCCGTTGTAGCCCAGGTTGCCCGTTTCGGCAGTGCCATACCCATCGTAGACGCGGATGCCGTACTGCTCCTCGAAGAGCGCGCGCAGCGAGGGCGGCAGGGGCTCGGCGGCTACAAAAGCCTTGTTAAGCGGCCAGGCCCGCGGATCGTGGCCCTGCTCCACCGCCTTCTCGAGCAGCGCCTTGAGGTAGCTGGGCAGGCCGGCATAGGCCGTGACCCCCAGATTGACCATGGCCTCGATCTGCTGGGGCTGCCCGCCAATCCCGGCGGGGATGACCGTCGCGCCGACGGCACGGGCGCCCTCCTCGAACATCACGCCGGCGGGGGTCAGGTGATAGCCGAAGCAGTTCAGCACCAGGTCGCCAGGGCCGAAGCCGGCAGCACTGAAGGCCGGCGCCCAGCGCCAGGAGTCCGGCTCGTCGGGCTCGGGGTCATAGATCGGGCCGGGCGACTGGAAGACGCGGCGCAGCGCCGAGAGCGGCACGGTGAGCATACCGCCGAGGCCTGGCCCCTGGCGCTGGATGGCCGCCAGATCCTCCTTGCGCAGCACCGGCAGGCGTGAGAGCTCGGCGGCGCCACTGATGTCGCCCGGGGTCAGCCCGGCGGCGTCCATGCGCTGGCGGAACGCCGGGGAGTGGTCATAGCCATAGGCGACGATCGCGCGCACCCTGCTATCGAACGTGGCGTAGAAAGCCTGGAGATCCATGGTCAATGATGCCTTACGACAGCCAGCGCTTGCGGCGTTTGTAATGCTTGACGTCGCGGTAGCTCTTGCGGCCACCGACCTCGTTCAGACCCAGGTAGAACTCGCGCACATCGGCGTTGTCTTTCAGGGCAGCCGGTGCGCCATCGAGTACGATGCGCCCATTTTCCATAATGTAGGCGTGGTCGGCGGCATCGAGCGCCAGGCGGGCGTTCTGCTCGACCAGCAGGATCGTCGTGCGCTGCTCCTGGTTGATGCGTTTGATGATGCGGAAGATCTCCTCGACCAGCAGCGGCGCCAGGCCGAGCGAGGGTTCATCGAGCATGATCAGCTTCGGGTGCGCCATCAGCGCGCGGCCGATCGCCAGCATCTGCTGCTCGCCACCGCTGAGGAAGCCCGCCGTCTGGGCGCGGCGCTCCTTGAGCCGTGGGAAGTAGCTGTAGACCAGCTCCAGGTCCTGCGCCAGCGAGCGTGTCCCGCGGATGTAGGCGCCGGCCCGCAGGTTCTCCTCCACCGTCAGGTGCTCGAAGACGCGGCGGCCCTCCATCACCTGGAAGATGCCCATGCGCACGATCTCGGCCGCGTCCTTCTTGTGGATCGGCTGGTCGAGGAAGCGCACCTCGCCATCGGTGACTTCGCCATTCTCGGGCTTGAGCAGCCCCGAGATCGCCTTGAGCGTGGTGCTCTTGCCGGCGCCATTGGAGCCGAGCAGCGCGACGATGCGGCCCTCCGGCACCTCGAGCGAGAGGCCCTTGAGCACGAGGATTACATCGTTGTAGATGACCTCGATGTTGTTGAGTGCGAGCATAAACGCTGATGGCCCTCACCCCCACCCCTGATGCGGGCTCCCTCTCCCGCGTGCAGGAGAGGGAGCCGAGGAATGAGGGGCTATTCCGCGGTAATGAACTCGGTGATCGGCACCCAGGCGCCGTTCTCAACCCGGAAGATGCGCAGGGCCTTCGAGCCGGCGTGGTCGGTGCTGCTGAAGACGATCGGCTGGGTCACGCCACCAGTGTCGATCGCGCCCATGGTCTCCAGGGTCGCCTTGATATTCTCGCCGGTGAGCTCCTTGCCGTCGGCGAGGGTCTTTTCGATTCCGGCCACCAGGATGGACATGGCCGTCCAGCCCTGGACGAAGGTGCTGTCCGCGCCGCCGTAGTCGATGCCCTTCTCCTTAGCGTAGTCCAGCGCGACCTTAGCCCCATCGCCGGCCGGGCTGAAGGGGATGGTGCCGACCACGCCCTCGGCGTCGGCGCCGGCCAGTTTGATCAGCAGTTCGTTGGCGCACCAGTTCAGGCAGACGAACTGAATGTCGAGGCCCAGGCTCTTCGCGTTCTTCAGCGCCAGGGCCGCCGGGCTCGAGACGTTCTGCAGGAAGACATAGTTGGCGCCGAAATCCTTGATCTGGGTGAGTTGAGGGGTCAGGTCGGTCGCACCGCGGGGCGAGGGCACCTCGAGCAGCGTCTCCACGCCATTGGCCTGGGCGAAGGCCGTGCCATCGGCCAGCGGCGAGCGGCCGAAGGGGCTATCGTTGACCAGGTAGGCGAACTTCGGCGCGTCGCTGTTGCCCTTCGCCTTCCAGTCCTCCAGCGCCCACTTCATACCGATGATCAGCTGGTCGGAGTAGGTCGGCGCCACGATGAAGTTGTAGGGCGTCTCGGCCGGGTTGGCGAGCGCAGCCGAGTAGGAGGCCGAGATAAAGGGGATCTTGTCCTCGGCGATCTTGCCCTTCAGCGCCTCGGTATCGCCGGTGCCCCAGCCCGAGAAGGCCACCACCCCGTCCTGCGTGACAAACTGAGTGTAGAGCTCCTCGGCCTTGGGCACCTCGTAGGCGTAGTCCTGGCTGAACAGCTGAAGCGGGCGCCCGTTCACGCCACCATTCGCATTCCGCCACTCGATGTAGGCAATCTGTCCCTGTGAGTAGGGGGTCCCGACGTCCCCCGTTGCACCAGTGAGATCGAAGATCGCGCCGATCTTGATCGGCTCGCCGCTTGCCGCCGCGCCGCCGCCTGCCGGCTCGCCAGCGGGGGCAGTCGCCCCGGTCGCCGGTGCGCCGCCGCCTGTGGCAGGCGCCTGCCCGCCACAGGCCGCCAGCAGCAACGCCAGCGCCATGAGCAGGCCGATGATCGCGATTCGCCGTTGTCCCTTGAGCATCGTTGCCTCCTTGCTAATAACTGAACGGCCACAGCCGGAAGTAATCCTTGACGTTGCGCCACATCTTGACGATCCCTTCAGGCTCAAAGATCAGGAAGAGGATAATCGCGAGGCCGAAGGCGCCCTGCTGCATGAAGGGCAGATAGCTGTTGATCTGGGGGACGGTGCCGCTCAGTGCGCGGGCAAGGTTCGAGAGTATCGCGGGCAGCAGGGTCATGAAGATCGCCCCGTAGATCGCGCCCGAAACACTGCCCAGCCCGCCGATGATGATCATGGCCAGATAGAGGATGCTGGTGTCAATCGTGAAGCGCTCCCACGAGATGATGCCGCGGTAGTGGGCGGTGAGCGCGCCCGCCAGGCCGGCGAAGAACGAGGAGGTGGCGAAGGCGAGCAGTTTGTACGTAAACAGGTCGACCCCGATCACCTGGGCGGCAATGTCCTGGTCGCGGATGGCGACGAAGGCCCGTCCGGCCCGGGTGCGGAACAGGTTGCTCACGAAGATCACCGTCAGCACCAGGCTGCCCATGATCACCCAGTAGAAGCTGAAATCGGTATTGCCGATCATGGGGATGCCGAAGATATTGGTCGTCTCGCGCGACAGGGCCAGCGACTCGCCGATGCCCAGCAGTTTGCCGTGGTTCAGCACCCAGATGATGATCTCCTGGGCGGCCAGGGTGGCGATCGCCAGATAGAGCCCCTTCAGCCGTGCCGAGGGCAGGCCGAAGATCGCGCCCACACCGGCCGTGAAGAGGCTGGCCACCGGCACGGTGATCCACATCGGCATGTTGAGGCGCGCGGCAAGCAGCCCGGCGCTAAAGGCGCCCACGGCCAGGAAGCCGCCGTGGCCGATACTGATCTGCCCGGTATAGCCCACCAGGATGTTGAGCCCGATCGCGGCAATCGCGGCGATGCCGATCGTATTGGCCAGGTTCAGCCAGTAGCGATCGGCGAACCAGGGGAAGGCCAGCACCAGGACGATCACCAGGACGATCCGGATCCGCTGCGGCCAGTAAGGCCGCAGGGCCATGTCGCTCGCATAGTTCGTGTGGAACGTTCCGCTCTGCATGGTCTCCCCTTACACCTCACCCTTCATCGCTCACACCCGCTCGATGATCGTCTGGCCGAACAACCCGTACGGGCGGATGAGCAAAATGAGCAGCAGGATGATAAACGGCATAACCTCGCCCATGCCGAGCTCCGGCGGCAGGTAGCCACCTGCATAGGACTGCAGCAGCCCGATGATCAGCCCGCCCAGGATCGCGCCGGGGATGCTGTCGAGGCCGCCGAGGATGACCACCGGGAAGACCAGCAGGCCAACGCGGGCGATCTGGCCGGACACGCCGCCGAAGATGCTCATCAGCAGAATGCCGCCCACCGCGGCGGTGACGGCCGCGATCGCCCAGGCAACCGCCCAGACGCGCTTGACGCTGATGCCCATGCTCAGCGCCGCCTGCTGGTCGTCGGCCACGGCGCGCATGGCGATGCCCTCGCTGCTGCGGCGGAAGAACAGCGTCAGCAGGGCGAAGAGGATGAGCGCCAGCGCGATCGCCCAGAGTTTGTCCACGCCCACGCTGGCGCCGAGGATGGTCACCGTTTCGCGGGGCAGGAACTGCGGCGCCGCCCGCGGCGTCACGCCCCAGATCGCCCCGACGATCGCCCGCAGCAGCGAGGAGAGCCCGATCGTGACCATGATCACCGAGATCGCCGGCTCGCCGATCAGCGGCCGCAAGATCAGCTGCTCGATCAGCACGCCTACCGCCGCCGCAAGCAGCACCGCCACCACCACGCCCAGCGGCCACCACAGCCCGATCTGCTGCACGGTCATGTAGGTCAGGTAGGCGCCGATCAGCAGAAACTCGCCCTGGGCGAAGTTGATCACGTCACTGCTCTTGTAGATCAGCACGAAGCCCAGGGCCACCAGGCCGAAGATCGCCCCATTGGCAACACCGCTCAGCGTTAGCTGGATGAGTTTCTCCATGTCTCTCTCCGTCCAGGGCGCCAACCGCCGCCGCTGCAGGACCGGGTGAACGACTGGACGCTTAGCGCGCCACCAGGCGCGCCGGCTGGTGCTCGGCGGTTGGCGGCGCCTGGTCCATCTCCTCGACCCGCAGCCGGGTCTTGATCAGCGCCATGCGGCCATCCTGGTAGGTGATCGTCGTCTCCAGCTCCAGCTCGCCCTGGTCGCCATAGAGCGCGTCAACGATCTCGTCGTAGCGCTGGGCCACCAGGCGTCGCCGCACCTTGCGCGTGCGGGTCAGCTCACCATCGTCGGCGTCGAGCTCTTTGTGCAGCAGCAAAAAGCGCTTGATCCGCGCCGCCTGGGGCAGGTCGGCATTGGTGCGCTCGACATCTTTGCGGATCAGGGCATAGACCTGCGGCTTCTGCGCCAGGTCGGTATAGGTGGTGTAGGAGATCTGGCGGCTCTCGGCCCACTTGCCGACGTTGGCAAAGTCGATGTTGATCATCGCCGTGACGAAGGGCCAGTCGCCGCCGAAGACCACCGCCTCCTTGATGAAAGGGCTGAACTTCAGCTTGTTCTCGATGAACTGGGGCGAGAACCTGGTCCCGTCGTGGAGCGTCATCACGTCCTTGGCCCGGTCGATGACGATCAACTGGCCGTCCTCGTCGAAATAGCCGGCGTCGCCGCTATGGAGCCAGCCATCGTGCAGGACCTCGGCGGTCGCCTGCGGGTTCTTGTAATAGCCGGAGAAGACCGAGGGGCTCTTGACCAGGATCTCGCCATTCTCAGCGACGCGGATCTCGGTGGCCGGCAGCGGCGTGCCCACCGTCTGGAACTTGATCTGGCCATCGCGGTGGATCACACTGAGTCCGGAGCTCTCGGTCTGCCCGTAGACCTGTTTGAGGTTGACACCAAGCGCGTGGTAGAAGCGGAAGACATCGGGGCCGAGGGCCGCCCCGCCGGTGTAGGCGCGCTTGAGGAAGCGCAGCCCCAGGTGGTCTTTCAGTTGCTCGAAGACGAGCAGGCGTGCCAGGCCATAGCGCAGCCGCAAGCCAGGGCCGGGCGGCGTGCCGCTGAAGCGCGCATCGGCCATGGCATAGCCCTGGGTGATCGCCCACTCGTAGACGGCTCGCTTGAGGCGCGTACTGTCCTGGATCTTCACCTGGACCTGCGAGAGCATATTCTCCCAGATGCGCGGCGGCGAGAACATCACCCGCGGGCCGATCTCGCGGATATTCTCCTGGACGGTGCTAGCCGACTCGGGGAAGTTGATCGTGAACCCGCACTGCAGGCCGGCGGCCACGGTGATCATCTGCTCGCCGACCCAGGCCAGCGGCAGGAAGCTCACGAACTCGTCCTCCGGCCCCAGCGGATCAACGGCGAGCAGGCCAGCGCCCTGGCTGATCAGGTTGCGATGGCTGAGCATGGCCAGCTTGGGGGTGCCGGTCGTGCCGGAGGTGGTGGAGAGGATGGCCACATCGTCGGGCTGGCCCCGGGCCAGTTCGGCCTCAAACAGGCCGGGGTGCTCGCGATCGTAGGCCCGGCCGAGCTCCTCGATATCAGGGAAGTGGGCCAGATAGGGCTCACGGTAGCCGCGCATCCCCTTGGGCTCGTAGTAGATCACCTTGAGCACATTGTGCAGCTCGGGCCAGATCTCGATGATCTTATCGACCTGCTCCTGGTCCTCGACGACGATCACCCGCGCCTCGGCCGCCTCGAGCACATACTTGACCTCCTCGGCCACCGAGTCCTGGTAGACGCCGACCGAGGCGCCGCCGATGGCCTGAGCGGCCAGTTCGGCGTAGAGCCACTCCGGGCGATTGTCGCCAATGATCGCAACCTTATCGTCGCGTTGCAGACCCAGGGCGCGCAGGCCCAGCGCGAAGGCGCGCACATGCTCGCCGAACTGGCGCCAGGTGACGGTTTGCCAGATGCCGAAATCCTTCTCGCGCAGGGCCACCCGGTCGCCCAGACGCTCGACATTCTGCATCAGCAGACGGGGGAGAGTCGCATCGCTCATCAGGTGCCGCTCCTATGCTGCGTGTTCGCGCCCGAGGTAGGCATCGATCACCCGCGGGTTGGCCTTCACCTCATCGGGGGTACCGTAGGCGATCAAGAGGCCGAACTCGAGCACCGCCACGTTGTCGCTGATATCCATCACCACGCCCATGTCGTGTTCGATCAGCACGATGGTGGTGCGCTGCTCCTCGCTGATATCGAGGATGAAGCGGGCCATATCTTCCTTCTCCTCGCTGTTCATGCCGGCCATCGGCTCATCGAGCAGCAGGAGGCGCGGGGACATCGCCAGGGCACGCCCAAGCTCGACCCGCTTCTGCAGGCCGTAGGACAGGGCGCCGACCGTCTTCTTACGGATGGCCTGGATCTCCAGCAGGTCGATCACCTGCTCCACCAGCTCACGGTGCGCGATCTCCTCGCGCTGCGCGCGGCCCCAGTAGAGCCCGCCGCTCAGCACGCCGCTGTGCATGTGCACATGGCGCCCAAGCATCAGGTTATCCACCACCGTCATGTGGCGGAACAGTTCGATATTCTGGAAGGAGCGAGCGATCCCGAGGCGGGCGATCTGGTGGGGGGCCAGGCCGATGATGTTGCGCCCCTCAAAGCGGATCTGGCCCTCCTGCGGCCGGTAGAGCCCGCTGATGCAGTTCAGCAGGCTGGTCTTACCGGCGCCGTTCGGGCCAATGATCGCCTGGATCGTACCGGGGTAGACATTGAAGCTGATCTCGGAGAGGGCGCGCACCCCGCCGAAGCTCAGGCTCACGCCGTCGATCACCATCTGCGGTTCGGGCAAAGTGGCGCCGTTGCGACCTGCCATTACGCTGCTCCCGCCGACCATCACCAGGGCGGCGCTGAATTGTTGCGAACCAGGAGGATGCGCCTATTATACGTGCGCTTGCCGATCTGTGCAATGCCGCTGGCATATCGAGTATAATGACCAGCATTGTGGCCAGCGTACCGCCGGGAGACACGCCACGCCTGGTCCGGTGTGGCGGACAGGCGCTGATCCGCGATGTGAGGACGCGATCGCAGCGCTGCGTACGTGTTCACCCTCCGCCTGGGAGCCTGGGCAGCGTGCCCGTGCACCCGGGGTGGTGCGTAACCCTTGTCTGAACAGCTCCCCCACAACGGGCTGCTGCAAAGCCGGACTGGCATCCGCCCCTTCGCCTGCCCGCATGCGTATGAACGATCGCATCTACGTGGCCCTCGACGTCGAGACGACCGGCCTGGTGGCCGGTGTGGACGAGATCATCGAGGTTGCCGCGGTGAAGTTTCGCGGCGATGAACTGCTCGAGCGCTACAGCCAGCTGGTGTGTCCGCGCCAGGCGCTGCCGCTCAAGATCACCCGGCTCACCGGCATCACCCCCGCGCACCTGGCGGGCGCGCCCCGCTTCAACGCGATCGGCGCCGAGCTGGCCAGCTTCATCAAGAGCTACCCGATCGTCGGCCACTCGGTCAGCTTTGATCTCGGCATGCTGCGCGCCCAGGGCATGAACTTCGCCCAGCCGGTCTACGATACCTTCGACCTGGCCACGCTGCTGCTGCCCCAGGCGCCGATCTACCGCCTCGGCGCGCTGGCCGAGTTCCTCGGCATCCCCCACCCCGAAGACCACCGGGCGCTCAACGACGCCGTGGTCACCGCCCAGGTCTTTGCCCACCTGCTCGAGCGGATCGGCGCGCTCAGCCTGGATGATCTGAGCGAGATCGCGCGCCTCACCCAGAAGATCGCCTTCCCGATGCGCGATCTCTTTGCCGAGGCGCTGCGCCTGCGCACCAGGAATGCGTTCATCGAGGCGCTGCGCGTGCCCACCACGCCGACACCGGCTGCCGCTGAGCCGCCAGGCACGCCGCTCAAGCCCACTGGCGACGCCCGGCCGCTCGACCTCGACGCCGTCAGCGCGTTCTTCGCCCCCGACGGCCCGCTCGGGCGCCAGTTCGCCGGCTACGAGCCCCGCCAGCCCCAGGTGGCCATGGCCCGCGCAGTGGCTCGCGCCTTCAACCAGAGCGAGCCGCTGCTCGTCGAGGCCGGCACCGGCACCGGCAAGAGCCTGGCCTACCTGGTGCCCGCCGCGCTGTTCGCCGCCGCCCGCGGCGAGCGCGTGCTCGTCTCGACCAATACGCTCAACCTCCAGGATCAGCTCTACTTCAAGGACATCCCCGCGCTCCAGCGGATCATGGCCGCCGATCGCGCACCACAGCGCCCCGACGAGCCTGCGCCCGCCGCGGACGACGAACCGCCCTTCAGCGCGGCGCTGCTCAAGGGCCGGGGCAACTACCTCTGTCTCAAGCGCTACCACGACCTGCGGCGCTCCGAGCACCTCGCGCCCGATGAGGTGCGCACGCTGCTCAAGGTGCAGCTCTGGCTGCCCACTACCAGCAGCGGCGACCGGGCCGAACTGCTGCTGCTCGACCGCGAGAACCTCGCCTGGGGGCGGATCAACGTCACCCCGGAGACCTGCACCGGCCCGCGCTGCACCCACTTCCGCGAGTGCTTCTTCTTCAAGGCGCGCCGCGCGGCCGAGGCCGCGCACATCGTGGTGGTCAATCATGCCCTGCTGATCGCCGACCTCGCCTCGCAGGCCAATGTGCTCCCGCCCTACGACCACCTGATCATCGATGAGGCCCATAATCTGGAAGATGTCGCCACCGACCAGCTCAGCTTCAGTGTCGACCAGGCGGCGCTGCTGAAGTTCCTCGACGATGTGTTCCAGGAGGGGGGCGCGCAACTGGTGAGCGGCCTGCTCGCCGATCTGCCCGCGCGCCTCGCCGAGAGCGCCGCCAACCCGGTCGCCCAGGAGAAGGTCGAGCGGATCGCCGAGCAGCTGCGGCCAACGCTGGCGCGCGCCCGCACAGCCGTCTACGACAGCTTCAACCGCCTCACCGCCTTTGTGACGCAGAGCGGCGGCGAAAGCCAGTACGACCCGCGGCTGCGCCTCACCGTGCAGGTGCGCAAGCAGCCCGCCTGGCAGGCACTGCAGGCCGCCTGGGCCAACCTGACCGACACCCTGACCAGCATCGGTGACGGTCTGGGCAAGATCGAGAGCCTGGTGCGCGAGCTGGAGCACGACGGCGTGCCCGGCTACGACGAACTGGTGCTACGGGTCGAGTACCTGCGCCGCTTCGCCACCGATGTCCGGGTCCAGACCGGGCACATCATCTTCGGCGACGAGGCGAGCATCGCCTGGCTCACCCACGACCGGCTGCGCGACACGCTGACACTCACCGCGGCGCCGTTAAGCGTGGCAGAGATCCTGCAGGCCCAGCTCTTCGCCCAGAAGCAGACCAGCGTGCTGGCCTCAGCCACGCTCACGGTCGAGGGCAGCTTCGCCTTCGTCGGCAGCCGGGTCGGGCTGAGCGAGGCGGACGGCCTGGCGCTCGACTCGCCGTTCGACTACGAGCGGCAGGCCCTGGTCTACATCCCCAACGACATCCCCGAGCCGAACCAGCGCGGCTACCAGCAGGCGGTGGAGCAGGCGCTGATCGAGCTGTGCATCGCCACCGGGGGGCGCACGCTGGCCCTGTTCACCGCCAACAACGCGCTGAAGCAGACTTACGCGGGCATCCAGGAGGCGCTGGAGGAGCACGAGATCGCCGTGCTGGGTCAGGGCCTGGACGGCAGTCGCCGGGCGGTGCTGGAGCGCTTCAAGGAGTTCCCGCGCACGGTGCTGCTCGGCACCAGCAGCTTCTGGGAGGGCGTCGACGTAGTCGGCGAGGCGCTCTCGGTGCTGGTGATCGCCAAACTGCCCTTCAGCGTGCCGACCGACCCGGTCTTCGCGGCGCGCAGCGAGCAGTTCGCCGACCCCTTTGCCGCGTACGCCGTGCCACAGAGCATTCTGCGCTTCAAGCAGGGCTTCGGTCGGCTCATCCGCAGCAAAGCGGACCGGGGGATCGTCGTCTGTCTCGACCGGCGTCTGCTCACCAAGAAGTACGGCCAGCAGTTCCTCGCCTCACTCCCCCACACCCGCGTGCGCACCGGCCCGCTCCGGCAACTCCCCCAGCTGGCGACCCGCTTCCTCGCACTGTGAGGCGGCCCGGTGCGCAACGCGCGCCGGGCCGAAAAAAAGAAAAAAGCAC
>JACAEO010000317.1 GCA_013388805.1 Chloroflexota bacterium
CCCCTCGCTGCGCTCGGGGTGACATGGGTTGCTCCAGCTGGCCAATCAAGACACCTACACCTGTAGGACGAGGAGGCCTTCATGGACTTCACAGCGGTGACTGATCCCATACGCTGTCCAGAGGCTTTTCGCTACGAGAGCAGTGACGCGCTCCAGGCCCAGGCGGCCTGCCTGCTGATCCTGGGCATTTATCTTCGCCGCGATGTGGAGGCAATGCGGGCCCGGTCAGATGCAATGGAACGTTTGGCCAGACATCCGCGTGGTGGCAGCCCGGTGGTGACCTCCACGACTACATTGCGCAGAACGTTCGCTCAGATGTTTATGATGCACCGGATCGATTCTCATGGTCCGGCGGCTGGAGCGACGCAGCGCGCAGTCTTGGGGGCCACGGGCTCTATTCCTGGATTCAGCAGAAGCAGTTTGCTCAACCGGCAACGGTCGTAGCCCATAGCCACGGTGGAAACGTCGCGATGCTTGCCTCGCAGAACGGCGCCCATCTTGATACGCTTGCCCTGTTGAGTTGCCCGGTTCACTACTACAAGTACAAGCCAGACTTTTCACGGATCGTCAAGACCGTCTCAATTCGTGTGCACCTGGATCTAGCCATCCTGGTTGATGGCGGCGGACAGCGGTTTAAGGATCCGGCGATTCAGGAAAACGTCCTGCCGATCTGGTTCGACCACGGGGCGGTCCTTGCCCCACAAACCTGGATCCAGTACAATCTGGGCAGCAAGCTATAATGGCCTTGCTGTGCTGAAGGGAGCAAGGTGGACCTGGGGCAACTCGTGCGGCTCTATGCGAATCATGCCTTGTGGCGCACAACCCGCCTGCCAGCGGCAGGTCGGGGACTGGTGCGTGCGCTCAACTCCACGGATGTGACGGTCCGTGAACTGGCCGGGATGTTTCTCGTCCAGGGCGATGGACGGTCGCTCCCCCTGCTGCTTGACGCAGTCCGCAAACGAGAAAACCTGCCTCTCGTGCTGACCATCCTGGCAGACATTGGGGATATGCGCCTGGAGCCGCTCTTTCGCGAGTTCAGCACCGACGAAGAAGCCCCGGTCGCCCAGGCGGCGCGTCAGGGCCTCGAGACAGTACGCCTCCGCGCACACGCTCCGGAGGCAACGCCCTGAGGAGGCGGCTCGCGCTCTTCCGCGCTGCGCGGGGTCGCCTCCTCAGCCGGTTGGCTCGCTGGACGCACGGTCAGCGCGTATCGTGCCCTGACCGCGACGCCACCCTATTCCGTTACCCCCTCCAGACGGTCCTCCAGATCGGCATAGATGCCGCGTAGCTGCTCGAGTGTCTCTTCGTCGGCCTGCCAGAAACCTCGTTCGCTGGCTTCGAGCAGCCGGCGGGCCATGCCAGCGGTGGCCTGGGGGTTGAGCCGGGCCAGCCGCTCGCGCATGGCCTCGTCGAGCAGGTAGGTCTCGGCGACGCCCTGGTAGATCCAGCCATCGACCGCGCCGGCGGTGGCGCTCCAGCCATAGGTGTTGCTGACCCGCACCTCGATCTCGTGGGCGCCCTCATAGCCATGGGCAAGCATGCCCTCGAACCACTTCGGGTTGAGGAGCTTGGCCCGGCTCTCCAGGCGCACCATCTGCTCCAGCGAACGCACCCGGCTGCTGCTCGCCCCGCTGAAGGCCTCGACCTCGGCGACCATCACGGTGGGCCGCGCGCCGCGCAGCCGCTCCACGCTCTTGGTCACTCCGCCCAGATACTCGTAGTAGTGGTCCACGTCGGAGATGCCGGTCTCGATACTGTCGACGTTCTGGAAAGTGGCCTCGACGGTGCCCAGCACGCTCTCAAGCAGGGGCCGCGCCTCGCGCCATTCGCCCGAGGGGGTCATGGCGAAGCCCTTGCGGGTCATAAAGACCTCGCCGAGCTCCTGGTCGTCCTGCCAGTTGCTCTGCTCGACCAGGTGGTTGACGTTGGCGCCATAGCTGCCGGGCGCATTGGAGAAGACGCGCGCCGCCGCCTCCTCGACGCTCACGCCGAGGGCCGCGGCCTGGGCCAGGGCGTGCTTGCGCACAAAGTTGTCCGCGGCGGGCTCGTCGGCCATGGCGGCGAGGCGCGCCGCCCGGTCGATCAGCATGGCCTGGTGGGCCATCAGGTCGCGGAAGATGCCACTGACTGTACAGACCACGTCGACCCGTGGGCGGCCCAGTTCGGCCAGGGGGATCAGCGCCACATCGGAGACCTTGCCCAGTTCATCGGTGATGGCCCGCGCGCCGATCAGCGCCAGGGCCTGGGCCACGCCCTCGCCGCCGGTCTTGATGTTGTCGGTGCCCCAGAGCACCATGGCCACCGTTTCGGGGAGCGCGCCCTGCTCGGCCGCAAGGCGAGCGAGCAACTCGCGCACGCAGCCGGCCCCGGCAAGCTGGGCGGCCTCGCTGGGCATGCGGTACGGATCGAGGCCGTGGAGGTTGCGCCCGGTGGGCACCACCGAGGGATCGCGCACCACGTCGTTGCCACCGGAGGGCGGGGTATAGCCGCCGGCGAGCGCGTTGAGCAGACCCCGCAGCTCGTTGTCGGCCCGCAGGCGGGCCAGCAGGTCGCGGAGGAAGGTGGCCAGCGGCGCAAGCTCCTCCGTGGCGACACCCGTGACGCTCAGCGGCGCGCCGGCAACGAGCCGGCCAATGGCCTCGCGGCAGCGATCCTCCACCGCGCGCCAGTGCTGCTGAGCAGCGGCATCGCGGGCGACGGCCTGGCGCAGGGCGGTATAGTCGAAGCCCATGGCGGCAGCGACACGCTCGGGCAGGGTCGGCGCGCCGGGTGCCGGGCGCTGAAAGGCCGCCACCAGGGTGAGAATGTCGGTCAGTTCGTCGGCTTCTGGCGGCCGTCCCAGGACGTGCAAGCCCACCGGGATGAGCCGCTGCTCGACCTGGAGCAACTCGTGGCCCAGCCGGGCGAGGTGGCGCTCGATGGCCAGCGCGGACTCGGCGTCCTGGCTGGCCGGCGTTTCCCCGCCGGCCAGGCCGAGCTGTTGGGCCAGTTCGTCGATCGTCTCAAGCAGGCCCGCATCGGGACGCTGGCGGTACTGGTCGATGCTGTCTTTGAGCTGGCGCAGGCCCTTGTACAGCCCGGCGTGCTGCACCGGGGGCACGAGGTAGCTGACCAGGGTAGCGGCGCCGCGGCGCTTGGCGATCGTGCCCTCGCTGGGGTTGTTGACGCAGTAGTAGTAGATGTTGGGCAAGCCGCCGAGCAGCCGGCCAGGCCAGCAACCGGGGCCCAGGCCGGCCTGCTTGCCGGGCATAAACTCGAGCGCGCCGTGGGTGCCGATGTGGACCACGGCATCGGCGGCGAAGACGCGGTCGATCCAGGTGTAGAAGGCGGCGAAGCCGTGGTGAGGCGCGGCGTCGCGGGCCATCAGCATCCGCATCGGGTCGCGCTCGTAGCCGAAGGTCGGCTGTACACCGACGAAGACATTGCCGAGCTGCCGCCCGAGGATCTGCAGGCGTCGCCCGTCACTGTTGATCTGACCGGGGGCCGGCCCCCAGAAGGGCTCGATCGCAGCGTAGGCGGGGAAGAGCCGGCGGTACTCCTCGAGGCTCAGATAGGCGGCCACGTTGGCGTCGGCGCCGCTGGCCAGGGCGTTACCCTCTACCACCATGTGGCGCAGTGCCTCGGCGCTGGCCGGCAGTTCGACCCGGTAGCCGGCGGTCTGCAACGCGCCAAGCAGCCGGTAGACACTGGCAAAGACATCGAGGTAGGCAGCGGTGCCGATGCTGCCCATATTCGGCGGGTAGTTGAAGAGCACCAGCGCGATGCGCTTCTCGGCATTGGCTTTGCGCCGCAGGGCCACCCGCCGGGCGGTGCGCTCGGCCAGGCGCTCGATCTGCTCGGGCACGGGCACCGCCACACCGCTATCGCCAGAGGGGCCGCCGTAGACCAGCGGTTCGGTGGCGCCCTCCAGTTCGGCCAGGGCCACGTTCATCGCGATGTGCATCGGGCTGAGACCACGCTCGTCGCGTAGCCACTCCTCGACCCGCTGAAAGACCAGGGGGATGGCCTGGTGGAACGACACATCGAGCGTCTCGAGGGCCTCGCGGGCCTCCTCGGGGCGGCTCTGGGCCATGCCGCCGGCAAGCGCGAAGCCGGAGGTGGTGAGCAGCAGATCGACCGTCGAACGACCGTGGCCATCCTTGAAGAACGTATCGAGCGCGGGGCGGTTGTCCAGCGTAGCGGTGTAGGCCAGGCGCGCCTCCAGCCCACGCGCCTCGAGGCCGCGCACCAGCGCCGCCAGGTGGGCGACATTGTCGCCCAGGGTGATCACACGCAGCGAGAGCAGGCCAACCACCCCCTGGTCGAGCTTCAGCCGGCGCTTGCGCTGCCACTTCTCGTAGCTCCTCAGGTCGGCGAAGGGCGCCGGCGCATCGGGGTGCCAGAGGGCCACATCGGGATAGAGATGCGGATCCTCGACCGGCAGCCGGCCCTTCATCCCGGGCACGTAGCGCTCGCCAATCATGCAGAGCATGCGCTGCAGGTTCTCGGGGCTGTTATGGACCCAGAACTGGTGCAGGCTGATGAAGCTATGCAGATCGCGGAAGCGCCCGGGCAGGAACTTGAGGATCCTGGTCAGGCTCTTGACCAGGGTCAACTGGCGCGACACCTCGCCATGGCCGTGCCTGGGCCGCAGGGCGTGCATGAGGCCACCGTGGCCATCCTCGCCGCTCTGGCTGGCGAGCGAAAACTTGCCGATCCGGGTCAACCGGGTCAGCGCGGGGTTGCTCATAATCACGGCGACCGGGCAGGGGGCATCGGCCAGGATAGGCTCCAGCGGGCGCACATAGGCCTCGCCGAAGAGCATCGCGCCGAGCACAAAATCGGCGCCGGCAACATCGTGCGCAACCGCCGCCATGCGCGCCGGGTCGGCCAGGTCGGCGGCGGTGTAGACCTCCACCTCAAGCGCGACTCCGTGGTCGCGGCGGATCGCCGCAGCGGCCGTCCGCAGCCCGACGGTGTAGTTATCCTGGGTCGTCAGGACAATGATGCGCATCACTGCCTCCATGCAGGGTATACGCGGCAAACCGGCGTCGAGGCCGGATAGTGCCGATCGTACCGCGAGCAGGGTGCTGCCAGGGATAAGAGATCTTCACGCCGGGGTGCAAGCATGTCTATCGATATGACAGGATACTGCTGGCAAACGCCGTTTTGCGCACGCCGGGTGCGCGGGCGTCCCGCCGGCATGCGGGCCGGATGCGGGCCAGCGGCCCGCGCTCCCGGCCTATTTTCACGTTATACCAATTCTGCTTGCTGGCAGCGCATTGGCCCAACTCCATACCTCCACAGCGCTCCAGCTCAACAAAGCCCTGTGTGGAGCTGGAGCGCTGTGGAACTGAGCGGGACAATGTGGGCTTGCCAATTCCACGTGGTATTAGCCAGCCCCCGCCGACAGGGCGGCGTTGATCAGCAGCAGCGCGATACCGTTCTGCAGCGCGTGGTAGAGCACGCTCGGCCAGATCGAGCCGCTGCGCTCGCGCAGGTAGGCCAGGAACAGGCCAACGACGAAGAGGCCCGGGAGCAGCTGCGGCACGACGTGCACCACTGCGAAGGCCGCCGCGTTGAGCGCGATGGCAGGCACGGCGGCGAAGCGGCTACGCATCAGCGGGTAGACCATGCCGCGGAAGAACAGTTCCTCGGCGAAGGGCACGACACCGGCCACCAGGATGAGCAACAGGATCAGCTCGGCGGGCGCGAGCGCGGCCCCACCGGTGAGCGCATCAACCTGCGGGTTCTCGAAGCCGCCCATGAGCATGCCCACGGCGGCGTTGACCAGCACCAGCGCAACGAGGCCGAGCAGGAAGAGCGGCGGGACGCTCAGCAGGTGCCGCCGCTCGGGAGGGCGCAGGCCCATGGCCGCCCAGCCGGCGCGCCGCGCCGCAAACAGGTAGACGCCCAGGATGGCCGCCAGGTAGATGCCCAGGCCCATGATGTAGACGGCCGGCGAGATCAGCCGCTGCTCGACCTCAAGGCCACCTGCGGCCACCAGGCCACGGGCCAGCAGCGTCAGCACCGCCGTGGCGGCGCCGATCAGCAGCACGGTGGCGCCCACATCGCGCCAGGTCCAGCCCGGCCCCGTGGGTACGGCGGGCGCCGGTGGCTGCTCCGGCACGAGCGCGATCGGATCATTGTCCATGATGAGAGTCCGAGCCTGGTGGTTGGGCCGCAGGGCTTGAGTCCACGCCGTGCGGCTCCCACTGCGAAGGCCACCTGCGTAGCCTGTGGAGCCCGCGAACGTGGGCTTCGCAGCGGCTAGCCCGCGGCTTCAGTCGCCGGGCGGACGACGTTGACGTAGCCCTACCCCGTACCGGGCAGCGTAGCCGCCCAACACCCCACCGCCGGGCACTACCCTGCAACCGCGGGGCGCAGGGTATTCACCGGGTCGGGCGTTGCGGCCTCGTAGGCGGCGATCGCCTCGTCCTGCTGCTGGATGAAGCCGAGCTGGTCGACGCCATGGACCAGGCAGTGCCTGGCGAAGCTGTCGATCGGGAAGCTCACGGCCCGGCCACCGGGCAGCACCAGGCGCTGGTTGGGCAGATCGACGCTCACCGTGGTCTCCGGGTCCTCGGCGATATGGCTGAGTAGCTCGTGGTAGGTTTCCTCGTCAATCACGATCGGCAGCAGCCCGATCTTCAGGCTGTTGCCGCGGAAGATGTCGGCGAAGGAGGGCGCGATCACGGCCTTGAAGCCGTAGCCCTGGAGCGCCCAGGGCGCATGCTCGCGCGAGCTGCCGCAGCCAAAGTTGCGCCCGGCGACCAGCACGCTGGCGCCCGCGGCCGCGGGCCGGTTCAGCGGAAAGTCGGGGTTGGGGGTGCCGTCGGCCAGGTAGCGCCAGGCCTCGAAGAGGCCATCGGCCAGGCCGCTCTTATCGGTCACTTTGAGCCAGCGGGCCGGGATAATCTGGTCCGTATCGATATCATTGATCGCCACAGCGACCGCCTTGCCGGAAAACGTGGTGATCGGCTCCATGGGTTCCTCCGATCTTCAGATGCTACGAGAGCATCGTGCGCGGGTCGGTGACCACACCGGTGATCGCGGTGGCGGCAGCGGTGAGCGGGCTGGCGAGCATGGTGCGCGCGCCAGGGCCCTGGCGGCCCTCGAAGTTGCGATTGCTGGTCGAGACGGCGTACTTGCCCGGTGGCACCTTGTCGTCGTTCATGCCGAGGCAGGCCGAACAGCCGGCCTCGCGCCACTCGGCCCCGGCGGCGAGGAAGATCGCGTCCAGCCCCTCGGCCTCGGCCTGCCGCTTGACCTGCTGGCTCCCCGGCACGACCATCACGCGCACGCCCTCGGCGACCTTGCGCCCCTTGAGGAAGGCCGCGACCTGGCGCAGATCGCTGATCCGCGAGTTGGTGCAACTCCCAATGAAGACCATGTCGACCTTGTGACCCAGCAGGGGCTTGCCGGGCTCCAGGCCCATGTAGGCCATAGCCTTGTCGAGCGCCTGGCGGCTGGCGGCGTCGGGCAACTGTTCCGGCGTGGGGATGGGCGCGTCGATCGGGATGCCCATGCCGGGGTTGGTGCCGTAGGTGATCATCGGCGCCAGCGTGCTGGCGTCCAGGTCCATCGCCTTGTCGAAGACGGCGCCCTCGTCACTGGGCAACTGGCGCCAGCGGGCCACGGCGGTCTCGAAGGCGGCGCCCTGCGGCGCGTAGGGCCGGCCCGCCACGTAGGCAAAGGTCGTATCATCGGGGGCGACCATACCCGCGCGGGCGCCACCCTCGATCGACATGTTGCAGATGGTCATGCGCTCCTCCATCGAGAGCGCACGGATCGCCTCGCCCATGTATTCGAAGACATGCCCGGTGCCGCCGCCCACGCCATACCTGGCGATGATCGCCAGGATGATGTCCTTGGCAGTCACCCCGGGCTGCAGCCGGCCATCCACCCGCACGGCGCAGGTCTGCGGGCGGTACTGGAGCAGGCACTGGGTGGCGAGCACGTGGCCCACCTCACTGGTGCCGATGCCAAAGGCGAGGGCGCCGAAGGCGCCGTGGGTCGAGGTGTGGCTATCACCGCAGACGATGGTCATGCCGGGCTGGGTCAGGCCCTGCTCCGGCCCGATCACGTGGACGATGCCCTGATTGGCGCTGCCCAGCTCATAGAGTGGGATGCCAAACTCGGCACAGTTGGCGCGCAGTTGATCGAGCTGGGCGATCGCCTGGGGGTCGATCACCGGGATGATGCCAAGCGCATTGCGTGGCGTGGTCGGCGTCGAATGGTCCATGGTGGCGAGGGTGCGGTCGGGGCGCCGCACGCGCAGGCCGCGCTGGCGGAGCTCGGTAAACGCCTGGGGCGAGGTCACCTCGTGGATCAGATGCAGGTCAATGTACAACACCGCAGGCGTATCAGCGGTCTCGGGGCGCACCAGGTGGGCATCCCATACTTTGTCGAAGAGAGTTTTTGGCTGGCTCATCACACGTCCTGTTCCAGAACACAGGTTGTCACAATCACAGATGACTTGAGCGCCTTCCGGTTGTGCTGTGGCGCGGCAAAGC
>JACAEO010000399.1 GCA_013388805.1 Chloroflexota bacterium
CCACCAACCACTGCCTGCGCGAGCGGCTGCGCCGCTACCCACCCCTGGTCCGGTAACGTTGGCGCCGCCACCACCAACCACTGCCTGCGCGAGCGGCTGCGCCGCTACCCACCCCTGGTCCGGTAACGTTGGCGCCGCCACCACCAACCACCGCCTGCGCGGGCGGCTGCGCCGCCACCATGGTCCGGTGCCGTTGGCGCCGCCACCACCAACCACTGCCTGCGCGGGCGGTGCCGCCACCAGCCACCCCTGGTCTGGTGACGTTGGCGCCGCCACCACCAACCACTGCCTGCGCGGGCGGCTATGGCTGTTGCAACACGTCGCCAGGTGCGTCGGAACCTCACCCCCCAACCTCCCCTCCTCTCAGGTGGGGGGTTTTTGGCGGATAGCGTCCTGATGCGCTGCTTGCCCTCACCCCCCTCCCCCTCTCCGTCAAGCAGAGAGGGGGGCAAAGGCATCAGGACACCATGCGCGGGAGGGGGTGAGGGCCAAAAACGCTGGACGTTGCAAGATACTGCTGGCAAACGCCGTTTTGCCCACGCCGGGTGCGCGGGCGTCCCGCCCGCATGCGGGCCAGAGGCCCGCGTACCCAGGTTTGCATCAGCCCTGCCCGGGCGGCGCCGCCACCCACCTCACCGCCGGAGGCGTGGTAGAATAGGCCGCGATAACTCTCCCACTGGACGATGTGATCGGCGCAATGGTGCGCGGCAAGCGGTAAACCCACCGCCTGCCTGGCCTGTCTATGGTCCAGTTAGTCACTCAGGAGCGCTGTGGAGTCGCTTGCGACGATCTTCCGCCTGGTCCTTGGCGGGCTCCTGCTCGATGCCCGGGTCTATCGCGCCCAGCGGGAATCAACAGTCGGGGTCCAGCGGGCGCTTGTCGTGGTGCTGCTGGTCGGGTTGAGCGTCGGCCTCGCCGCCTGGATCGGCGACATCGGCGAGTATCTGACCCAGCCGGACCCGCAGGCGACGCGCGATACGCTCTACGCGGGGCTGACCGCCATGCCCTGGTTTGGCCAGCTCGCGGCTGAGAGTCCGGACGTTGTGACAGCCTTCGAGCAACTCTTCGCCGATCCGGCCAACTTCTCGCTCACGGCCAACCCACTGGCTGGTGCGCCTGGTATCCTGCTCACGCCGCTGGTCGGGCTGGTCAGCTGGTTGATCGGCGGCTCAGTGGCCCACATCGCAGCCAGGGCCTTCGGCGGCACGGCGCGCTACGGGCAGACGCTGGCCTGCACCGGCCTGGCGGCGGGCGCCAACCTGCTCGGGCTGGTGCAGATCGTGCCCTATGCCGAACAGATCCCCGGGGGGTTGTGGCTCTCCGCCTCGCTGCTCGGGCTACTCGCCAGCTATGTGGCCGTGCGCGAAGCCCACCAGCTCGCGCCGTGGCGCTCCTTCTGGGCGGTGCTGATCGGCCCACTGCTTGCCGGGGTGCTGATCATTGGGCTCTACTGCTGTGTGGTCTTCGTCTTTGCGGGGGCGCTCAGCAGCTTCCCGGTGGGAGGGGGCCGATGATCGAGCTGTTCAACGCGGCGCTGACCCTCAACCAGCGGGCGATGCTGGGGCTGCGGGACTCGCCCGAGGTGGTGCGGCGCGGCCTGCTGGTGGTGCTCTTTGTGGGCCTGCTGGTGGGCGCAGTCAGCGGCGCGAGCACGCTGATCAACACGGCGACGCCAGCGCGCACCGTGGCGACGGTCCAGGCGGTGGTGGAGCAGCAGAAGCGCCAGATCACGCTGGGCCCAAACGCCGAGCAGCTGCAACCGCTGCTGCAGTTTGTGAACGAGAACGAGGACGACTTCTACGCCCTGCTGGAGGAACTGCTCAGCCTGCCCACGCCACTGCCACGCCCAGTCGGCCTGGCCTTCCAGTGGCTGGCCAGCGTGGTGAGCACCCCACTCGGCTACCTGGGCGGCCTGCTGTTCAGCGTGGTGCTGACCCACATCGCCGCCCGCCAGCTCGGCGGCCAGGGCAGCATCCAGCAGATGCTCGGGCTCGGCGCACTCTCGGTCGCGCCCCACGCGCTCGATGCGCTAGGCTTCATCCCGGCGCTGGGCTCGATGCTCGGCTTGATTGCCTGGCTCTGGGGCCTGGTGATCCTGGTGGTTGCCACCAGCGTGGCCCACCGGCTGGACAGCACGCGGGCGACGCTGGCCGTGCTGCTCTACCCACTGCTGCTGGGGCTACTCGGCTTTCTGGCGCTGTGCGGGCTCATCTTCCTGGGAGTGGCAGCTGCAAGCGGTGGGGGGCAGTAGGACCTCATAATACCAGGTGGAATTGGCAATCACGCATTGTCCCGCTCATCTCCACAGCGCTCCAGCGCCACACAGGGCTTTGTCGAGCTGAAGCGCTGTGGAGGTGTGGAGCTGAGCCAATGCGATGGCATCAAGCAGATATCGGTATAAGGGGTGGCGTTTTTGCGGAGCGCATCAGGACGCTATGGCTACCGCGAGCCCGCACCCCTGGGGAGCGGTCACTTCTCGTAGGATTTGCCGGCGGCGGCGGGGCCGATGGCGCGACCGATCAGGCCGGCGAGCACGACCATCGTCGCCACGTAGGGCAGGATCTGGAGCAACTGCGGTGGCACCGGCGCGCCGGCGACCTCGACCTTGAGGATCTGCAGGCGCGTCTGCAGGGCCTCGGCGAAGCCGAAGAGCATGGCCCCGCCAAAGGCGCCGAAGGGCATCCACTTGCCGAAGATCATGGCCGCCAGGGCGATAAAGCCCTTGCCGGCGGTGATCCCATCGTCAAAGCTGCCCACCGTCTCCAGGGAAAACCAGGCCCCGGCCAGCCCGGCGATCAGACCGCTGAGCAAGACATCGAGGTAGCGGACGCGGTAAACGTTGATGCCAACGGTATCGGCCGCCCGGGGATTCTCGCCGACGGCCCGGGTCCGCAGGCCCCAGCGGCTGAAGAACAGCACCAGGTGGGTCAGGACCACGATCACCAGCATAGCGAAGAAGATCGGCTTGCCGCTGAAGAGCGTCGGGCCGAGCAGCGGAATATCGCTGAGCAGCGGGAACTTGATCTGCGGCAGGGTCATCCGGCCGCCGCCGGCCTCGACGATAAACTGGCGGCGCAGATAGCCGGTGACCCCGATCGCCAGGATGTTAATCACCGTCCCACTGATGATCTGGTCGGTCTTAAACTGGATCGAGAGCACGCCGTGGAGCAGGGCCATCAGGCCACCGAGGCTGATGGCGGTCAGCACGCCGAACCAGATACTGCCCGTGAGCAGGAAGGCGGCGAAGCCAAAGGCGGCGCCGGTCAGCATCATGCCTTCAATCGCGATATTGATCACCCCGCTGCGCTCGGCCCAGATGCCGGCCATCGCCCCGAGGGCGATCGGCGTGCCGAGGCGCAACGTCTCGCTGACCATGGTCACCACATTGGTCTGTTTGCCGGCGGCGGCCCAGATCAAGAGCGCCGGGAAGAGCAGTACCCCGGCGGTCCAGAGCAGGATGCTGGTGGCGCGGGTGGCGCGGGGGAGTAGGCCGAGCACCCCGCTGGCCATAACGAGCGCGCCGATCAGCGTGAGGGCCAGGGCGGTGGGCAGCGCAAACACGGGGCCGGGCACCCCGAAGGCCAGCCTGGTAATGGTGGGCTCGGCCGCACCGATGCCCGCGGCATTGGTGGCGATCAGCAACAGGCCAAGCAGGGCCAGCATTCCGGCAATACCCTGGCGGCGCGTGATGCCGCGGCGGCGCTCTCCCATAACGCATGATCCTTTCCTTGCGCAGCGGTGCGCGTATGATACCATAGCGCCCGGTGCCCTATTGCTGGTGCAACGCACCAGCCACGCAGTGGAGAACCAGCGCATGGTCGAACCAGATCCGGGGGCGCAGGCACCGTTGCCCGAGCTCCCGCCAGCCGCCCCGCCGCCGACGCTCAGCCAATTGGTTGAGAGCCTGCTCTTCGTGGCCGGCGAGCCGGTGAGTGTGGCGCAGCTAGCGCGGGCGCTCGATGCCCCGGCCGACGCCGTCGAGGCCGCGCTGAAGGACCTGGCCGCCCAGTGCCAGGCGCGCGGGGTGCGCGTGCAGCGCCACGGCGAGACGGCGCAGCTCGTCAGCGCTCCGGAGGCAGCGCGCGCAGTGGGCCGCTTCCTCGGCGTGCAGGCCACAGGGCGGCTCTCCAGCGCCGCACTGGAGGTGCTGGCGATCATCGCCTACCGCCAGCCGCTGACCCGGGCCGAGATCGACGCCATTCGCGGGGTGGATAGCAGTGGCACGCTGCGGGCGCTGCTGGCCCGTGACCTGGTGCACGAGGTGGGACGCCGCGAGACCCTGGGCCGGCCCATCCTCTATGGCACCACCCCGGCGTTCCTCCAACAATTCGGACTCACCAGCCTGGCCGACCTGCCGCCGCTGGAACTGCTCGCGGTCGCCGCCCTGACGACGGTTGCCGGCCCGCAGGAGGGGCAAGACGGCGCAGATGCGCGCCAATGATCGATTGCGCGGCCAGCCCGGCAGAATCTGCCCACAGCCTCTCCACAACTGACCGCACGTTATCCACAAACGGCCTGAAGCCGCAGCGGCCACCAGCGGAACTACGCTAGCTCACCCCAACGCGGCGTAGCCCCGGCAAAAGTGATGACAGTCACCGGAGTTATCCACATGCGCGGCGACGGCACAGCTACACGATCCAGGAAATCAAGCGCCCGAATCGAAAGATTCGTTGCTGTGCGAGCGGTGATAACTATAAGGAGGCGTTATAGATTTGCACGTTATGTTGCTTGAAAAATTGGAAGGTTTGGAGTATGATCTCGACCACATTCGTCACGCCACGCGTGCACTCCCCACAATCAAAGTACTGAGGGACCAATGCGTCTCATAGCGATGGATGCCAACGGCGCGCGGCTGTCCGCGCGCTCTGGGTTTGCTATGGCCAGCGCGAGGAGGTGCCTGTGAACTTGAATCAGATCTGGCAAGCAGCCCTGGGCACCATTCAGTTGCAGACCTCGCGGCAAGAGTTTGACACATGGTTGCGCGGCACCAGCCTGCTCGCCCTTGACGGGGGCACGGCCACGGTGGGTACCCAGTCGCCGTTTCACAAAGAGGGGCTGGAGACACGCTACCTGGCCCCGGTGCGGCGCTCACTCGGCGACGTGGTGGGCTTCCCGGTCCAGGTGCGGGTGGTCATCACCAGCGCCGGGGCTGCGCAGCTCAGCCGGAGCGAGAGCGCCACGCCCACAGCGATCCTGACGCCAGGCAGCGAAGAGGGCTACCTGGGCAGCGAGCGGGCGGTCCAGCTCGAACTGACCAGCGCCATGCGCACGGGCATGCTCAACCCGAAGTACACCTTCTCGCGCTTCATCGTCGGTTCGAGCAACCGGCTGGCCCACGCCGCCTGCCTGGCCGTGGCCGACAACCCGGGCCAGGCCTACAACCCGCTCTTCCTCTACGGCGGGGTCGGGCTGGGCAAGACCCACCTGCTCCACGCGATCGGTAACTATGTGCTGGACCGCGATCCGGAGATCAACGTGCTCTACGTGTCTTCGGAGAAGTTCACCAACGATCTGATCAACGCCATCCGGCGCCAGCAGACCGAGGAGTTCCGGCTGCGCTACCGCAACATCGATGTCCTGTTGATCGACGACATCCAGTTCATCGCCGGCAAAGAGTCGACCCAGGAAGAGTTTTTTCACACCTTCAATGCGCTGCACGCCGCGGCCAAGCACATTGTCATCAGCTCAGACAAGCCGCCGAAGGCCATTCTCACGCTAGAAGAGCGCCTGCGCTCGCGCTTCGAGTGGGGGCTGATCGCCGATGTGCAGCCGCCAGACCTGGAGACGCGCACCGCCATTTTGCGGGCCAAGGGCGACCAGATGAACGTCTACGTGCCCGACGAGGTGATCGACTTCCTGGCGCACAAGGTGCAGAGCAATATCCGCGAGCTCGAGGGCAGCCTGAACCGGGTGGCGGCCTACGCGGCGATGCACGGCCTGCCGATCAGCATCGAGGTGGCCACCCAGGCCCTTGCCGACCTGCTCGGCAGCGCGCGGCGGAAGCGCATCACCGCCGACATGATCCTCCAGGCGGTCAGCGAGCACTACGGGGTCGATATGCGGGCGCTGACCGGACGCGGGCGCTCGCGGAACATCGTCGTGCCACGCCAGGTGGCGATGTATCTGCTCCGCGAGGAGACCGAGTCGAGCCTGGTTGACATTGGCAACCTGCTTGGCGGCCGCGACCACACCACGGTGATGTACGGCTGCGAGAAGATCGCCGAGGAGATCAACGCCGACAACCGGCTGCGCACCGAGGTGCTCAGTATCCGCGAACGATTGCTCGCCCAGGGCGGTTAGCCCTGGGGGCGAGGGCTCGTCCTCGCCGGTTCAGCCGCGTAAAGCGGAGCCGGACGCGCCACACCCCGCTGACGGACGGCCGCGCTCGCCCCCGTCAAGGTCTATCCAGGCGCGCGACGCTTTACGACACGAGGCCCCGCCCCCCGGGTGGTTAAGCCGGCGGCGGGGTCGTTGAGTGGATGTGGCGGCGCCGCGCGCCCCGGGGCACACCGGCGCCGCTGCGCGCCCCCGGGGCGCGGC
>JACAEO010000289.1 GCA_013388805.1 Chloroflexota bacterium
CCCCCCCCCCCCCCCCCCCCCCCCCCCCCCCCCCCCCCCCCCCCCCCCCCCCCCCCCCCCCCCCCCCCCCCCCCCCCCCCCCAACCACCCCGCCAACCTCCGGTTTCAAACGAACTGTCAAGTTTGTTTGAACCACGCCTTGTGGTATAATCCTGGCTCTCAAGACAGGTCGCGATCATGCGAAAGCGCCACGATGACAGGAGCGCACTGCCGACAACTGGCTCGGCCAGCAACCGGTGGCCTCCGGCACAGTACTCACGCCGCCACGGCCATCAGTTGCGCTGCCGTCTTGCTGATAGCCTTCCTCAACCCTATCCTGTGCCTCCTCCACTGCGCGCTCACCCATCAGCACCCTGCGCTCACCAGAGAGCAGCAGGTCTTTCTTTGCAACCTCGGGCGGCACACCGATGCTCTAATGAGCGCACCCTTCTCAGCGGTCTGGAGTGGCCCGCGTGCCGTGTATCCAGCTATACTCGCAGCTTCCTCGATGCTGGGCATTATCATTCTGGTGGTGGCTAGCCTCAGTCCTCACACCGCCAGCATATGCTCCTATATCGCGCCGCCCAGCTTCCCCCCGCCGAGGGTACGCCCCGCTCCGTCGCGCTGATCAACCGTCCTTCACCTCCACGTACTGGCCACGAGGTGGCCCGACACAGCAACGGTCTGTCGCTTACGACCGCTGCGCCGTTGTGTCGCAGGCCGTGCCTGGTGCCCTGGCAGGATCCTGCTGGCAAACGTGGACGCCCGCGCACCCTGCGTGGGAAAACCGGCGTTTGCCCGCAGTCTCTTGCCAGGTGATCGGCAGATTGGCGCGCCGAGCAGCGGATCGGCAGGAACGTCGTGCTTTCGCTGAATACCGAACCTTTTCGGAGGAACCGTTATGAGTTGGCGCCCAACAAACATCCCTCGCCGTGAGCCCGCGTCGTCCAGCCCTGCGAGATCCGGACCCAGAACCCCCGCGCTGCTTGACCCAACGCTTCAGGCGCTGATCATTGCTGCCCTGGCTATCGGCCTGGTCGGCCTTGGGTTGGCCGTCGCCTTTGGCGGGAATCTGGGCCAGCGTTCCACAACCGCCGCAGCATCGCAGCCTGTCGCCGCTACCAGAGCGCCCATGCCAACCGCGGCGCCCGCGCCGACCACGGCGCCCGCTCCCACTGTAGCCGCTGCCCGACCTCGGGCGACAACCGCCCCTGTCGCGCCCTTTAGCGCCGCCGAAGCCGGACCAGCGGACACCAGCGGTGACCCGGCCGCTGGCGCTGCCCTCTTCGCCAGCCTGCCGTCTGAGGCCGTCGCTGTGGGTGGGGTCAACTGCAGTGTGTGCCACAACATCGCTCCGGGGAGCGGCACCCTGGTGGGGCCAAGCCTGAGCGGTATCGGTGCGATAGCAGCCACCCGCCAGCCCGACCTGAGCGCGGCGCAATATCTGCGCGTCTCGATCATCAACCCGAGCGCCTATGTCGTCGATGGTTTCGCCGCGGGGGTGATGCCGGGCGTTTATCCAAAGGGCCTCACCCCAGAGCAGATTGAGGATCTGGTGGCCTACCTGCTGACCCTCCCGTAACGTCCTGGGGCGGCCTATCTGAGGGGAGTATCAGACGATCGGTGAGGCACGGGGCGGCCCTGCCGCTCTGTGCCTCGCTTGTTCCATCGCGACGGTAAGCGGAGCTCTACGGTGATATCGTACTCCTCGGTCGGATCTTCGGGGTCGAGCAACGTGCCCAGGAGCTTGTTGCCAGCCTCCAGCGCGACATCGGTGTGGTCGAGTTACGAGTTGCGTCGCGCCCTAAGCTCCAGGCGGTGTATGTGATCAATCAGCAAGGTGCGGTCAATCTGCTCGCCGGTCGCCTGCCCGCCGAGATTCTTCAGCTGGCTGGAGGAGTATGCACGTCGAACAACCGCCAGCCCCCGGCCGTCATCTGGACGACGATATGGGCCTCCAGCGTGCCCTTCGCGCAGCGCCCGCGGATCGGGATCATCGCGATCTGGCCGATCTGAACCGGCGCGAAACGCTCAACGGTGGGGTACGGGCCAATCCCGACAACGGCGGCGGGCTGGCCGAAGAGGGCGCCGGGCCAGCGCGTGGCCAGCCGGGTGATGGCGGCGTCGGGGGCGGGCGCCCCCGGCGCGAAGAGTGCGCGCACCGAGGCACGATCGCCCCGGTCGATGGCGCGAAGAGCCTCCAGGATCAGTTCTGACGGCAGCACGGGGAGCAGGCGCGCGTGAGTCTGCTCCTCGAGCAAGCGGACGCCGGTTTCAAGCAGTGCAGCCGGTCGGGCACAGGCGCCGAGGCCGAGGAGCAGGCAGCTGCACAGCAGGAGCCGTATGACGACGAAGGAGCGACGGCACAGCATAGCTGGAGCACTTTCTTTCAGGCTGGCCCGGGCGAGCCGGGTGGCACTCGCCCGGGCAGGCGGCTGCAGCGAGGGGTTACGGCTTCAGCGTGCGCAGGTAGGCCATCAAGTCGGCCATCTGCTGATCGTTGAGGTTGTTTGGCGTCATCAGGCCGATCTGTCCCTGCCCACCCTCGCGGATCCAGGCGGCGATGTTGGTCTCGGTGCGCTCCTTGCCGTTGGGCAGCTTCCCGCCGTAGTCCACCCCGGCCGGCAGCACCGGGCCGACGGCGCTGAACAGGCCGGCCAGCCCGGGACCGACGAGTTGCTCGGTCGTGGTGTGATGACAGGCGCTACAGGGTGCGAAAAGGGCCTTGCCGTTCTCGGCGTTGCCGCGCGCCGAGTAGGACGTATCGGCGTCGATCGCCACCGTTTCACCGGCAGGAGCGGGTGGGGCAGCGGGCTGCTGGCCGCCGCCGCAGGCGACCAGGGCGCAGAGCAGCGTGACGAAGAGATATGAGCGGTATGCAGTTCGCACAGGTATTCGCTCCTTTCTGAATAGCTGATGTTCGCACCCGCCAGGGGATGGGAGGACAAGGGAGGGCCTGGCCCTTCCAGAAACCCGCCGTTGTCGTCTCGCATTGTGCGGCGAAGCCGCATAGACGCCTGGACCGGGATCTGTGGCGTTGAGCCGGCCGTTATGGTTGAGCCCGGGCTTCGGCGGCGAAGGGGTCGCTGAAGCGCGGGTCGTTGATGAAGGTCTCGTCGGTGAGGGCCTCCAGGAAGGCGAGCAGGTCGGCGCGCTCCTGGTCGGTCAGGGTGAAGCCGCTTACCAGCCCGCTCTTGAGCGGGCTGCGCCGGCCGTCGCCCGCGTAGGGCCCGGCGAGGATGTGCCGTCCGCCCGCCTCGTACAGGCGCACAACCTCCTCCAGCGTCGCCACGCTGCCGTCGTGCATGTAGGGTGCGGTCAGGGCCACGTTGCGCAGGCTCGGCGCGCGGAAGCGGCCCATATCCGCGGGCCGGTTGCTCACCCCCATGACGCCCAAATTGTTGGCGGGGTAGGCGCCGCGCCCGTCGAGGTTGTAGAGCCCGGTGTTGTGGAAGGGCGCCTCGACGAAGACGGTGTTGCGCTGGCGGGTCGAGCCGGTGAAGTTGAAGCCGCCGTGGCAGTGGTGGCACTCCAGTTCCTCGGAGAGGAACAGGTCCATGCCCCGTAGCGCCGCCCCCGAGAGCGCCCCGAGGTCGCCGGCCAGGTAGCGGTCGTAGGGCGAGTCGGCCGAGATCAGGGCCCGACTGAACGAGGCCAGCGCCTTGACGATATTGCCCCAGCTATACGGGTCGGTCTCGCCGGGGAAGGCCGCAGCAAACATCGCCCGGTACTGCGGGTCACCCTGGAAACGGGCCAGCACCTCGGCCTCGTGCCCGGTGATGCCGAGTTCGACCGGGAACTCGCCGAACATGGGGATGAGGATCTGGCGCTCCAGGTCGGTTAGCACGGGGTTGGCCCAGGTGAGCGTGCTGTAGTAGGCCACATTGGCCAGGCCCTGGCTGTTGCGCGGCAGGATCTCGCCAGTCGAGCCGTGGGGCGTGGCTTTGCCGTCGCTGAAGGCCCGCCCCTGCTCGTGGCAGCTGGCGCAGGCCATTGTGCCGTTGGCCGAGAGGCGCTTGTCGTAGAAAAGGAAGCGGCCCAGCGTCACTTTCTCGGCGGTCATCGGGTTGTCGGGCGGGACGTAGGGTGGCGGGAAGCCGGCCGGCAGGTTCCAGGCGTAGGTGTCCTCTGCCGGGGTGGGGGCGACGGCGTAGCCCGCCTGTGCGGGGTCAGTATGCACGTGGCTGTGCCCGTCGTGGCTGTGGCCGGCCACCTCGGCCAGGTGCGGGAGCGCCGGGGCGGCGGCGAGGGCCCTGGCCCAGACCAGGGC
>JACAEO010000339.1 GCA_013388805.1 Chloroflexota bacterium
CCCGCGCCTGGGAGCGAGGGCGTCCCGCCCTCAGTCGCGTCTCCGCGGGCAAGATGCCCGCGCTCCCAGGAGACATGTGAACACTTACCAAGACGGAGGGTGCCGGCGCATCAGCCCTGGGGAGACCGGCACACTCGCGTCGTTGGGCAAGCCGGCCCGGCCCACGGCGGCAGGCCCGGCTCAGGGCGCCGGCGCGCCGCGGCGGTAGCTCTCGTCGAGCAGTTCGACGATATAGCGCACCTGCACCGCTTCGCCGCGCCGGCGCAGCTCACCGGCCAGTTGCAGCGCGCAGCCGGGATTGGCGGTGGCGATGACGTGGGCGCCGGTGGCCAGGGCGTTGTTCACCTTCCGCGCCCCGAGGCGGGCGGCCATCTCCGGCTGGGTCACGTTGTAGACCCCCGCCGAGCCGCAGCAGAGGGCGCTCTCCTGCATCTCACGCAGCTCGAGGCCCGGGATGGCGCGCAGCAGGGTCCGTGGCTGTACGGTGATGCGCTGGGCATGGGCGAGGTGGCAGGGCTCCTGGTAGGTCACCTGCAGATCGAGGCGCCCGAGGGCGGCACGGTTCAGCTCGATGCCGGCAAGGAACTCGTGGACATCCTTGACCTTCTGGCTGAAGGCCACGGCTCGCGTGTGCCACTCGGGATCATCGTGGAGCAGGTGGCCATACTCCTTGAGCGTACTGCCGCAGCCGGCGGCGTTGATCACGATCGCGTCGACGCCGAGGCCCTCGAAGGCGGCGATATTCTGGCGGGCCAGTTCACGGCCGCCATCGAGGTCGCCGCCGTGGGTGTGCAGTGCCCCGCAGCAACTCTGTCCGGGGGGCAGGATGACCTCGCAGCCGTTCTTCTGCAGCACACGAATGGTGGCCGCGTGCACGTCGGCGAAGGCGGTGCTCATGATGCAGCCGGTGAGCACGGCGACACTGTAGCGCCGTGGCCCTTCAGCGGGGTAGATCTGCCCCTGGGGCACGACGAAGTGCGGGCTGAGTGCGGGCAGCATCTGCTCCATGTCGGCCATGCCGATCAGCTTGAGCAGGCCGCTCTTGCGGGCGATCCACTGGGCGCCACTGCGCTGGTAGAGCTTCATCGAGCCGGAGAAGGCGCGGAACAGCCCCATATCCTTGAACAGTGCACCGAAGACGGCCCCGCGCAGCGCGCGCTGCCAGAGAGGTCGTGGCGGCAACGTGCCTGGCGGCGGGGTAGCTCCAGCCCCCTGCGCCGGGCCGATCGCGCCGCTGGCGCGGGCCTGCTCGAGCTGGGCCCGGCTTGCCTCCAGAATGGCCCCGTACTGCACGCCCGAGGGGCAGACCGCTTCGCAGGCCCGGCAGTTGAGACACTCGCTCATCTGCTGCTGGAACACCTCGCTCTCCAGGCCGATCCGTCCCTCATCGACCGCCTTCATCAGGTAGATCCGCCCACGCGGCGAGGACATCTCCAGGCCGGTCTCGCGATAGGTCGGGCAGGTGGCCAGGCACAGGCCGCAGTGGACACAGGTATTGATGATGTCGGAGCTCGGCCGATCCTTGTCGCTGAACGGGATCAGCGGGATACTCACGGGCTCGCGGTCGGGCGACAGCGCGGTCATGCATGATCTCCAGCTAGGGCGGGCAGGTCGACCCGCCAGTTCAACGCTCCAGGGTGCAAACGCTCGTATGGGTCAAGCTCGGCTTTGATGGCGCGCATCAGCGCGATCGCGGGCGGTGGCGCGCCCCAGGGCTGCGCTGCGCGGGCGGCCAGGCGCCGATCGTGCAACTGGACGTGGCGCAGGCGCGTCACCAGGGCGGCGTGCCAGGCCAGGCGCGCGTTGGCCGGGCCGGCGAGCTGCAGGTAGGCCACGCCGCTGAGCCCGCGGGCGCAGAGGGCCATGGTCAGGCCCCGTGCAGCAGCCTCGGCCTCGGCGTCGTCGAGGGCTGCGCCCAGGTCGGCCGGGGCGGCGCACAGGCGTATCAGGCTCGAGTCGGGATCGGTCGGGGGCGCGGTCTGGCGCAGCAGGGTCTGCCAGAAGGCCGTCTCGGTGGCAGCTTCCAACTCGTGGCTGGCCAGCGCGCCAGCGGCGGCGGCCATGGCCCGCAGGTCGGCCATATGGCGCGCCACGGCGGCCGGGTGGCCCTCGGCGCGCAGGGCCAGCAGCGCCCCACCAGGTGGCAGCGTGACGCCGGGCACAGCGGGCAGGCCCTGCACCAGTTCGGCAGCCGTGGGCTGCAGTCGCGAGGCCGCCAGGGTATCCAGGCAAGCCATGGCCGCCGCCCGGCCCGCGAAGCCGGCGACGAGCGTCGCTGCGGCCCGCGGCTGCGGAAAGACGCGCAGGCTCAGCGCGGCGATCACGCCCAGCGTGCCATGGCTGCCCACAAAGAGTTTCACCAGGTCGTAGCCGCTGACATTCTTGACCACCTGGGCGCCCAGCCGCACCACGGTGCCGTCAGCCTCAACCACCGTGAGGCCCAGCAGCCAGTCACGCAGGGTGCCATAGCCGAGGCGGCGTGGCCCGTCTGCGGCGCTGGCCACCAGCGCGCCGAGCGTGGCCGCCTCCGGGGCGTAGACGTCGAGCGGCAGCATCTGGCCGTGGGTCGCGAGCACGGCCTGCAACTCCGCGAGCGTCATCCCCGCCTCAACGCCGATTGTCAGGTCGTCGGGCTCGTAGGTGCGCACCCGGGCCAGGCGGCGGGTGGCGATGCGCAACCCCGGCGCCGGCGCGTCGTGCGGGCCGGGCTGCCCCAGCGGAACCATACTCACCCCGGTGGCGTGGCAATGCGCCACGACGCGGGACAACGCCTCGATGCTGGCGGGGGCGACGCATAGCCCGGCCTCGTCCGCCAGGAGATGGTCGGCGCCGACCAGGCCGGCCAGTGCCGCCGCATCGACCTGGCCGGCTGCGGCCGGTGCGGTCCGCTGCATACGCGCACGGCGCTCGCGGGTCAGGTCCCGCGGTTGCAGGGCCGTCGGGAAGATCTTACCGGGGTTAAAGCGGTCATCGGGGTTGAAGCAGTGGTAGACGGCGGCCTGCAGCTGCAACTCCTCGCGATTGAAGAGCAGCGGCAGATACTCCTGCTTCTCGAGGCCGATGCCGTGCTCGCCGCTGATCACCCCGCCCTGCTCGATACTGAGCTTGAGCACGGCGCTGGCGAGGGCGTGGGCCCGCGCGCGCTGGTCGGCGTCACGCGGGTCGTAGAGCACCAGCGGATGCAGGTTGCCATCGCCAGCGTGGAAGACGTTGCAGACCTCCATCTGCAGCTCGTGGCTGAGCCGTTCCACCTCTTCCATCATCAGCGGCAGGCGTGTACGCGGCACGACGGTATCGACCAGCAGGTAGGCCGGCGCCAGGCGGCCGATCGCGCCGGCCACCGCCTTACGCGCGGTCCAGACACGGGCCTGCTCGGCGGGGGTACGGGCGGGGCGCAGCTCGAAGGCGCCCTGGGCGCGGCAGAGCTCCAGGATCTCGGCCAGGATTTCATCCAGCCCATCGGCCACGCCGTCGACCTCGATGATCAGCAGGGTGGTGCCCGCGGCCTCAGGAAGGCCCAGGCCATAGGCGCCATTGACCGCGCGCAGCCCGTTGTGGTCCATCACCTCCAGCGAGGTGGGCAGCGAGCCCGCGGCGATGATCGTGCTCACGGCGGCTGAGGCGGCGACCACGCTGGGGAAGAGCGCCAGCACCACGCGGTTTTCCTCCGGGAGCGGCGTGAGCCGCACCAGGGCCCGGGTGACGACGCCGAAGGTGCCCTCACTGCCCACCACGAGGCCGGTGAGGTCGTAGCCAGCGGCCTCGGGCACGCCGTCGCTGGTCCAGCGCAGGCTGCCATCGGGGCAGGCGAGCTCGACGGCGAGGATGTGGTTGGTGGTGACGCCATACTTGAGGCAGTGGGGGCCACCGGCATTGGTGGCCAGGTTGCCGCCGATCGTGCTGGCCCGCTGCGACGAGGGGTCGGGGGCAAACTGCAGACCGAGCGGGGCCAGCCGCGCATTGAGCTCGGCGTTGACCACCCCGGCGCCGACCAGGGCCCGCCGCGAGCGTGGCTCGATGGCCTCGATCCGGTCCATACGCGCCGTGCTGAGCAGCAGGCCGCCGCGGAGCGGGACGGCCCCGCCGGCGATGCCGGTGCCGGCCCCACGGGCGACGATCGGCCTGTC
>JACAEO010000261.1 GCA_013388805.1 Chloroflexota bacterium
GCCGACGCTGGTGCCGATTACCTCTGGGCGGACGATGACTCGACCGGTAGCCAGCAACTCAGCTTCGAGGATGTCTTCGAGCGTGCCCAGGGTGCCGACTTCTGGCTGAACACCAGTTCCTGGAAAAGCCTCGCTGATGGGCTGGCTGCCGACGAGCGATTCGCCGAGTTCGCCGCGTTCAAGAACGGCAACGTCTTCAACAACAATCTGCGCCTGAACCCCAACGGCGGCAACGATTATTGGGAGACGGGGGTGACCAACCCGGACATTGTGCTGACCGACCTGATCAAGATCTTCCATCCCGAGCTGCTGCCCGACCACGAGCTCTTCTTCTACCAGCAGTTGAAGCCGTAGGCGGGGGGTGGGGGCTCCGCATCCTGGTGCGGCGGAAGCCCCTCGTGGGTTTGCGGGCGGACAGAACGTATGGGCGCCAACAGGCGTAATGGCGTTGGGACACGCTGGCTGGCTCTTACCCCCGGTTCCTCTCCCGCGTGCAGGAGAGGGGAGATCAGAGGCCTTTGCTGGGCCGTCCCGATGCGGTAGAAGCCGCATTGGCTTGGATGTTCTGTTCGCCCCTGAACCCTTCGGAGGAGAGGCGCTGGGGAGAGTAGGGGACGGCCACGTTTTGGGTCATGCATAGCTGAAGAGGGGAATGCTGTGGCGAACGCCGTACCTGTATCGAATGAGAGCGCCTGGCCGCGGCTGGGGCTGCGTCCGCTGGCCCTGCTGGCGATGGCGGGCGCCGCCCTGGGCGCCTTCCTGCTCAGCCTGGTCTTCGGCTCGGTGCGTATCCCCCCCGATCAGGTGTTGACCATCCTGGTTGGCGGCGAGCCGCTGCGGGCCACCTGGGTGACGATCATCAACGACTTCCGCCTCCCCAAGGCCTTGACCGCCACGCTGGCCGGCGCAGCGCTCGGCGTGAGCGGCCTGCAGATGCAAACCCTCTTTCGCAACCCGCTGGCCGACCCCTTCGTGCTCGGTGTCAGTTCGGGGGCCAGCCTCGGAGTCGCCCTGGTGGTGCTGAGCGTCGGCGCGGCAAACACCGCCCTGCTGGCCGTCGCCGGGCTCCTCGGCAACCTTAGCCTGGTGGTGGCCGCCTGTCTCGGCGCGGGGGCGGTGCTGATACTGGTGCTCGTGTTGGCGCAACGGGTGCAGAGCAGCGTCACCCTGCTGATCCTCGGCTTGATGATCGGCTATCTGACCAGCGCCGTGGTCAGCCTGCTGCTCTCCTTCAGTATCGCCAAGCGCATCCAGGCCTACATCGCCTGGAGCTTCGGCAGTTTCGGCGGGGTGACCTGGTCGCAGATGCGGGTGCTGGCGCCCGTGGTGCTCGGCGGGCTGCTGCTGGCCTTCATCCTCACCAAGGCGCTCAACGCCCTGCTGCTGGGCGAGACCTACGCACGCAGCATGGGCCTCGACATCCGCCGCTCGCGCATCGGGATCGTCACCAGCAGTGCCGTACTCGCCGGAACCGTCACGGCGTTCTGCGGGCCGATTGCCTTCCTCGGCATTGCGATTCCGCACCTCTGCCGTGCCCTGTTGCGCAGCGCCGACCACCGTGTATTGCTGCCCGCCTGCGCTCTGCTTGGTGCGACGGCGGCACTACTGGCCGACCTTGTGGCCCAGGCCCCCGGCACGAGTGTGGTGCTGCCGCTGAATGCGATTACCGCGCTGATCGGCGCGCCGGTGGTGGTCTGGATCATCCTGCGCCGCGGTGCGGGTCGAGGAGCCTTTGGCGTATGAGTGCAACTATTCTCCAGACCGAGGCGCTGAGTATCGGCTACACCGGCCGGCAAGGAGCGTCACGCGTCATCGCCGCCAACCTGCACCTGCGCCTGCATGCCGGTGAGGTGGTCTGCCTGCTCGGTCCGAACGGGGTGGGCAAGTCCACCCTGCTGCGCACACTGGTCAGGATGCAGCCGCCGCTGGCCGGGCGTGTGTGGCTTGACGGCGCGGATCTGTGTACATTACCTCCCCGTGAGCTGGCCCGTCGTTTGAGTGTGGTGCTGACCGAGCGCATCGAGGTTGGCCAGCTGAGCGCCTACGCCCTGGTGGCCCTGGGCCGCCACCCGCACACCGACTGGACCGGGCGGCTCAGCCCACGCGATGAGGAGGTCGTGCGCTGGGCGCTGGAGGCGGTAGACGCGGTGAGCCTGGCCCATCGGCAGGTGCACGAGCTGAGCGACGGCGAGCGCCAGCGCATCATGGTGGCGCGCGCCCTGGCCCAGGAGCCGCTGCTCATGGTGCTCGACGAGCCAACCGCCTTCCTCGACCTGCCGCGCCGGGTCGAGATGATGCGCTTGCTGCGCCGCCTGGCCCGCGAGACCAACCGGGCGCTGCTCCTCTCGACCCACGACCTCGACCTGGCCCTGCGCAGCGCTGACGCGCTCTGGCTGCTGGCCCCGGGGGGTGTGCTGCACAGCGGCGCACCCGAGGATCTGGTACTTGGCGGCGCCTTCGAGGCGACCTTCGCCAGCGACGGGATCGCCTTCGACCGGCGCCACGGCAGCTTCCAGGTGCATCCGCCCGCCCAGCGCCGCGCGAACCTGGTCGGCGACGGCCTGATCGCGCTGTGGACGGCCCGCGCCCTCGAGCGCGCCGGTTATACGGTGGGAGCAGATCACACAGCCCCAGCGCTACTGGTGACGATCAGCGATGACGCTGGCCGGCCGTGCTGGGAGCTTGGCGTGCCTGGCGGCTCGTCCAGAAAGGTGGGCTCGCTGCACGCCCTGACCGCGCTGTTGCGCACCGGCCATATGGTCGTCGCTGACCCTGCTGCCGATCCGAAGCTAGACCGAATGGAAGAGAGGGGAAGTCAATGAAGATCTACACCGGAACGGGTGACTCCGGCACGACCGGACTGTGGGGCGGAACACGTGTCGCCAAGGACGCGCTGCGCGTCCAGGCGGCTGATGTGACGACGCTTGAGCAGATCATCGATCGGCTCGAAGAGACGCTGGAGCCGCTACGCCAGTTCATTCTGCCCGGCGGAAGCCCGGCCGCCGCCCATCTGCACCTCGCACGCACGATCTGCCGCCGCGCTGAGCGTGCAGTGGTTGCCCTGGCTCGCGATGAGCCAGTAAACGCAGAGGTGGTGATCTATCTGAACCCGATTGTCGGACTGCCTGTTTGTGCTGGCCCGCAGCGCCAGCGCGCGGGCCGCCATTGCCGATGTGGCCTGGCAGAGCCCGCGCCAACAACAGAGTGATCACTGATGATGAATGCTTACCCACCTGCCGGCGCGGATCGATACGCGGCGGTGCAAGCGCACTACACCCTGACCCTGGAGCGCCTGATGCAGCGCACCGCCCAGCTCGATTCGATCCCTTGCCCGCAGACCTGGCATAGCACGCTCCGCCTCCTGCGCGCCGAGACGGCCGATTATCTGCAGACGGCGCTCCTGCCTGAGCCGTTGCGAGACGCGTTTGAGCACCTGTACGTGCGCATCGACGCTGCCGAGCAGTACGGCTGGCGTGTTCCGCCGAGCCTGCTCCCCTGGCAGCCCTGAAATGAAAGAAGCCGGAACGATGACGACTGACCGCCTGGAGCCATACACCGTGACGGAACCCGGCAACGGTACGCTCGAAGTATTCCCGCTTGCGCCGGATGAGCAGGTGTTGTTAGCGCTGTTGACCGAACTGTTTCGCGATCACTGGGACAAGATCCACTTCGGACCATTGATCCAGGGCGCCGTCTTCGAGATCAAGGTCAGTGAACCGCCGGAGAAGATCGGCATGCTCGATGGCTACCTCACGGTGGATTTCGGTGCGTGGCATTTTCACATCTGCATCGGCGAGCACAGGGGCACCAGGAAAGACCCCGTCGCCCCGGAACTGGCGCACCACCGCCGAACCGGGCGAGCCGAGTTCTATCGACGGCTCAACCCGGACGGCAGCGTCGGCAGCTGGGGAATCAGGCTCTTTAACGGCAAAGACGAGCAGCAGATCACGATCTTTCTGCCGAACGCATTCCTCTCCGACGAAATGCGTTTCCTGAAAACGCCGGACTGGTCGCGTCTGGTCCTTTGGGACGATCTGCGCCGGCGCTACCTGGGCCTGGAGCCGGATCCGAAGGATCGTAGCGGAAAGACTATGTTCCACCAATAGAGAGAAGCGAGGAGCATATGAGTGACGCGCCCACGATGCGAACCTACGGCCGCCACCTGCTGATCTGCGAGCATGGCGACTGCGCCGACCCCGAGGCTGCCGCTCGCCTGCAGCAGCGCTTCCGCGAGCTGGCCCAACCCCTCGGGCTGATGCAGCTGCGCAACCCGGCGCGGGTGAAGTGTACGCTCACCGGCTGCCTGGGCGTCTGTGCTGGTGGCCCGATCGTCGCCGTCTACCCCGACGGCATCTGGTACCACCACGTCGACGAGGCCCTGCTCGAACGGATCGTTCGCGAGCACCTGGTCGGCGGTCAGCCGGTCAAGGCACACGTCTTCCATCACCTGGGCGATGTGGCGGTTGCGCCAGAGGCGGCGACCTACGCTCCTGACCACAGCGGCGACACTGCGGGTGAGGCAGATGCCGCCGAGTCAGTGACCGAGGCTGTCGCGCCCACCGCACCCGAGTCGAACAGCGAGCGCAGTCCCGGCTCCAGCGCCGAGGCGCAGGAGCGCCGCAGGGCGGCCCGCGCCGAGCGCAAGCAGAAGGGTTTGCTGATCGTCAACACCGGCGACGGCAAGGGCAAGACGACAGCGGCGCTCGGTATCCTGCTGCGCTCACGCGGGCGCAAGCTGCGCATCGGCGGCATCCAGTTCTTCAAGCACGAAAACGCTAACTTCGGCGAACTGCGCGCCCTGCGCGAACTGGGTGTCGAACTGACCCCGATGGGCGACGGCTGGACCTGGACCAGCCGTGATATCGACGAGACGAAGGCGAAGGCGCTGCACGGCTGGGAGACGGCCAGGGCGCGCATCATCTCGGGTGACTACGACGTCTTCCTGCTTGATGAGTTCACCTACCTGCTGAGCTACGGCTGGCTGGACGCTGAGAAGGCCGTGGGCTGGATCCAGGCCAACAAGCCGCCCATGCTGCATCTGATCATTACCGGCCGCGATGCCCACCCCGCCCTGGTCGCTGCCGCCGATCTCGTGACCGAGATGCGGGCTGTCAAGCACCCCTTCGCCGAACAGGGCATCCGGGCGCAGAAGGGAATCGAATTTTGAGTGACGCACGACTCAAACGCAATATGGTCCAGCGCCGCGATGGGCGCATGGTCAACGCCGGGATGAAACGCGGCATGCTGGTTGTTTGCGCCACCGGCTGCTGTTGCGGCCATACGGATCGCGGCTTCCTACCGGTGCCGACCGACCTGTACCATCAGGAGTGGGAGCGGCGCAAGCTGCGGAACGTTGTCCATCTCAACCAGGGCGGCTGCCTCGGCCCATGTCCGCTGGCGAATGTTGCCATGCTTTTGCTCGATGGTCGATCGTACTGGTTCCACTCCCTCGACGACGGCCCGACGATCGTCGCCCTGTACGATTACCTCGAAGCCATGCTGTCGGCTGGCCGGCACCTGCCGCCGCCACCAATCCTGGCCGCCCACGCATTCAACGGCTTTGCGTGGGATGGCGGGCAGGGGACAGCGATCAGGGGGCAGGAGGCAGGATCTGATCCCCGACCCCCGATCCCCGATCCCCGATCCCTGGTTGTGCTGTCGCAGGCTGACACCGATCTGCTCGCGCTGCAACATGCCCGCGCCCTGTTGCCCACCGACTTCGCACCGCTCCACCTGGTCCATGTTGGACGGATCGAAGAAGAAGCAGCGGTGGATCTGCTGCTCGATGAAGTGTTGCCGCACGCCGCGGTGGTGCTCTGCCGCATCCACAGCGCCCGCTCCTTCGCCCATGGCCTGGAGCGGCTGCGGGCCTGGGCCGAGACGACTGGCGGTTTCCTGCTCTGCATTCCCGCCGTCGAGGCGCTTGATCCCGACCTGATGGCCCGCTCAACGGTCGGCGTGCCCCTGGCCCACCTGGTGAATGCCTACTTCCAGTGCGGCGGGGCGGCCAACCTGGCCAACGGTCTGTGCTGCCTCAGCGACCACCTGCTGCTCACCGGCTGGGGCTACGAGCCACCGGTAGAGTTGCCGCTGCATGGCGCGTACGCGCCAGGAGACAGGGGACAGGGGCCAGTGGTCGGCATTCTGTTCTACCGCGCCCATCCGCTGAGCGGCAACACCGCCTTTGTTGATGCCATGATCGCTGAGGTGGAGCGGCAGGGGATGCAGGCGCGGGCAGTCTACACGCAGTCGCTCAGAGAGGCGCCGCCGGGCGAGGTGCCGACGGCGCTCGGGTTGCTCGCTGCTGAAGGCCCGGTCGATGTGATCCTTAACACGCTCAGCTTTGCCATCGGCGACAGCGACCCGCATCCCTTCGCGGCCCTGGGTGCCCCGATGCTCCAGGCGATTACCAGCAGCAGCAGCCGCGACGAGTGGGCGCGCAACGGGCGCGGCCTCGGCCCCCTCGACACCGCGATGAACGTCGCCATCCCCGAGTTCGACGGGCGGATCATCGGAGTGCCGGTCTCGTTCAAGGAGACCCATCCTGAGCTTGCCGAAGGGCACGGGCAGGACGGCCCGGCGCACTATGCTCCCGATGCTGAGCGAATCGTGCGCCTGGTCGGCCTGGCGCGCCGCCTGGTCACGCTGCGCCACAAGCCCAACGCCGAGAAACGGATCGCCTTCGTCTTCACCAACAGCAGCGCCAAGGCCCAGCGCGTCGGCAACGCTGTCGGCCTCGACGCGCCGGCCTCGCTGCTGCGCCTGCTGCACACACTGGCTGATGCAGGCTATACGGTCGGGGAGGTGCCGGAGCAGAGCGACCAGTTCATTGCCGATCTGATCGCCCGCTGTTCGTACGATGAGACCTGGCTCACGACCGAGCAGTTGGTCCAGGCGTACCGGGTGCCGGGCGAACAATACGCACGCTGGTTTGGGGAACTGCCCAGTGCACTGCAGCAGGCGATGACCCGCCAGTGGGGGCCACCGCCCGGCGGCGCCTACGTCCACCAGGGCGACCTGGCGCTGGCCGGGCTGGAGCTCGGCAATATCTTCGTGGCCCTCCAGCCGCCGCGTGGCTATGACATGGATCCCAACGCGATCTACCACCTGCCCGATCTGCCGCCGCCACATAACTACTACGCACTGTACCGCTGGCTGCGCGACGAGTGGCAGGCCGATGCGATCGTCCACGTCGGCAAGCACGGCACGCTGGAGTGGCTGCCGGGCAAGGGCGTGGGTCTCGGCGCAAGTTGTTTTCCTGACCAATTCCTCGGTGATCTGCCACTGATCTATCCCTTCATCATCAACGACCCCGGCGAGGGCACGCAGGCCAAGCGCCGCGCCCATGCCGTGATCATCGACCACATGACCCCGCCGATGACCAGTGCCGGTGCCTACGGCGATCTGGCCGAGCTGGCGCAGCTGGTGGATGAGTATTACCGCACCGAACAACTTGATCCGAGCAAGCTGCCCCTGTTGCAACGCCAGATCTGGGATGTCATCCAGCGCAGCAATCTCGACGACGATCTGCAGCACATCCTCAAGGAAGAGCATGGCGATCATAGCCACGAGTGGGACGGCAGCTTTCTCGACGACGGCACGCCTACCGCCTTCGCCGAACTTGAGGGCCGTGAAGTGGCCCACCTGCTGGAGGATATCGAGGGCTACCTCTGCGAACTGACCGGTGCGCAGATCCGCGACGGACTGCACATCCTTGGCACGGTGCCGAAGGGCGAGCAACTGGTAGAGCTGCTCTACCACTTGCTGCGCCTGCCCAACCTCGCCGTGCCGAGCCTGCCTGCCGCCGTCGCCGCGACTTTGGGCGAGGACTGGGCGACGCTGCTGGCCCACCCCGGCCGATGCCGACCTATCCCGCGAGTCGTCAACCCGCGTGCCAGCGCGGACCACGGCCACGTCCACCCCCACCTGTCCAGCGGCAGCGGCCACGGTGGGTCGCTCATCCGCCTGGAAGCTGCGCCCTCACCCGCCGAACTGCGTACCAACGCCGACGCGATCGCCCAGATCGAGGCGCTCAGCAAGCAGTTGCTGCACGAACTGGATGCACAGGGCTGGGATGCAGCCCAGGTAGAGGACGTGATCATTCAGGTGCTCGGAAATCACGCTGCCTCCCGACCCCTGCCCCCCGACCCCCGACC
>JACAEO010000381.1 GCA_013388805.1 Chloroflexota bacterium
CCGTGGCGCTTGGCGGGCTGGCGCTGGTGGCCGCCCGTGGCGGCGCGCCAGCAGCGCCGCTACGGGCGCTGCTCGCCGCCTGGTGGGCCAGCACCGCCCTCACCATGGGCCTGCTCGTCGTGGCTGGCCAGGGCGTGCGCTGGGCGATCTTCCTCTACCCCGCGCTCTGCCTGACAGCCGGCCCGCTGCTCGCGGCCCTCTGGCGCCGCGGGCGCATAGCGCGCCTCGTGGCCGCCGCGACGCTGGCGGTCATCATCGCCACCGGCCTGGGGGCCTGGATCGTGCAGATCCGCGATTACATCCACAGATAAAGCCGAAGCACCGGCGTTGCCGGTGCTTCGGCCCAACGACGAACCTAATCCCGTGCAATGTCACGCACGACGTCGGTCACCGAGAGTACACCAACCGGCTTCACGCCCTCGCCAGCATCCTCGACCACGACCACGCGATGAATGCGCCGCTCCATCATCAGCTTGCTCGCGGTCTGCATCGTGTCATTCGGGCGCACCGCCACCACATCGGTCACCATAATGTGGCCCGCCGTCAGCCCGCGCCAGTGCTTCCAGTACTGCTCGTAGAGCCGCGCGTTCACCAGGTCCGTGCGCGAGATCAGCCCGATCATGTTGCCATCGTCATTCACCACGACGAGCGCGCTGATATCCTGCTCCGACATCTGGCGCGCCACATCCTGGACCGGGGTCTCTCGGCGACACGTCAACACGCCTTGATGCATGACCTCACCCACCAGACGCTCCATACGGGCTATCCTTTCGCGAATATCAACCAGCTTGTGATGTATAGTACATGCGAGTGTACACGTTCTAACACAGTGCGTCAACTACCAATGCGGGTAGGGCCCAGGGCTGCCCTATGCGGTGGACCGGCCCACAGGCTACCGGCGCTGCCAGCTGGTGATATTCCAGGTGATGGGTGCGGTCGGGTCGGCTTGCACCCCACCAAGCGTCGGGCTGACGAGCGTGACATCAACGCGCTGGAAGAGGGGCAGGACCGGCAACTCCTGGGTGAAGAGCTGCTGCTGGCGCAGATAGGCGTCCGCCCGTTCGGCACGGTCCAGCACAGTGGTCGCGATGCGGATGGCGCGGTCGGCCTCGAAGAAACACCAGCCGGGGAAGTTGTTGCCGACCCAGCCGTTGCTCTCGTTGGGCACCCCGGCGCAGCTCCAGCGCTCCCAGCCCCGCGGATCGGGGCCGGCGATCCAGGCGAAGAGCGCAAGCTCGAAGGTGCGGCGGAAGAGCGGTCCATCCGGGCTATAGAGGCCGGTGGTAGGCACCTCCTGCAGCGACATGCCCAGGCCGACGGCGGCCAGGTCGGCGGCGATCCGCTGCGCAGTGGCGAGGCGCAACGGCGAGCCCTGGGTCGTCACCAGGCTGAGGGTGAGCGGCGCGCCGCCGGTCTCGCGCAGCCCATCGCCGTTGGTGTCGACGATACCGGCCTCGTCGAGCAGGCGGCGCGCCTCATCAGGATTGTAGGGGTAGCGCGTGATCTGGTCCGGCGGCGCTGCGGCCCACTGGCCCGGCACGATCCAGCTATCGAGCACGGCGCCATAGCCGCCGAGCAACTCCGCCGCCATGGCCTCGCGGTTGAGCGCGTGGGCAACGGCGCGGCGCACGCGCAGATCCTGCAGCACCGGAACATCGAGATTGAAGGTGAGATGTTCCCAGACCGGGCTGGAGACGGCGCTGACCTGCAGGCTGCCCGCCTCGGCATCGGCACGGATCGCGGCCAGCGCCTCGGGCGGGGGCTGTTCAAGCAGCGCCAGATCGAGGCTGCCGCCCGCCACCGAGGTGCGCAGCAGCTCGAGATTGTCGCGGAAGATAAAGCTCACGCTCTCGATCGCCCCTGGCGAGCCGGCGTAGTACGGATTCCGCACGAGCCGCAGGCTGCCCTGGTCGCGCCGCTCCACCGTGTAGGGTCCGTAGCCCAGCGGGGTGAGCGCAAACTCCCCGCTGCGCAGCGTTGCCGGGTCGCGCGCTGCGAGCAGGTGGCGGGGCAGGGGCGTCCAGTACACCGTGGGGTAAGCGGGATCGGTATAGTCCGGCTTCAACACCGCCCGGGTGGTATGGGCATCGACCTGTTCATAGCGTTCGAGCAGGGCCAGCTTGCTCGCCGCCTCCTGGCCCAGGTTTGTGCGGCGGGCCAGTTCATAGGCGAAGACCGAGTCATCGGCGGTCAGCGGGGTGCCGTCCGCCCAGCGCAACTCCGGGTTCCAGCGAAAGACCACACTGATCTGCTGCACCTGGGTGATGACCGCCGTCGCCGTGGTCGTGATCGCCCCGGCCCCGTCGAGGTAGACATCGACCGTACTGACGGTCACATCGCCATTCTCAAGGCTGGGCACCCGTTCCAGCACGCCAGTGGTGGTATAGCCGTAGCTGAGGGTCAGCAGGGGCGCGGGGAAGAGCAGCTGGGTGATCGGGGCGCTGATCCGCTCATCGGCGGGGTCGTCGTGGTAGGGCAGCAGGTCACCAGGGTCGGCGAGCATGCCAATCCGCACGCTCCCGGCGGCAGGCGGCGCGGTGGTGCCCGCCACCGTCGCTGCGGGAGGGCTGGTTGCCGCTGGTTCGCTGGTTGCCACCACGGCTGCGGTGGCGGGCGCGAGGGCGGTGGGTGTCGTGCGGGGGACGCCACCCTCGATCTGGCAGGCAGCGAGGATGAGCGCAACGAGCAGTGGCAGCAGAGCAAATACACGTTTCATGGCCGGCGCGATTGTACTCGATATGGCGCAGATTGTCGAGAGTTGACCAGATCGGCCACTCTGAGTACACTATAAGGACGCTGGCCATATGTCCAGATCAAGGCCGCCATGCTATTCTTATTGACCGCTGAGAGCCTGCCGGTCGATCAACTGCTGCTCGGGGTACCACAACAGATGGAGCGTGAGGGCCGCGAACTGTACCGGCGCGGCCAGGCGACCGTCACCAGTACATCACCCACCGGCGCAAGCATCAGTGTTGACGACAAGACCGGACCGCCAGCACTGGTGCGAATCTCGCTCTCGGGCAACTACCTCAACCTCAGCTGTACCTGCACCCGCAGTTACGGCTGGGGCCAGTGCAAGCACAAGGTCGCCGCGCTGCTCGCTCTGCGCGACTACCTGACAGCCAACCCGCCGCGTGTCTGGCAGGCGGTACTTGATCGTGCGCTGCAGGCCCAGCCCCGCCGCAGTCCTACCACCGGTACTGGCGCGATCATCTTCAGCCTGCAGCAGCGGGGCTCAGCCTGGCTGGTGATCCCCTACAGCCTCGCGGGCCGCTTTCTGCCCGGCGGGCACAGCGGCGACCCGGAGTTGATCGCCTCGGCGATCGAGCGTGGCCGGCTCCACAGCCAGCTGAAGATGCTGCGAAGCCAGTTGAGCCCCGAGAGCTACGCCACCCTCCCGGCTGAAGTCATCGCCGCCGCCAATGTGGCCATTGGCTCCGGGAGCAGTTACGGCTACTGGCACGGCGGTGCCAAGACGCTCGGCATCATGCTGGCCATGCTCCCCGGCTGCCTGGTCTATCTGGGTGATGACGTCAATCCGGTCGGCGGCGGGCGGCTCTATGTCAACGCCGAGCCGGCCAGCGTCGAGATCGATCTGGCCCGCGATAACAGCGGGCTCAACGCCCACTTCCGCATCATCGTCGAGGGTCGTCATGTGCAGGTGCGGCCCGGCCACGCGCGCATCCTCACCCGCGAACCACTCTGGATGCTGGTGGATGACCAGGTGATCCGCCTGGCCGACTCGACCGTCAGCCCCGATATCCTCGCCACCTACCCGCAACTGCGCATCCCGGTTGACGACGAGGCCGATTTCGTCGAGCGCTACCTGCTGCCGCTGACCGAGCGACTCCCCGTCCGCGGCGACGCCATCGCCTGGGAAGAGGCCAACGGCCAGCCCCAGCCCCGCGTCTACCTCAGCGAACACGAGGGGGAACTGACCGTCGAGCTGCGCTTCGCCTATGGCGACGACGAAGTGCCCTATGAGAAGAGCCTGCCCCCGAGCAGCGTGCGCCGCCGCAGCGGCTCGACCAGCCTGGTGCGCATCAAGCGCGACCCCGAGGCCGAGCAGGCGGCCTGGCAACAACTCACCGGCGGCTTCGGCCTCAAGCGCGGCCCGACGTCCAATAGTCTGCTGCTGCGCAAGAGCCTCGCCCCGGTCGATTTTCTGCTCCGCGAGGTGCCGCGCCTTGCCAGCGCCGGCTTCACCGTCTTCGGTGAAGAGGCGCTGACGGTCGCGCGCATCAACCGCAACCGCCCCACCATCAGCTTCAACGTCAGCTCCGGCATCGACTGGTTCGATGTCGAGGCGGTCGTACAGTTCGGTGACCAGGTCCTGCCGCTCAAAGACCTGCGCCGCGCCCTCCGTCGCCGCGAGCGGTACGTCAAACTTGCCGATGGTTCACTGGGCACCATCCCCGAGGACTGGATCGCGCGCTACCGCCACCTCTTCGCCTTCGCCGAGGAGCACGAGGAGGGCATGCGGCTCTCAAGCCACCATCTCGCCCTGCTCGACCAGGCGCTCGCCGAGGCCGACGGTGTTGCGACCGACGCTGCCTTCATCGAACGCCGCGACCGCCTGCGCGCCTTCGAGCACATCGAGCACCAGCCGCTCCCCCGTGGCTTCGTCGGCGAACTGCGCGACTACCAGAAGGCTGGCTACGACTGGCTGCACTTCCTGCGCCAGTACGGCTTCGGTGGCTGCCTCGCCGACGATATGGGCCTGGGCAAGACGATCGTCGCCCTCGCCTTCCTCCAGTCGATCTATGAGCAGGAGCCCCGCCCCGCTCCGACCCTGGTGGTGATGCCCCGCTCGCTGCTCTTCAACTGGCAGCGCGAGGCCGAGCGCTTCGCCCCCGGGCTGCGCCTCTACGTCCACGCCGACCAGGGACGGATCAAAGAGGCCGCCGCTTTTGACCAGTATGACGTCGTCCTCACGACCTACGGCATCATGCTGCGCGATATCCAGTTGCTGCGCAGCGCCAACTTCCACTGTGTCATCCTCGACGAGTCGCAGGCGATCAAGAACCCCTTCGCCGAGACCTCGCGGGCCGCGCGGATGCTCAACCCTGCACACCGCTTTACGCTCACCGGGACCCCGGTCGAGAACAACGCACTTGAGCTCTGGTCCCAGTTCGCCTTCCTCAATCCTGGCCTGCTGGGCAACCTCGACTACTTCCGCGAGGAGTTCGCCGGCCCGATCGAACGCAAACAAGACGCCGACACCGCCCAGTTTCTGCGTAAGCTGGTCTACCCCTTCATCTTGCGCCGCACCAAGGACCAGGTGGCCACCGACCTCCCGCCCCGCACCGAGGAGTTGCTGATCGTCGAGATGGAGCCGGCCCAGCGCAAACTCTACGCCAGGACCCGCGACTACTACCGGGCGATGCTGCTGGGTATGATCGACGAGCAGGGCATCGATGATGCGCGGATGAAGATCCTCGAGGGCTTGTTGCGCCTGCGCCAGATCTCCAATCACCCGCGTCTGTTCGACGCAAAGTTTCGCGGCTCCTCGGCCAAGTTCGAACTGCTGCTGGAGACCCTGGAGACCCTGCGCGCCGAGGGCCACAAGGCCCTCGTCTTCTCCCAGTTTGTGCAGATGCTGAGCTTGATCCGCGAGGCGCTGGACGCGCGCAAGATCCCCTATGCCTATCTCGATGGCTCCACCCGCGACCGTGAAGGCCCGGTCCAGCGCTTCCAGAGCGATCCCGACCTGCCGTTCTTCCTGATCAGCCTGAAGGCCGGTGGCGTGGGCCTTAACCTCACCGCCGCCGATTATGTCATCCACGTCGATCCGTGGTGGAACCCTGCGGTCGAGATGCAGGCCACTGACCGCACCCACCGCATCGGGCAGACCCGGCCGGTCTTCGTCTACAAACTGATCACGCAGGGGACGGTCGAGGAGAAGATCCTGGGGCTCCAGGAGCGCAAGCGGGCGCTGGTTGAGCAACTCATCTCGACCGAGGGCGGGGTCTTCAAGAATCTCACCCGCGACGACATCGAGGTGCTCTTCACCTGAGGCGGGACGTAGTCGCTCAGCCGTGCGGCGCCAGGTCCTGCGCGGCGGGCAGCCCGCCCAGCGCAGTGGCGGTGAGCACGGCCCGCTCAACGGCGTGGGCCAGCACCTCGGCGGCGATGCTGCCGAGCACGACCAGGTGCGGCGCAGGGCGCATGCCGGTGGCCAGGCTGAAGACCGTATCGCCATCGAACGGGGTATGGACGGGGCGGATACTGCGGGCCAGGCCATCGTGCGCCATCTGGGCCAGCCTGGTCGCCTCGGCCTTGCTCAGGCGCGCATCGGTGGCGACGACGGCAATCGTTGTATTGGCGCCCGCGCCACGCTGCGCCCCAAAGGCCGCCTGCAACCCCGGATCACGCAACAGCGCCAGCGTATCGGCCAGGCGCCCGTCGGGGCGGCGCGCCCCGGCGATCAGGGTACCCGGTGCGCGCCACACATCGCCAAAGGCATTGACCACCACCAGCGCGCCCACCACCGTACCATCGGCGAGTGTTTCGCTCCAGGTGCCAACCCCGGCCTTCATCGCCGCGCCCGGCCCGAGCGCCTTGCCCACCGTCGCGCCGATGCCAGCGCCGACACAGCCCTCGGCGACCGCCGTGGTCGCCGCCGCGCAGGCCGCGTAGCCCATCGCCGGATCGGGGAAACGATCGGGGCTGCCGATCAGCAGATCGAAGATCACCGCCGCCGGCACAATCGGCACCCGGGTGACGCCCACATCGAAGCCACGCCCCTGCTCGCGCAACCAGTCGACGACCCCACTGGCCGCCGCCAGCCCCATCGCACTCCCGCCACAGAGCGCAATGGCATGGACCTCCTGGACCATATTCTCGGGGGCCAGCAGGTCGGTCTCGCGGGTGCCGGGCGCGCCACCGCGCACATCGACGCCGCCCACCGCCCCCGCGGGGGTGAGCACCACCGTCACACCGGTGAGCGCCGTAGCGTCAGCGGCGTGGCCCACCAGCACCCCGGCGACATCGGTAATTGCCGGCATGGCCCGCTCCTCGCGTCAGCGTGTCATCGCGTCATCGGCGCGCTGCAGCGCAGGGTAACTGGCAGCCACCACGGTCGGCGCCTGGCGCGCGGCGTGGGCGCCATCGGCGCCACAATAGGGACAGACGCTCCAGGTCAGATCCACCACCCGCTCACAGCTGGTGCACCGCCGTCGCAGTGCAGTCTGGCAGTGGGGGCAGAGGATGAAATCGGGCTCTACCGGGCGCTGGCACTCGGGGCAGACGTACTTCTCCTCGATGTCGCGCCGCAGGTACTCCTGCTCCAGCTCGCGCTCATACTTCTCGGCGAGGGTCTGCGGCGGGCGCAGGATCAGGTGCAGCGGCAGCCCCGCGAAGGGCAGCAGCAGCACCAGGCTCACCGCCAACACCTGCACCGAAACGTCATCGCTGCGCCGCCGAATATCGCGGTAGGCCCAGAGCACCGATGCGGCCCACAGCAGCACCAGGTAGGCGCCCACCAGGATAGCGAGCACCTGGAGGATGGGGACAAGGTTGGCCAGCAAGTCCTGGAGTGCTTCCATGGGTTCATCATCCGTCAGCGGCCCGGCGGGCCGGGGGCAAGCGCGCACCCGGCAACGCGCGAGCAACGGTTTAGAGTTTGCGCGTCTCCGCCTTCACCACAAATACGGTCGCCCCACCCACCTGCACTTCAAGTGGGGCGGGGGGATAGAACTCGCCGGACTCGGCGATCGGCGGCATTGGCGAGACATAGCGGGTGCGCGTCGAGCAATGTTCGCGCACCACCTTGATCACCTGGTTCACCTGGGCATCCTCGACGCTGAGCATCAGCGTCACATTGCCCTCGCGCAAAAAGCCGCCCTGGCTACTCAGACGCGTCACGCGGTAGCCCTGTTCCATCAAGGCGTCGACCAGCATTGCCGCATCCTGCGGCTGGACGATAGCCAGCACCAGCTTCATACGGGCGAACCCAACCGCGCAACTGGCGTGATCAGCGGCACGACCTCGCGGTAGATCTGCTCGGCAAGCTCCTCGATCGGCTGCAGGGCCGAGAGCCGGCGCCAGCGCTCCGGTTCGCGCCGGATCAACGCTGCGAAGCCCGCGGCGACCCGCTGATGGTAGGCCAGGTCACGCGCATCGAGCCGGTTCCACTCGGGATGGGCCGCCGAGGCGCCGGGGGCCTCGGCCCGCTCGCGTTGGGCGCGCTTCCGCGCGAGGCCCACCTCGACATCGAGATCGAGATAGAACGTCAGATTGGGCATCAGTCCACCGGTTGCCACTGCGGTGATGGCATACAGCTCGTCGAGATCGCGCCCCAGGCCATAGCCCTGGTAGGCGAAGGTAGAGTCGGCATAGCGGTCGCAGAGCACGATCCCGCCTGTATTCAAGTAGGGACGGATCAACTCGCTGACCAGTTGGGCCCGCGCCGCGGAGAAGAGCAGCGTCTCGGTGGTTGGCGCCATCTCGGTATGGCGCAGATCAACCAGGATGCGGCGGATCAGCTCGCCGATCCGGGTGCCACCGGGCTCACGTGTGAGAATGACCGGGTACCCCTCAGCCTGCAGCCGCTCATAGAGCAGCCGCGCCTGCGTACTCTTGCCGCTTCCTTCCGGACCCTCAAACGTTATGAAGACACCCATCACCGTATTTCACAGCTAGCGCGACTCTCGCCGTATTATACTCGTTTGCGCACAAACTTGCACAGGCACCTGAGGTGAAAATAGCCGATAGCCGATAAGCTGCCGCTGTTTTCATCGCGGCGTTGTGCGGCGGAGCCGCATAAGGGTCTAACGAAAGATCTTCACCCGGCGATTGGTGTCCTCGCCCCGGCTCTCCGAGCGCAAATTATAGCGATCGGCCATCTGGTGCTGGAGCTTGCGAATATAGCTGCTGCGTGGCGCGAGTTCAACGACGCTGCGTTCGCCATTCATCAACTGGGTGATCGCCTGCTCCACTTCAAGCATCGCCTCCTCGACCACACTGCTATCATCGGCGCGCCGTGGCGGCGGGAAGCTCTCGTCGTGCTCGATGTCGTGCAGGTTAAAGACGTGGGCCAGCTGGCGCTCCATCTGGGTGATGGTATTGTTGCGCAGCACATAGACTGGCACGCCCTGATCCTCGGCCTGGCGCAGCCGCTGCGCGCTCTGGCGGTAATAGTTCTTGAGCGTCATCACCAGCGTGGCGTCTTTCATATCGCGCACAATGACCGCCGGAACGCGCAACCGTTCGATTGCCGTCTCAAGGCGATTCCGGCTCACCCCAAAAGGGAAGATGCGCTGCATCGGCTGCCCGCTCGCCCCTGCGCCATTGCCGCCGCCCGGCACGGGGCGCTCGCGCAGGCGCGGCCCCGAGGTGCCCATCATCTCGCCCATGCCGCCGCGCGGCCCGCCCCGCGCGCCAGGGCGGCCAGCATCACGCCCCGGGCTGCGCCGGCCCAGCGCCGGCACGTCGCCGACCTCACGTTGCACCGCCTTGCGATGCACCACGCCGTCCGTATCGCGCCAGCGCTCCTCGGCGGGCGGGTCCTCGCCGCGCAGGATGGCGTCGACCGCAGCAGCCACATCATCGTAGACGATCACCCGGTCCCAGCTCTGGATCTCGACCAGCACATCAAAGGTGGGGGGCGCCTTGCGCTCGAGCACCGTCTTCTGGGTGCCGCGCCGCCGCGCCTCCTCGTCGCCCAGGGTCACCGCCTGGATGCCGCCAACCAGGTCCGACAGGGTCGGGTTGACCATGAGGTTGTCGAGTGTATTGCCGTGGGCGGTGCCGACCAGTTGCACGCCCCGCTCGGCGATGGTGCGGGCGGCCATGGCCTCCAACTCGGTGCCGATCTCATCGATGACGATCACCTCGGGCATATGGTTCTCGACCGCCTCGATCATCACCGCGTGCTGCTCAGCCGGGCGGGGCACCTGCATGCGCCGCGCACGCCCGATGCCGGGGTGGGGGATGTCACCGTCGCCTGCGATCTCATTCGAGGTATCAACGATCACCACCCGTTTGCGAAACTCCTCCGCGAGCACGCGGGCCGTCTCGCGCAGCAACGTCGTCTTGCCCGTGCCCGGCTTGCCCAGGAGCAGGATGCTCTGCCCGGTCTCGACGAGATCGCGGATGATCGTCACCGTCCCAAAGACGGCCCGCCCGACGCGGCAGGTGAGTCCGATCACCTGGCCACGGCGGTTGCGGATCGCCGAGATGCGGTGCAGCGTGCGGGGGATGCCGGCGCGGTTATCCTCGCCAAACTCGCCGATCCGCGCGATCACATAGTCAATATCCTGCTGTGTCACCTCGCGATCGCTGAGGAACCGCTCCCGTCCCAGGTAGCGAGCCTCGGGCAAACGACCGAGGTCCATAACGACTTCGAGGAGATCCACCGCATCGTGCTCGGCACCAGCGCCCATGATCGCCTCGGTAATATGAGGCGGCAGCGCGGAGAGCAGCAACTGGATTTCGGTGGTGACATCACGCTGGTCTGACATAGGGTTGTGGGTCCTCCCTCGGCGTGGAGATGCGGGGTATGGGCACCCGTGGCTCCAGACCAGGCTCGAGCGCGGGCACGAGCAGCGAACGGCGCACGGGTACGACGGTATGCTTGATCAGCAGGGCCTGGTCGCCGATCGGCTGAAAGCCCAGATCCTGGGCAGGGGCAAGCAACTCCCCCTGATACTCGCGCAAGATGAGAAAGACGGGCCGGCTATCGCTGAGCTGCGCCAGCCCGAAGCGCAGAACGTCCACCGCAGCCTCGCGGGCGTCGGGCCGGATCAGCAGACTGAAGACGTGGCCGGCCGGACCACTGGCCAGGCGCAGGTAGGCCAGCAGGTCATCGTCGGGGCCGAGCACCCAGGCCAGGCGGCGTGGGGCGATCCAGCCCTGGGTCAGCGGCAGCGACCAGTGGCGGGCGTTGCGCACCTCCGCCTGCTGCACGGGATGCGGGGTTGTCGCGCCATAGAGTTTGTGCACTGCCCAGTGGTCGCGGCGCGCCTGCGCGCGCATGGGGGCCAGGCTGGTGCCCTGGTCCCAGTCGGGGCCGGAGAGGTGCAGGATCGTGGCATGGGCGTAGGTCTGAAAGCCCAGCTGGCGGAAGATCTCGCGCAGCTCGTTATGCTGTCCCGGGGCTGCGGCGTAGAGCCGCTGGACGTAGTGGTGGCCAGCGTTGAAGACCAGCCGCTCCAGCAGCCGGTACCAGATCTCGTAGTCGCTGGGCAGATAGGGGGTGGGCACGCCCGCCGAGGCCATGTAGATGATATCCTGCTCGGGGCGACCACTGCGGCCCTGAGCCTGGATCACCGCCACGCTGCCCCGATCCTGGTACACGACCGTCGACATATCGCGGCCGTTGCCCTGCAACAGACAGCGCAACGCAAACCAGGCTGGCCTGTGCGCCTGGGCGAGCAGACCCTCGGTATAGAGGATCACCTGGTTGCGCGGCTTCCGTCGCAGTGACCAGAGGTCACTCGGCGCGACTGAGCGGATCATACGGTTCGGTGCTCCGGGTTGGACAGCAACGGCCACGTTCCGCAGCACACTTGCCCGGGCGACAACGGGCGGCGTTTACAACTCCAGGAAGTAGCGATGCAGCCGATCGTCGTCGGTCAACTCCGGGTGGAAGGTCGTGACCAGCAGCCGCCCCTGGCGGGCCGCCACCACTGCTCCGCCCGGCAGGCGGGCGAGCACCTCCACCTGGCGTCCCACCGACACGATCTCCGGGGCGCGGATAAACACACCGGCCAGCGGCTCCGGACCGAGCGTGGGGATAGCGAGCGGCGTCTCGAAGCTCTCGAGCTGACTGCCATAGGCATTGCGCCGCACGGTGATATCCATCACGCCGATCGTCGGCTGCCCGCCGGCCTTCATATCGAGCACCTCGCGGGCCAGCAGGATGGCCCCTGCACAGGTCCCCCAGACCGCCAGGTCGTGGCCGGCCCGGGCGCGCAGCGGTTCGAGCATCTGGTAGCGGCTGAGCAGCCGCCCGATCGTCGTGCTCTCGCCACCCGGAATGATCAGCCGGTCGACGGCGGCCAGCTGGTGCGGCAGCCGCACCTCGTGGGGCGCGGCGCCGATGCGCCGCAACACCGCGAGGTGCTCGTGGAAATCGCCTTGCAGGGCGAGCACGCCGATCGACGCCATCCTTACCAGCCTCGCTGCGCCATCCGCTGCTCGGCCGGGATCTGGTCGATGGTGAGGCCAACCATGGGCTCGCCCAGGCTCTTGCTCACCTCGGCGATGATCGCCGCATCGCGGTAGTGGGTCGTCGCCTCAACGATGGCCCGCGCGCGCTTCAGCGGGTCACCGCTCTTGAAGATCCCGGAGCCGACGAACACCCCGTCAACACCCAGCTGCATCATCAGCGCCGCGTCAGCCGGTGTGGCGATGCCACCGGCGGCGAAGTTGACCACGGGCAGCCGCCCCGCCTCGGCGACCTGGCGCACCAGGTCGTAGGGCGCCTGGATGTTCTTGGCATAGACAAACAGCTCGTCCTCGTCCATGCTCTGCAGGCGGCGCACCTCGCTATACACCGCGCGAGCGTGGCGAACCGCCTCGACCACATTGCCCGTGCCGGCCTCGCCCTTGGTGCGCAGCATCGCCGCGCCCTCGGCCACGCGGCGCAGCCCCTCGCCCAGGTTCTTGCAGCCACAGACAAAGGGGATCTTGAACTTGTGCTTGTTGATGTGGTGCTCCTCGTCGGCGGGGGTGAGCACTTCACTCTCATCAATATAGTCGATGCCGAGCGCCTCAAGCACCTGAGCCTCGACGAAGTGACCGATCCGCGCCTTGGCCATCACCGGGATGGTCACCGCTTCCTTGATCGCCAGGATCAACTCCGGATCGCTCATCCGCGCCACGCCGCCCTGGGCGCGAATATCGGCGGGAACGCGCTCAAGCGCCATCACCGCCACGGCGCCCGCCTCCTCGGCGATTCGAGCCTGCTCCGGGGTGACGACGTCCATGATCACGCCGCCCTTGAGCATCTGCGCCAGTCCTACCCTGGTCGTCCAGGTAGACTTCTCCATACAAACCTCCGCAGGGGACCGCCGGATACACGCGGCGGAGACACGTGGTCATTGTCCTGCTGTCGTCCAATGACCAGCCAGCACAACGCGCGCCAGCGCGTGGCAGGGCACTGCTGCACCTGCACCACTACCTCGTGCCGGTTCGGGCGTTGAGGCGGGCAAGGATAGTACAGCACGTAAAGTATTTTACCATAGCCACCAGGGCGCAGCAATCAGCCCTGGGGGAAACACAGGGCCACGTCAACGTCCGGTTGATCGTCCGCGCCGTGGGCGTACACGCTGCGGCTCCTGGTGCGAAGGCCAGCTGCCTGGCCGGTCGAGCCCGCGGCTTCCGTCGCCGGGCGGACCACGTTGACGTAACCCTGGGAGAAACACGACGCGCCCCCGGGTGGGGGCCTCTCAGGGGTAGGGTTTTTGAGCGTTGCGCCCCCAGGCCCCGCATCCCCCCCTACCCCCTCCCCTGCCAGGGGAGGGGGCCAGAATCTGGCGTTGCGGTGCGCCAGC
>JACAEO010000340.1 GCA_013388805.1 Chloroflexota bacterium
CCCCCCCCCCCCCCCCAACACATTGGTGACAGGGCCGCCACGCTCGCAGGCAGTCGCCCTGTGCTATAATCGTGCTGGTCCCGCCAACCGTCAGCCGTTCGCCCTCACCCGCGCAGAGACGGAGCAGTACGAGTGACCTTCCAGGGCTTGCGGGCGTGCCCCGCCTGCGGTGCGCCGCTCACGCCAGGCGCCCGCTTCTGCACCCGCTGTGGCGCCCCCGCTTTCGACCAGCCCGCCGATGAGGTGGCGCTCGCGGGCGGGCGACGCCTGCAGCTGAGCGCCGATACGCTCAGTCTGCGCGAGTTGCTGGCCGTGGTCGAGTCGGGTGTCGCCTACTGGCGCCAGCGCCTCGACCAGGCCGAGGGCGTCGCCCGTGACCAGGCCGCCGCTGCGATCAAGGAGCTCTCGCAGATCCTCGATGGCCTGGCAACCCAGATCGCCCAGGGCCGCGAGACGGTGCGCATCACCGGGCGCCTGCCGCCCCAGCGGGTGGCGCCCCGCCCCTGTGCGCTCTGTGGGCGCGGCAATCGCGCCACGGCCAGATACTGTGTGGCCTGCGGCGCGCCCCTGCAACCCGGCATGCGCCCCTCCACCCGTCGCCCGCCCGCCCGCCGCCTGGCCGTCGCCGCCCGCACCGACCGCGGGATGACCCGCCCGCTCAATGAGGATACCGTTTACGCCGGTGAGTTTTCGACCAGCGAGGCCCCTATCGGGACGCTCCTGCTCGTCGCCGATGGTATGGGTGGCCACCAGGCCGGCGATGTCGCCTCTACCCTCGCCGTTGCCACGCTCAAGCATACGCTGACCGAGGCCCTCAGCGCTGGCCTGCCCGGCGATGACGCAACCTGGCACGATCTCTTGCGCCAGGCCGTGAGCGAGGCCAACCGCCAGGTCTATGCACGCGCCCAGGCCGATGCAGCGACCCGTGGTATGGGCACGACCCTCACCGTGGCGGTGGTGACCGCGACCCGCGCCCACCTGGCCCACGTCGGCGATAGCCGCGCCTACCTGATGAATCCGGCCGGCGTCGCCGGTGAGCACGTTACCTGGACCCAGCTGACGGTCGACCATACGCTCGTGGCCCGCCTGGTCGATATCGGCCAGCTCACGCCCGAACAGGCCCGCAGCCATCCGCAGCGCCACATGCTCTACCGCTCGCTTGGCACCGACCCGACGACGGAGGTCGATGCCCTCAGCCAGGCCCTCGCGCCCGGCGATGTGCTGCTGCTCTGCTCCGATGGCCTGGTCAACCACGTCGATGATCCGGAGCTGGCCCAGATTGTGCTCGCCGAGCCCGGCGAGGACCGTGCCTGTGAGCGCCTGATCGCCCTGGCCAATGCTCGCGGTGGGACGGACAATATCTCGGTGGTGATTGCGCGGGTGAAGGTGTAGCTACGCCTTCCTCGGTTGAGGAGCAGCATATGCCCGTCTGTGAGGCATGCGGCAGCGAAAACCGGCCCGACGCACGCTTCTGCCAGCGCTGCGCCGCGCCGCTCGGACGCTCCGCCCTCCGTGAGGCCGACCGGGCCTGGCTCGCCGCCAGCCTGGCCGCCGCCCCCCGCGCTGACCCGCCCGCGGCGACCGGCGATACCGGGCCGCTCACGGCCGCTGCGGCCCACGGCGCTGAGGAGGAGAGTATGGACCAGTCCCCCCCGTCCCTGTTTGCTGGACGCTATGCCTTGCCCGCTGGCGCTGCGCTCGGGCCGGTTATCGCGGTCGATACCGAGCCCTGGCGCCGCTGCTGGGCCTGTGGCTCCGGAGCCAACGAGCCTGATGAGGCCTTCTGCATCGACTGCGGTGCGTCCCTCGAGCACCGGAGTTACCACGCTACCCTGGCGCCGAGCGCTGCCCCCGCCGGCGCGGCGCTGGTTGCCACCATTGACGATCAAGCGGCCCGCGCCGTGCTCCCCGATCTCTGGGACCAGGTCCAGGACGGTGAGCACACGCTGACCCTGCTCGGCGAGAGCGGGCATACGCCGGTCGCCGTGCCGCTCGATGAGACGGCTGCGCTCGCCGTCGGCCTCGGTCTGGCCCGCCTGCTGGCTTTCCTGCATGCCAACGGCATGGCGCTCGGCGCTGTTGCCCCTACCGACCTCGAACCGCTGCCCGGCGGCGGCGCGCGCCTGCGCGATGTGCCGCAGCTGCGCCGCGTGGCCGACGATATGGCCGCCGCTATCCGCGCCGACCTGCTGGCCCTCGCCGAGCTGCTTGAGCAACTCACTGCTACCCCACGCACCACGCAACGCCTCAGCGAAGACGAGGCCGCCAGCGCTGCCCAGGAAGTGGCCCTCGCCACCGTGCTGCGCGAGGTGCGCACCGGCACCTATGCAGACGCCGCCAGCCTCGCTGCGACGCTCGACACCCTGCTCGCCGAACGAACCCGCCCCGTCCCGCTGCGCCAGGTGGTCGGCGCCCACACCGATACCGGGATCGTCCGTGAGCATAACGAGGATAGCCTGTTGACCCTCCAGCTCAGCCTGGTTAACAATAACCAGCCGCAGACCTGGGGCGTCTATATCGTCTCTGATGGCATGGGCGGCCACGCCGCTGGCGAGGTGGCGAGCGGGCTTGCCGTGCGCGGCGCTGCCGATCTCATCCTCAGCGAGTACCTGGCCCGCGCCGTGCAGCCCGATGCCAGTTTCAGCGAGGAGGAGGCCCGCACTCTGGTGGAGCGCGCCGTGCGCCGTGCCAATGAGGCGATCATCGCCGAGGGCCGCGCCCAGGATAACGATATGGGCGCCACCTTCACGATGGCCCTGGTCGTCGGTGACCGCGCCGTCGTGGGCAATGTCGGCGATAGCCGGACCTACCTTTATCGCGATGGCAAGCTGCACCGCATCAGCAAGGATCATTCGCTCGTCCAGCGTCTTGTCGACCTGGGCCAGATCAGCGATGAGGATGTCTATAGCCACCCGCAGCGCAATGCCGTGTTGCGCTCCCTGGGTGATCGCGCCGCTGTGGAGGTTGATATCTTCAGCGAGCGGCTGCGCGCTGGCGACGCGCTCCTGCTCTGCTCCGATGGCCAGTGGGAGATGACCCGCGACGCCGAGATGGAGCGCTTCCTCGCTCGCGATGAACATCCGCAGGCGATCTGCGAGGCCCTGGTCGCCGCCGCTAACCAGGCTGGCGGGGAAGACAATATCGCCGTGGTCCTGGTGCGCTTCGCCTGATCTGCACGCATGGCACGCACCTGGTGCCCGCGCCCGCGCGCTCCAGGCAACTATGGTGGCCGCCGCAACGTCGAAGCGGTAGCGCCGCCGAACGTACCTGATGGAGGACCCGATGGCTGAGGCCGTCACGCTCACATGTACTTGGGGTCGCTCGCCGATGCCGGTGACCGGAGCCGCCCAGTTGGGCTATCTGCTGGTCGAGGCCGCACCCGCAGCACCACCTGAGCTGGCCGTGCCGCTCAACTTCTGCCTCGTGCTCGACCGCTCCGGCTCGATGCAAGGCGCCAAGCTGCAGAGCATGAAAGAGGCTACCAAGCGGCTGATCGACAGTCTCACCCCCCAGGATATCGTCGCGATCGTGATCTTTGACGATACTGTCCAGACTCTGGTGCCCGCTACTCCTGCCACCGATCGCGCGGCCCTGCACGCCGCAGTCGACCAGATCGTCGAGTCCGGCGGCACCGCGCTGTCGCTTGGTATGCAGGCCGGCCAGGTTGAACTGCAGAAGTATGCTGGCCCCGACCGCTTCAGCGCCATGCTCATCCTTACCGATGGCCAGACCTGGGGCGATGAGGAGGTCTGCCGGACGCTGGCGCAGAGCCTCGGCCAGGCGGGGGTGCGCATCACCGCCCTGGGCCTTGGCGCCGAGTGGAACGAGAAGCTCCTCGATGATCTGGCCGAGGCGACCGGTGGCAGCTCCGACTACGTCGCCGATCCCGGCCAGATCCTCGGCTCCTTCCAGCGGGCGGTGCGTCGCGCCCAGGGTACGGCAGCTACCGAGGCGCGCCTGCTGCTGCGCCTGGTGCGCGAGGCCGTGCCCCGTGCCGTCTATCGCGTCACGCCAACCATCGCCAACCTTGGCTACCAGCCGATCGGCGATAGCGAGGTGGCGGTCAAGCTGGGCGACCTGGTGTACGGCCAGGTGAATAGCGTGGTGCTCGAGTTGATGCTCCCGCCCCGCGCCGCCGGCCAGTTCCGTATCGCTCAGGCCGAACTGCACTATACGCCCGTGGGCCAGAACGGCGAGCAGATCCTGAAGCAGGATATTCTGCTGAGTTTTAGCACCGATCCCGATGCGACGCCCTTCGAGCCGCGGGTCATGAACCTCGTCGAGAAGGTTACGGCCTTCAAGTTGCAGACCCGCGCCCTCGCCGAGGCTGAACTGGGCAATCTGGCCGGGGCCACCCAGAAGCTCCGCGCCGCCGCGACGCGCCTGCTCGACCTCGGTGAGCTGGATCTGGCGGAGAAGACGCGCCAGCAAGCCGACCAGCTTGAGCAGGGCGGTGCGATCAGCGCCGCGACCCAGAAGGAGCTCAAGTACGCCACGCGCCGGCTGACCCAGAAGCTCGAGGAGTAAGACCATGATCACGTGTCCAAACTGCGGCGCCCAGAACGATCCGGCCAACCGTTTCTGCGACCAGTGCGGGACGCGGCTCGAACCCGCCGCCCCTGTTGCGTCGCCCGCGCCAGCCGTGGCGGCCAGCGTCTGCCCCAGTTGCGGCGCGGCGGTGCTGCCCGGCGAGGCCTTCTGCGATTCCTGCGGCGCCGATCTCACCGCCCTCGCGCCTGCCCCCGTCGCGGTCGCTGCCCCGACGGCTGCCGCTGCTCCCGCTGCGCTCGCCCCGCCAGCCGAGGGCCAGCTGGTCTGCGCCATCTGTGGTACGGTCGCCCTGCCCGGCGAGCGTTTCTGCGACAATTGCGGCGCCGACCTCAGTGCGCAGGTTGGCGCCACGACGCCCCCGGTCGCCCCGTCTGTCCTGCCCACGGAGGAGCCGCCGGTTGTGCCGGTGCCGCCCACCGATGGCGCCAGTGGCCCTCCGGTCGAGGCGCCAGTGGTCGCTGAAGTGCCCGCCGTGACGGCGATCCCCATCGTTGTCGAGGCCGAACCCCCTATCGCCCCCGCGCCGTCCAGCGCGGTGGCCGCCGCCCCGAGTGAGGCGCCCGGCGCGGTGGCCGCCGCCCCGAGCGAGGCGCCCGGTGAGGTGACC
>JACAEO010000242.1 GCA_013388805.1 Chloroflexota bacterium
GCCCCATCCCGCTCATCGCGCTGGGCCTGGCCCTGCTCGCCGCCGGCCTGCTGGTCGCCGCGCTCTGGGGCTGGGCCAGCGGCACGCTGCGCACCATCGAGCAGGCGGATCCGCGCCGCGCCGCTGGCGCCCAGGACGGCACAGGAGCCGTTGACCCCGCTACCCTGCCCGGCAGCCTGCGCGCGCCGTTTACCGTGCTGCTCGTCGGCGTTGACCGCCGCCCCGATCCTGAAGAAGGCGTGCGCAGCGATACGCTCATCCTCGTGCACGTCAATCCCGCCGCCGGCTGGGCCGGCATGCTCTCCATCCCCCGTGACTCGGTCGTGCAGATCCCGCACGTCGGCATGGCCAAGATCAATTTCGCCTACACCTACGGCTATAACAACGCCGAGGCGCTCTATGGCCCCGGCACCGCCCGCGACGCAGCCGGCGGGGCGCTGGCTGCCGAGACGGTCGCCGGCTTTCTCGGGGTCGAGGTGGATTACGTCGCCCAGGTCGACTTCCGCGGCTTTCAGCGGGTGGTCGATACGCTGGGCGGCATCCCGATCGACGTTGAACGCCCCATCCTCGATCCAACCTACCCGAGCGAGGATTTTGGCTACGAGCGGCTCTACATCCCCGCCGGGCTGCAGGTGATGGACGGCGAACTGGCCCTGCGCTACGCCCGCACCCGTCACAGTTCGAGCGACTTCGACCGCTCGCGCCGCCAGCAGCAGGTGCTCCAGGCTATCCTCCACGAGGTGCGCGACCGCGGTTTGCTGAGCCAGGTCGCGCTGCTCCCCGGGCTTGCCCGCGACCTGCAGGCGAGTGTCAGCACCACCCTGCCACTGAGCGATCTCGACACCCTGCGCGGCCTGGCCGCGCTGGCCCAGCGCCTCGACCCGGAGCGCGTGCTGACCCTGAGCATCAACCCGAACGAGGTGGCCGTGGTCGCCGAGGATGGCTCCGACATCTACTGGGATCCTGCCGGGGTGGCGGCCCAGGTGGCGCGGCTCACCGCCGGCCCGGGCAGCAGCGCCGAGCAGGCCCGGGTGCAGGTGCTTAATGGCGCCGGCGTGCCGGGCCTGGCCGGGCGCGTGACGGCACATCTGGCGGCCCAGGGCTTTGTTATGGCCGCCCCGGGCGATGCCCCCGCCCCGGGCGAGCGCACCACCCTGATCGACTACACGGGCCGCCCCGAAACGCTGCGCCGCCTGGCCGAGAGCCTGGGGCTCGACCCTGCAGCCGTCTACGCCACGCCGCCTGTCGGCGCGCCGGCCCCGAGCGATCCCGCCGACGTGGTGCTGATCCTGGGGAGCGACTACCAGCCGTCCTGGGCGGGTGAGTAGGCTCTTGATACCGATTCTGCTTGCTGGCATCGCATTGGCTCGGCTCCACACCTCCACAGCGCTCCAGCTCGACAAAGCCCTGTGTGGAGCTGGAGCGCTGTGGAGCTGAGCGGGACAATCCCGAATTGCCACTTCCACCTGGTATGAGCCCGGCGCCGCGGGCCTACCAGTTCCCCAGGCCCGCGAGAAACCCCAGGAGCGCAGCATTGAACGCCGCGGGCTGCTCCAGGTTGCTCAGGTGGCCGGCGCCGGGGATGCGCACCAGCGTCCCCCGGGGCACGGCAGCGACGATCCGCTCGGCCTCGGCGGGCGGGGTGAGCGTATCTTCCTCGCCGACGATCGCCAGCAGCGGTACCGCGATACCCGCCAGGTCGGCGCTCGAGTCGGGGCGGGCGGCCATGCCCCGCAGCGCCCCGGCGATGCCGTCGGGGCTGTTGGCGCTGATCAGCGCCCGTAGCTCGGCACGCAGCGCCGGCGAGGCGCCGGCCGCAACCAGGTTAGGGATCAGCTTGTCGGCGATCGCCCCGGCCCCCTGCTCCTCGGCCAGCCGCGCGTTGGTCTCGCGGGTGGCGCGCCCCTCCTCGCTGTCGGCCCCGGCGCGCGTATCGGCCAGCACCAGGGCGGCGACCTGATCCTGGTGCCGGCGCCAGAAGGCAAAGGCAATGTAGCCGCCCATCGAGAGGCCCACCACCACGGCGCGCGGCACACCCAGGTGCGCGAGCAGCGCCGCCGCGTCATCGGCCAGTGTATCCATCGGGTAGGGGCCAGGAGGCGCGTCGCTGCCGCCGAAGCCGCGCAGGTCGGGGACAATCACCCGGTAACGCTCCTGCAGCGCCGCGACCTGCGGCCGCCACATCGCCGCGCTCAGCGGGAAGGCGTGCAGCAAGAGCAGCGCCGGTCCCGCACCAACATCCTCGAAGCGCACGCGGATCCCGTTCAGATTGGCTTCCACCACTCCCTCCCTTCACGAACGTGTTAGAATACACGTGCTATGCACCTGGATGAAAAGCTCGAACTGCTGGCCGACGCGGCGCGCTACGACCTGTGCGCCAGCACGCTGCCCGGCCGCCGCTTCACGCCGCAGCGGGCCGCCTCCGTGGAAGACGGGCCCGACCAGCGGGCGCGCCCCGTCTTCCGTGTGCTGATGAGCAGCACTTGCGCCTGGAATTGCGCCTACTGCCCGCTGCGCGCCGCCCATGATACGCCACGGGCCAGCCTGGCGCCGGAAGAACTGGCCGCCGCCTTTCTGCCCCGCCACCAGGCCGGCGCCGTCCAGGGCCTCTTCGTCTCCACCGCCGTCCACGATGGGGTCGACCGCGCCGTTGAACGGATGCTCGACGGGGTCGAGCTGTTGCGGAGCCAGCATGGCTACACCGGTTATGTCCACGTCAAGCTGCTGCCCGGGACGGCCGCCGCCGACGTCGAGCGGGCGGCGCGCCTGGCCGACCGGCTCAGCCTCAATCTCGAGGCCCCCTCGGCCGGCCATCTGGCACGGATCTCGCCGGAGCGCAGCTGGCATAGCGACCTGGTGGCGCGCCTGGTCTGGGCGCGCGAGTGGCAGCAGGCCGGCGCATTGCCCGCCGGCACGGCGACGCAGTTCGTGGTGGGCGCGGCGGGCGAGCGCGACCGTGACCTGCTCAGCACCGGGAGCTGGCTCTACCGGGAGCTGGGTATGCGCCGAATCTACTTCGGCGCCTTCCGGCCAGGCGCCGGCACACCCCTTGCGAACGCCGCGGCGACGCCGCTGGTGCGGGTGCAGCGGCTGCAACAGGCCGACTGGATGCTGCGCCAGTACGGCTTTGGCGACGGCGAACTGCCCTTCGACGACGCGGGCGACCTGCCGCTCCACCTCGATCCCAAGCTGGCCTGGGCGCTGGCCAACCCCGCCTGGTTTCCGATCGAGCTGAACACCGCCGCGCCCGAACAGTTGCTGCGCGTCCCCGGCCTCGGCCCGCTCAGCGTCGCGCGCATCCTGCGCCTGCGCCGGATCAACCCCTTCCGCGAGTTGCGCCACCTCACCAGCCTGAGCAGCCAGGCGGCCCGCGCCCGCGATTTCGTCACGCTCGACGGGCACTTCTTCGGGCGGCCCGCAGCCGAGCTCGCCCGCCTCTACGCGCCGCGGCCCGTGGTCGAGCAGCTGACGCTGTTCTGAGCATAGCTGGTCGGTAGCACCGTCACCGCCCAAGCACGCTGCGCAGCGCCGCGATGAAGCCCTGGTTCTGCGCCTCCGTGCCGAAAGAGACGCGGATCAGCCCGGGCAGGCCCCAGCCGGCCAGGGGCGTCACCGTGTAGCCCTGGTCGCGCAGCGCATCGCTGACGGCGCCATCGTCGCCCACGGCAACGGCGACGAAGTTGGTCTCGCTGGCGATCGGCGCGAGGCCCAGGGCTTGCAGTTCGGCCATGAAGAAACGCCGGCTCGCGTCGGCGTGGGCGCGGCTGCGGGCCACGTGTTCGCTATCGTCGAGCGCGGCGATGCCGGCGATCTGGGCCAGCAGATTGACATTGAAGGTCGGGCGCACCCGCTCCATGTAGGCGATCAGCTCGGGGTGGCCGTAGGCGTAGCCCAGGCGCAGGCCGGCCAGCCCGTAGATCTTGGCGAAGGTGCGCAGCAACACCAGATTGGCCCGCCCGTCGCGCAGCTCGGGCAGCAGGTCCGGATAGTCGGGCCGGGTGGCAAACTCGACGTAGGCCTCGTCCATCACCACCAGGACGTCATCGGGTACACGGGCCAGGAAGGCGCGTACCGCATCGGCGCCAACGGCGGTTCCGGTAGGATTGTTGGGATTGCAGACGAAGATCAGCCGGGTGCGGGGGGTGATCGCCGCGGCCATAGCTGCCAGGTCGTGGTGGTAGGCCTGCAACGGAACGCGCACCGGGCGCGCGCCCAACTCCAGGGTGCGCAGCAGGTAGCTGATGAACGTGCCCTCGGCCATCAGCGCCTCATCGCCCGGCTCGAGGAATGCCAGGCAGAGCAGGAGCACCAGCTCGTCCGAGCCATTGCTGCAGGTGACGTGCTCGACCCCCAGGCCCACGCGCGCAGCCAGGGCCTGGCGCAGCGCCAGGCTCGCCGAGTCCGGATAGCGATGCACCTGGTCGACCGCTGCACGGAGCGCGGCAAGCGCCTTCGGCGAGGGGCCGAGCGGATTTTCGTTGGACGAGAGCTTGATCAGCTCGGTGGCCGGGCCGCCGAGCAGCTTTGCCGGCTTGTAGGCGGGTAGTCCACGAATATGCTCTTTGAAGCGCATGGTTCCTCCTGCTGCCCAGCCACCCGGGCTTCCAGGCTGATCACACTGCTGAATCGCCGGCGGTATGGGCCTGCAGCTGGGCCTGGGTAAGGGGCAGCGTGAAACAAAAGCTACTGCCGGCATCTTCGACGCTCTCCACCCAGATCCGCCCGCCGTGCATCTGCACAAACTGGCGGCTGAGGTAGAGGCCCAGCCCCAGTCCCTCGGCGCGGCTGTTGCGCGCGCGGTAGAAGCGCTGGAAGAGTTTTGATTGCTGCTCCGGGGGGATGCCGGCGCCCTGGTCGGTGACCCGCACCAGCACACCGGGGCCGGCCAGTTCCTGCGCCGCGTCGGCGTCAGCGTCGAGCCGGCACAGGCTGACGGTGATCTCGCTCTCCGGGGGGGTATACTTGATCGCATTGCTGACCAGATTGGTCAACACCTGGCGGATGCGCAGCGAGTCACCCTCAACAAGCAGCTCATCGACATCGTGGGTGAGCACCAGGCTCCGGTTGCCGGCCGCGGGACGCTGCTGGTCGAGCACCTGGCCGGCCAGGCTGACCAGGTTAATAGGCTGGATCTGCAGGTCGAGCTGGCCAGCGTCGATCCGTGAGACATCGAGCAGGTTATCCACCATACGCAGCATATGGCTAACCTGCTGGGTGAGGATGGTCAGCCCGTGGAGGTCGCGCGGGTCGGCCTCGCTGCGCTGCTGTTCGCGGCGCAGCAGCAGGTCGGCATAGGAGCGCACCGCAGCGAGCGGGCTCCGCAGTTCGTGGGCTGCCACAGCGAGGAACTCATCTTTGGCGCGCTCGAGCTTCTGGCTAGCGGTGACATCGCGGAAAACGACCACTGCGCCCTCGATGGTGCCATCATCGGCGCGGGCGGGCGCCCCGGAGAAGCTCATCACCGTCTCATCGCCACTGACACCGCTGAGCATAAGGCGATAATCCTGGAAGACCTCACCGGCGAGGGCGCGGGCGAAGGGCAGCTGTTCGAGGTGCAGGGGGCGACCCTCCATGTCGCGCATACGGTAGAAATCGGGCATCGCGGCGAGCGGCTGCTCGAAGGGGGGCGAGTCGAGCCGGAGCAGCCCGAGGGCGGCGTCGTTGGCCATCGTGAGGCGCCCCTGGGCGTCACAGAGCAGCACGCCCTCAGCGATGGAGGCGATGACGGTATGCAGCTTACGTCGCTCACTCTGGCTATCGGCGTAGAGGCGCACATTGGCGATCGCGAAACCGACCTGGTTGCAGATCGGCATCAGCATCTCTTTATCGGCCACTTTGCTGAGATCGCTGTCGCCGTAGAGGGCCAGCACGCCGGCCACGGTGCCGCCGGCGAGCAGCGGAAAGTAGGCGCAGGCGTGCAGGCCGGCAGCGAGGAAGGCGCCCTCGCCGCGCTCCTCGAGCAGCGGGCGCTGCATCGGCTGGCCATAGTGGACCACCTCGGCGAAGGGCGCCTCAGCGACGGGCAACTGGCGCAGGGCCGCGACACAGGGAGGGGGCAGGCCGTGCTGGGCGGCCAGGTCGAGCCGGTCGTGGGCCGGCTCACGCAGCAGCAGAGCGCCGCAGGAGCCGGGCAGCAGGTCAACCAGCACATCGAGCACGCTGCGCACCAGGTCGGTGAGATCGGTGGCGGTTGAGATAGCGGTGACCACCGCATCGAAGGCCTTGAGCCGGCGCTCGTTGCGCTGGGCCTCGGCGTAGAGCTGCGCGTTCTTGAGCGCGGAGGCGGCAAGGTTGGCGAAGGTCTGAAGCATGGGGATGTCGGCGCGTGCCAGGGGCCGCCAGCCGTGGTCGGACGACTCGCCCAGGTTGAGCAGTTCCAGCACGCCGAGCGTCTCACTGCCGACGCGCAGGGGCACGGCGGCGACGGTGAGGTGGCGGGGCAGGTGTTCGCCGAGGTGCTGGAAGAGCGCCAGATTGGCCGGGGCGATCTGCTCGGCGGTGGCGCGATAACCGAGGGGGGTGGCGACGATCTGGGGCTCGAGCCGCTGGAAGGCCAGACCGGCCACGCCCTCGCCCGGGCGCAACTGAGAGCTCATCAAGAGTTGCACCGCTGGCGCGTCCAGTTCCAGGCCCACAACGGCGCTGGGGCGGAGCCGGCCATTGTGATTGATCCAGAGGATGCCCGCCTGCACCGAGGGCAGCGTCTCAACCAGGCGGGCCGCCAGGTGCGCCTGGAGCTCCTGCGGGTCGAGCACCGAGACGAGGTACGACGAGAGCTGGAGCAGACTGCTCACCTGCGCGGCGGTCTTCCGCGGGGAGGCGGCGCGCCGGGGAGGGGTGGCGGCGCCCGTCTCGCGGGGGCGCCGCTCGGGCTGCTCCGCCTGCTGCCGCTCGGTCATCGGCTACCCCTCCCCCCGGAGTGACCAGGCCACGGCGCGGCGCACACCCTCTTCAAGCGGCACGCGCGGGTTGAAGCCAAGCAGGGCGCGGGCGCGGGAAATGTCGGCCACATAGTAGCTCACCTCGCCCAGGCGTTTGGCCGGCGCCACGATGATCGTCGGGCGCACGTCAAGCGCGGCGGCCACCAGTTCAGCCAGCCGCACCAGCGTATTGCCCTGGCCATAGGCCAGGTTGATCGTCTGGTTCACCACCTCGCCAGCGCAGAGCCGCTCAATGCCGCGCACGATCCCGTCCACACAATCATCGACATAGGTGAAGTCGAGCACCTTCTCACGACCATAGACGGTCACCGGTTCACCGCGGCTCAGGCGGCGGATGAACAGCGGGATGACCCGTTCCATGCGCTCGATATCGGTATCGTAGCGTCCATAGACATTGGAGAAGCGGAAGACCAGGTAGGGCACCCCGTAGCAGCGGGCGTAGGAGTAGATCAGCGCCTCGCCGGCGATCTTCGAGGCCGAATAGGGACTCTCGGTGAAACTGAAGTCGGCGCTGGTCTCGCCGGTCATGTAGCGATGGATATCACCATAGACCTCGCGCGACGAGGCGAAGATGAGCGGCAGGCTATTGGCGCGACAGAACTCGAGCACATTGAAGGTCAGGTTGATATTCTCGAGGGCACGGTAGGGCTGCTCGACCAGCTCATACACCTTGGCGTTCGCCGCCAGGTGGACGACGAGATCGCAGGTGGGATAGGGCGCCCCACCGATACCGCCGCGGAACTCGCGCTGGGGTGTTGCCAGATCCTGGAGCAGCGTGGGGAAGGCGCTGGTCCAGGGGTTTGCGCGCCGATCGACGCCGAACACACGATGGCCGTCGGCGAGGAGCCGCAGCGCGAGGTTGGTGCCGATCTGCCCACTCGAGCCGGTGATGAGGACGCGCATAGGCCGAGGTATATCATCGGGTATGGATCAAGCAACACGGGATAGTATACCAGCTTTGCGCCAGGAAGGCGCTGCCCCGGCCCCCTCACAGCCAGCGGGGCGCGCCGCCCCCGCACCCCCGGCATCCCCGGGGCGCTGCCCCGGCCCCATCACAGCCAGCGGGGCGCGCCGCCCCCGCACCCCCGGCATCCCCGGGGCGCTGCCC
>JACAEO010000318.1 GCA_013388805.1 Chloroflexota bacterium
CCCCCCCCCCCACGCTCGTGGGCCAGGATCCGCCCATCGGCGTCCACCAGGGCAACCCGGAGCTGCGTGCCGCCGAGATCGACGGCAATAACATAGTCCATGGCAGCGATTATAGCACGCCGGGGCCTATCGCCGCCCTCGTGGAACCCTTCCCGGCCTGGTGGCGCCGCGCTCAACCATCGTCTGCCAGGCCGCATCGGGGTCAAGCGGGCGGGTGAGTTGCTGGTCGCTGACGCGGTTCGCCTGGGCATCATTCAGCGAGGCGATCTCGCGCTCGCGCTCCTCGTCCTCAGGACTGATCTGGGCATAGGCGTCCCACACGCGCCAGAGCAATGCCACCAGGCCGAGCAGGAGCAGCGCGGCGAGGCCAAAGAGAAGCCAGACCGTCATCGGCGGCCCTCCTGGCGCTGCTTGAAGTAGATGCCGGCGGCCTCGGTACGATTGCTGACACCGAGCTTCTGGTAGATATTCTGCAGGTGGAACTTGACCGTATTGTCGCTCACGTTCAGCCGCTGAGCGATCTGGGTATTGGTCAGCCCCTGGGCGACCAGCGAGAGCACCTCGGCCTCGCGCTCCGAGAGATCGGTAGCGGGGCCGGGCCGCTGCCGCTGCTGGCGCAGCCAGCGCTTGGCCGCCTGGGGAAAGACCAGTTGCCCCTGGTAGACCTGGCGGATGCAGGCCACGGTCTGCTGGGGCGGCTCGGTCTTGAGCGCGAAGCCATCAGCCTCGGCTTCGAGGGCCGACTGGATGGTATCGCCATCATAGAAGGCCGAGAGGATCAGCACCTTGGCCGGCAGGCCCTCGGCGCGGATGTGCTGCAGGCACTCGATCCCGCCGACCGTCGGCATCTGCAGGTCAAGGACCACCACATCGGGGCGCAGGGTGCGCACAGCCTCGAGCACCTTGTCGCCATCATTCGCCGTGCCGACCACCTGGATATCGCCCTCGGCTTCGATCAGCGAGCGCAGGCCTTCCAGCACGAGGGCGTGGTCGTCGGCGAGAAAGACTCTAATCATGTGAACTTCGCGATCCGCGATCGATGATCAGCGCAGAGCGAATATCGTGGGCGCCAGCAGCGGCCCATGCTGCACCGACGGCACCTGATCGCCGACCGCTCAACGACAGGGCACATCCACCCGCACCCGCGTCCCCAGGCCGGGGGCACTCTCGATGCTGAACCGGCCACCGAGGAGGTGCACCCGCTCACGCATGCCTTCGACGCCGAAATGGCCGGCGCGGGAGCGCTGCAGCACAGCCTCCACGTCGAAGCCGCGCCCGTCGTCGCGCACCTCCATGGTGAGACAGTGTTCGTGGCTGCTGAGCACAACCGCGTGATGCTGGGCCTGGCCGTGGCGCACGGCATTCGAGAGCGCCTCCTGCAGAATCCGGTATAGAGAGATTTTAACCGGGAGCGGCACGGCTGGCAACTCGCCGACGATCTCCAGGCTCACCGGATTGCCGGTCAACTCTTCATGCTGGATCACCAGGCCTTCGAGGATGGAGACAAGATCGCGGCGTTCGAACTCGGGTGGGCGAAAGGCGCCCATGAAGTTGCGGATCTCGTTGAGCGCGTGCTCAAGGAGCGTGATACTGCGCCTGATCCGGTTCAACTCATCATCAGGCGTCGGCTGCTGCTGCACCATACGGCGCTGGACGACGTACAGCTGCGACAGGGCGGCGAAGATATTCTGCACCGGCCCATCGTGGATATCGAGGATGATCCGGCCCACCTCCCGTTCTGCAATCTCGAGAAAACGTCCTGAGGCCTCCTTGCTCCCGTTGTCTGATTGATCGTTGATCATGGCTGCGCCGCCTTTCAAACGTGTGTACATATTATACACCTACGTGGAATGAGATGACACAGCCTCGTGCCATCCCTGCTACTGCCGGAACAGGTTTGCGGCGATGAACCAGACATTGGCCGGGCGTTCGGCGAGGCGGCGCATGAAGTAGGGGTACCAGTGGGTCCCGAAGGGCACATAGGTGCGCACGGCAAAGCCCTCCCGCACCAGGCGCTCCTGCAGGTCGCGACGGACGCCGTAGAGCATCTGAAACTCAAAGCGGTCGCGCGGGATGCGCAGCCGCTCAATGTGCGCCCGTGCCGCAGCGATCATGCGCTCGTCGTGGGTGGCCAGGGCGGCCAGGGCCGGGACGCGGCCCGCGGGGTCGGCGGGGCCGCAGGCGTTGCTGTAACTCAGGAGCAAGCGGCTGAGCCGCACGAAGTTGGCGTCAACGTCGGCCTTGGCCGGGAAGGCTCGATCGGGCGGCTCCTGGTAGGCGCCCTTGCAGAGGCGGATCCTGATCCCCGCGCTGGCCAGGGTGTGCAGGTCGGCCTCGCTGCGGTAGAGGTAGGCCTGCAGCACGGTGCCGATCGCCGCGATCTCGCTGTGCACCTCCTGGACCAGCGCAATGGTGCGGTCGGTATGGGCCGTACCTTCCATATCGACGCGCAGGAAGGAGCCGGTCGCCGCGGCGCGCCGGGCCACCTGGCGCACCAGCCGCTGGCAGCCCTGGGGGTCGAGGTCGATCCCGAACTGGGTCAGCTTGATCGAGACGTAGGCCCGCACGCCAAGCTCGGCGATCTGGTCGAGCAGGCGCAGGTAGGTGTCGGCGGCAGCCACCGCCTCGGCCATCGCGCTGACACTCTCGCCAAGGAAGTCGAGCGAGAGGTTGAGCCCGGCGCCATTCAACGCGCGGGCCACCGCCATGGCCTCGTCGATACGCTCGCCGGCGATAAAGCGCCGCACCAGGGCGCTGGCAACCGGCACGCGGGCGAGCACTGGCTGGGCCTGCGGGACGAGCGAGAGCTTGATGAAGATCTGGCGCAACATCGATGCGATTCTCCTCACGGGACGCCACGGGGACGCCCCTGCTACCGTGCATGATACACGACTCGGAGCTGCCCGCGGGAGATGGGGCGTGGTACAATACGCGGTGCATGCCGCAGTAGTGTGATCGGCCCGCCATCAGGCATGCGCGACGCGCTGAGGTTGTTATGGCCCGCCGTGCCACCTGGCGCTGGTTTGCACCACTCGTTCTGCTTGCGCTGCTGGTCGCCATCGTGCCGCGCGTCGTGGCGGCCGCGCCCAACGAGCGCTGTTTCGACGCCACCGGCTACTGCGTCGCCGGGGATATCCTGCGCTTCTGGCAGCAGAACGGCGGTCTGCCGGTCTTCGGTCTCCCGCTCACCCCGCTACAGAGCGAAGTGGTCGAGGGCCGCATGGTGCAGGTGCAGTGGTTTGAGCGCCACCGGCTGGAGCTGCACGAGGCGCAGCCGTGGCCCTACCGGGTGCAACTGGGCCGCCTCGGCGCCGATAGCCTGGCGCGGAGTGGGCGCGACCCTGGCGCCGAAGCGCCGGCCCCACCCCAGGCGGCCTGTCGCAGCTTCCCCGAGACGGGACGGCAGCTCTGTGGCGAGTTTTTGCGCGCCGGGCGCGCCTCCGGCGTCGAGCTCGACGGGCGGCGGGGCACCAGTGAGGCCGAGAGTCTGGCCCTCTTTGGCCTGCCGCTGACCGAGGCACAGCCCGAGATGCTGGCCGATGGCCAGGTCTATCTGGTGCAGTGGTTCGAACGGGCGCGCATGGAGCTGCACCCCGAACTGCCGGCGCAGCACCGGGTGCTGCTGGGCCTGCTGGGCGCCGAACTGGGCCCGCGGGCCGCGGCGCCGCCGGTGCGCCGCTTCGACCCGCCGACACGGATCGCCATCCCGGCCATCGCGATGGACCGCCCGCTGATCCCCACCGGGCTCGATGCCCAGCATGTGCCGATCGTGCCCAAACACGATGTGGCCTGGTACGAGCACAGCGCCACCCCCGGCCAGGGCGAGAATGTCGTGCTCTGGGGCCATGTGTTGCGTTTCACCGAGGCCCCCCACATCCCGGCGCCCTTTGCGCGGGTCAAAGAGTTGCGCCCGGGCGCGCGCATCACGATCACCGGTCGCAGTGGCGCCACCTATCGCTACGTGGTCGAACGGCAGGTCTGGGCACGGCCCGACGAGGTAGCCTACATCCTGCCCCAGGGGCGCGAGGTGCTGACTCTGGTCTCCTGCATCGGCGACCGCGTGATCCAGAATGGCGAGGTGGTCGAGATGACCCACCGCCTGATCACCACCGCCGCGCCGGAGGGGTGATCCAGACCGCACAGGTCTGGCAAACCTGTGCGGTCCAGGGGGTCAGTCACTTACCCCACCGCCCCGCCAGGCACCTGCAGCGGCTCGATATGCCAGGCCAGGATGCTTATGGTTGCCCCCTCGCGCTGGAGCATGCCCACCACCCGCAGCACCGCCGCGGCGCCGAGCAGCGCGCGGTAGCGCTCGGCCACCCGTGGTCGCAGGATGATATCGATCAACCCGTGCTCGTCCTCGAGGGTGAGAAAGACATGCCCCTTCGCAGTGGGCGGCGCCTGGCGCACCACCAGCAACCCCGCCGTCTCGACACGGCTGCCGGGGTTGGCACGCCGCAGGGCGCGGCTGCTGCTCATACCGCGGGCCGCCAGCCAGGCGCGCAGTGGCGCCAGCGCGTGCTCGCCCACCGTCAGCCCCAGCACCGCCTCCTCCTGGCGCCGCAGCTCCCAGTGGGTGAGCGGCGCCAGTTCTACCGCGGGCAATGGCAGCTCCAGGTCGAGGCTGTCGACCTCATAGCGGAGCCCGCCAAGCTCCCAGAGCATCGCCCGGCGCGGCGCGCCGAACAGGTCGAGTGCCCCGCCCAGGATGAGCCGCTCCACCACGGCGTGCGGCAGGCCTGTGCGCCGGCACAGGTCGTGCAGGCTGTCAAAGCGCGCAGTGGCGCGCGCCGCCAGGAGCCGCGCCACCCCCTGCGCGCCCAGCCCGCCCACGTAGCGCAGGCCGATACGGATCGCCCCGCCCTCGACCGTGCAAGCCTCGGCGCTCCGGTTGATATCAACCCCGAGGAAGCGCACCCCGTGACGCTTCGCGTCGCCAACCAGCACCGCCGGTGACCAGAACCCCATCGGCTGGTGATTGAGCAGGCTGACGTAGAAGGGCACGGGCGCATAGCGTTTCAGCCAGGCGTGCTGGTAGACCAGCGTGGCGAAGGCGGCGGCGTGACTACGTGGGAACGAGTAGCCAGCGAAGCCGGCGATCTGGGTGAAAATCCGTTCAGCGCTGATTGGATCGATGCCCCGGCTGGTGGCGTCCGCCAGAAAGGCGACCCGCAGGGCGGCAACCGCCCCCACATCGCCCTTGCTGAGCGCGCGGCGCAGCAGCTCGCCGCGCCCTGGTGGCCAGCCGGCCGCCGCAGTGGTGACCAGGAGCACCTGCTCCTGGAACAGCAGGACACCCAGGGTATCGCGCAGGGCCGGCTCCAGGCAGGGGTGTGGGTAGCGCACCGGCTCTTCGCCCAGGCGCCGGCGCAGGTAGGGGTGCACCATCTGGCCCTGCACCGGGCCGGGACGGATCAGCGACACGGCGACTACCAAATCGTCGAGACAGGCAGGCCGCAGCCGCGGCAGCACGCTCGTCTGCGCCCGGCTCTCGACCTGGAAGACGCCCAGCGTATCGCCCGCGGCGAGCAGCGCGTAGACCGCCGGGTCATCATAGGTCAGCCGCTCGAAGTCGGGCAGGCGCAGCTGCAGGGTGCGCATCCACTCCAGCGCCTCGCTGATGGCCGAGAGGGCGCGCAGCCCCAGCACATCGATCTTGACGATCCCCGCCGTTTCGAGCGCGTCCCGGTCCCACTGGGTCACCGAGCGGCCCGGCATCGCCGTGGGCTCGGTCGGCACCCGCTCGGCCACCGGCGGCCCCATCAACACCATGCCGCCGCTGTGCTGGCCCAGGTGGCGCGGCAGGCCGTGGATCTGGCGGCAGAGCTCCACCAGCAGCGCGATGACCGGGTCGGACGGCAGCCTGGCGACCTCCAGGCCCGGCTCGGCATGCTGCAGGGCGGTCGGGTCGAGACCCAGGGCCTTCGCAACCTCGTTGAGCGCGCTGCGGGCCTGGAAGGTGATGAAGGTGCAGGCCAGCGCGACATGCTCGGCGCCGTAGCGCTGGTAGAGATACTGGATCACTTCCTCGCGTCGGGCAGCGTCGACATCGAGGTCGATATCGGGCAGCACAGGGCGCTCGGGGCTGAGAAAGCGCTCGAAGACCAGCTTGTGGCGTAGCGGGTCGATCGGGCCGATACCAAGCAGGTAGGCGACAAGCGAATTGGCGGCCGAGCCGCGGCCCTGGCAGCGGATGCCGGCAGCGCGGGCGAAGCGCACAATGTCCCAGACGATCAGGAAGTAGTTGGCGAGCCCGGCGTGGCCGATCACCGCAAGCTCGTAGTCCAGGCGCGCGCAGAGCTCGGTGCTCGCCGTGCCGTAGCGAGATGGCAGCGCCGTGGCGCAGAGGCGGCGCAGGTAGTCGAGCGCAGCACAGCCTGCTGGGGTGGGGAAAGCGGGCAGATCCTGGAGGCCGAAGCGCAGCGTATAGCGGCAGCGCTCGGCGATGCGCAACGTAGTAGCCAGCGCGTCGGGGTAGAGGGCAAAGAGCGGGCGCATACGTCCTGCCGGCTTGAGGTAGCACTCGTCGTTGGGGCGCAGCTCGGGTGCCAGGGCATCGAGGCTGAGGCGGCGACGGATGGCGCTGAGGGTATCGTGGAGGCGCTGGCCCTCACGCCGGGCATAGTGAACGTTGTTGGTCGCCACGCTGGGCAGGCCCAGGTAGCCGGCGAGGCGATGCAGATCATCGACGAGCACGGCATCATCGGGCCCGAGGTGGTGCTGCAGCTCGATATAGAACCGGCCGGGGAAAAGGCCTGCCAGCCGGCGGGCCGCGCGAAAGGCCGCCTGGCGGTCCCAGCGGAGCAGCGGGGCGGCCACCGGGCCACGCCGGCAGCCACTGAGGCAGATCAGGCCCGCCGCGCGAGCAGCGAGCGTGGCCCAGGGCAGCGCAGCCTGACCCTTGGGGGCACGCAGCTGCGCGGCGGTGATCAGGTGGCAGAGGTTACGCCAGCCAGTCTCGTCCTCCACCAGCAGCGTCAGGTGGTGGCCATCCTCCATCGTCAACTCGGCGCCGAGGAGCGGGCGCACGCCCGCGGCATGGGCGGCCTCGACGAAAGGCACGGCGCCGTAGAGGGCATCGTGGTCAGTGAGGGCGAGGGCGGGCATACCGAGGGCGGCAGCCTGGGCGACGAGGGCCTCCACGGTGGAGGCGCCATCGAGGAGGCTATAGGCTGAGTGGCAGCGGAGTTCGATGTAGGTAGTCATTGGGCCCTCTGGGCTGCGCTCCCCCCCCCGCGCCCCCCGCGCCCCCCGCGGCCGCCCCGCCGCCACGGGGGCGCCCCCGGCGG
>JACAEO010000243.1 GCA_013388805.1 Chloroflexota bacterium
CCCCTGGTAGGGGAGGGGGTAGGGGGGTGGGGTATGCGGAGCCTGGGGGCGCACCTCCCAAAAACCCTCCACCTGAGAGGGGTGGCACTGTGGGTGACGGACACCGGCGAGGGCATCCCCGCAGAACACCTGCCCAACGTCTTCGAGCGCTTCTACCGCGTCGACGCCGCGCGGCACAACGAGAGCGGCGGCTCGGGGCTGGAGCTGGCGATTGTGCGCTCGATCGTCGAGGCCCACGGGGGTGAGGTCAGTGTGACGCGCGCGCCCGGTGCGGGGACGACCATCACCTGCCGCCTGCCAGACGCCGGCAGCGCTCGTGGAGCAGCGGCACGAGCGCTGGCCTGTGCTATACTCGCTACAGACGCGGGTGGTCGGGCACGCTGAGGCCAGGGGTGAATGGTGCGCGCAATGCTGACCCAAGGACGAACAAGGGGCCAGGTGGCACAGTGGCTGCTGGCCGGCCTGCTCGGCCTGGTCGCCGCAGTGCTGATCATCGGCTGGTTCGAGCAACGCCTCGCCCCGGGGGCCGGCTGGGTCTGGCTGGTGGCAACGATCGCGCTCGGCGGGGTCGGGGTCGATCTGCTGCGCCGGCGCGCCGGCCACGGCATCAGCTGCGCGATCCGGCCGCGCATCCGCCCGCTGCAGGTGAGCGGCCTGGCGCTGCAGGTCCTGGGAGTGGTGCTCTACCACTATGGGCAGCAGCCAGCCTTCCAGGCCGCGCTGCCCGCGCTGGCCGCGCCCTGGCTACCGCTGCTCTGCATCGTGGGCGGGCTGATCACGCTCGGCCTGGTCAGCATTGCCAGCGACTGCCGTGACGCCGAGCTGCGCGGGCGCGTGTAGCCGCCCCCGCGCACCCTGAGCAAGCTGGTCTGAGCCGATGTCACTCCCTGCACGCCTGATCCGCCCCGTGATCGCCGACCTGGAGCCCTACACGCCCATCCTGCCGCTCGACGTGCTGGCCGCGCGGCTCGGGCTGCCGGTCGAGCGCCTGGTCAAGCTCGACGCCAACGAGAACCCCTACGGCCCCGCGCCACGCGCGCGGGCAGCGCTGGCCAATGAGCCGTTCTACCACATCTACCCGGATCCGGGGCATACGCGCCTGCGGGCGGCGCTGAGCGCATACACCGGCCAGCCGGTCGAGCGCATCCTCTGTGGCGCCGGCGCCGATGAACTGATCGACCTGATCCTGCGCCTCTGCATCGATCCGGGCGATACGGTGATCGACTGCCCGCCCACCTTCGGCATGTATAGCTTCGACACGGGCGTGTGCGGTGGGCAGGTGGCGACGGTGCCGCGCCGCGCCGACTTCAGCCTGGACCTGGAAGGCATCGAGCGGGTGGCGTCCGCCAGGAAGGCGAAGATCCTGTTCCTGACGACGCCCAACAATCCCACCGGCAACCTGCTCTCGCCCGCCGAGCTGGAGCAGTTGCTGCGCCTGCCGCTGCTGGTGGTGGTCGACGAGGCCTACATCGAGTTTGCCGGGGTGGGCCAGGGCTTCGGCGCCTGGGTTGGCCGCCACGAAAACCTGGCCGTGCTGCGCACCTTCAGCAAGTGGGCCGGGCTGGCCGGGCTGCGGGTCGGCTACGGGCTGCTGCCGGAGTGGCTGGCCGAGCAACTCTGGAAGATCAAGCAGCCCTACAATGTGAGCGTGGCCGCCCAGGAGGCCGCCATCGCCTCGCTGGAGGACCGCGCCCACCTGCTGGCCAACGTGGCGCGCATCGTGGCCGAACGGGAGCGGCTGTTGCCATTACTGGCCGCGCTGCCCTTTCTGCAGCCGCTGCCCAGCGCGGCCAACTTCATCCTCTGCCGGGTCGTGGAGCGTCCGGCCCGCGAGCTGAAGCTGGCCCTGGAGCGCCAGGGCGTGCTGGTGCGCTACTACAGCACGCCGCTGCTGCGCGACTACATCCGCATCAGCGCCGGCACCCCGGAGCAGAGCACGGCGCTGCTTCAGGCGCTGCATACGCTGATCTGAGCGCTGGTGCACGCGCAACGCCCCGCAGCATGAACCCATCGGATCGATCCTGGTAATGCCTCCCGGTTAGGCTTGGGCGGCATAATGCGCTGTACGCCAAGGATCACCCGATGAAGCTTGAAAGCCCTGCCAGCGTTGCAAACCTGTCACTCGTTGCAACCGAAAAAACCTCCTCTCTTCGGATTATTTTCATTATCTATTTTATTTCCGGCTTCTGTGCCCTGATCTACCAGACTGCCTGGCAGCGCTTGCTCGGCCTCTTTACCGGCGCCGATGTCCGTTCGGTAACAATCATTGTCGCAGCCTATCTGGCTGGTCTTGGTGTCGGCAGCATGATCGGGGGCATCATAGCCGACCGGTTATCGTGTCGCGGCGCAGTACGCCTGTTTGGCCTCTGCAACCTCGCAATCGCTGCGTTTGCCCTGGCAGCGCGCCTGATCTTCTACGACCTGTTGTTCCTGCGCCTGCACATGCTGGCGGCCAACCTGGCGGGCCTGATGCTCGTGTCAGGTCTTGCCCTGCTGGTACCGACCACCCTGATGGGCCTGTCGCTGCCGCTCCTTTCACGTGCGCTCGTTCGCTCACTCGATGCGGCCGCCCAGACGATCGGGCGGCTTGAGGCGATCAACATTAGCGGGGCGGCGCTGGGCGCACTGGTAGGCGGTTGCCTGCTCACCGGAACCCTGGGTTTCGCTGGCGCCTCGTATGCGGGCGCGGCGCTGAGCACCGCAGTCGGGGTGACGGCACTGCGCGTTGCCCGGACTTTTCCCGCTGGCAACAGCCGGCCGCAATCGGGACCCGTGCTATCCTTGCGCGGTTCTGCGCACCTGTGGCGCTGGAGTGCGCTGGTCTTTCTCTCCGGCTTCACCGCAATTGGCCTGCAGGTGATCTGGTTCCGGCTGCTCAGTGTTCCCGTTGAGTCATTTGCCTACACGTTCGCTCTTCTGGTGGCAATCGTCTTGCTCGGCGACGGCATCGGCACTGCCATCGGCACACGGCTGGTGGCCCATGCGGTCGATCTGCGCCGGTGGTTCATGGTGACACAGGCCGTCATCATGGCCTATGTGCTCGCGTCTGTGCTGCTCCTCTGTGCGCTCTACGCCCACTTCAGCGGCGCTACGACCCGCTTCGGCGTGAGCACCGTCGCCACGCAGGCGTCAAGTGTCCAGGTGCTGCTGATGGTGGGCTTGCCCCTGGCCCTCCTCTTGCCCCCGAATGTGCTGATCGGGCTGACCCTGCCCTTCGTACAGAAAGCCGTGCAGACAGAGGCCTCGCGCGTTGGCTTCCACGTCGGCATCCTTCAACTTGCAAACCTGTGTGGCAACGTGGCCGGCGCCGTGCTGACCGGTATGCTCTTCCTCGATCTGTTCGGCACCAGTGGTGTTTTGCTGCTCTATGGTCTGATCGGCCTGGGGTTTGCCGTGGGCGCGTTCGGCGGGTCGGCGCGACGACCACGGCACGTGCGCGTCACTATCCCCGTCGCTCTGGTCGGTGCGCTCACGTTAGCCCTGGTCCTGTTCCCGTCGAATAGTCATCTGTGGGCGACCCTCCACGGCGGCACAGAGACCAGGGCCGTCATCGCCGAAGACTCGACTGGCGTGACCGCCATCATTACGCACGATGAGCATGCCATCCTGTATGTGGGTGGAAATGCACAGGGCGCGGTCCCGTTTCTCGATGTCCACGTTATTCTTGGGGCGCTGCCGGCACTTGTCCATCCGCACCCCCATGAGCTGTTGATCATCGGCATTGGCTCTGGCGGCACCCCGTACGCAGCCGGCCTCCGCGCTGAAACCCGCCATGTTCTGGCTGTCGAGCTGATCGGATCACAGCTCCCGGCCCTGACCGCGTTTGCCCAGCGTGAGGCCGGCACGGCCGTGGCAGCCATGCTTGCCGATCCGCGCTATCAGCTGGTCGTGGGTGACGGCAGGCGTGAACTGGCGCACACCGCTGCACGGTTTGACGTGATCCAGGCCGATGCGATCCAGCCGTGGCGCGCGGGCAGCGGTCTGCTCTACTCGCGCGAGTTCTTTGAGCAGGCGCGCACCCGGCTCGCTGCGGGGGGCTTCATGGCACAGTGGACACCCACCGAGCGCACGGGCACAACCTTCCGCCAGGTATTCCCCTATGGCGTGGCGATCGGCACATTCATGGTCATTGGCGCGAATGAGCCCGTGGCCTTTGATCAGGCCACAATCCTGGCGCGGCTCGACGATCCGCACGTTCGCACACACCTGGAACGCGGTGGCGTTGACCCTGAACGAATACGCGAGTTTATCCAGACACAACCAGTGACCTTCTGGTCGCCTGCGACACCCCGCGGCGGCGAGGTAAATACGGACCTCTTGCCGCGCGACGAGTATTTCCTCAACAATTGAGGGGCGTGGTACACTAGCGCGGGGACGACCGAGCAGGCGCCAGCCTGGAGGAGCGCATGCAATGCCTACCGAACTCCGCGAATTGCTCGACTTCGCCAACCAGATCGCCGTCCACGCCGGCAAGATCACGCTGCGCCACTTCCAGCGCGACCTGGTGATCGACCATAAGGCTGACGAATCGCCCGTGACGGTGGCCGACCGCGAGGCCGAGGCCTATCTGCGTGAGGCCATCCGCGGGCGCTACCCCGGGCACGCCGTGCTCGGTGAGGAAGAGGGCCTCAGCGGCCCACCCAGGGCCACCTACCGCTGGGTGCTCGACCCGATTGACGGCACCCGGTCGTTCATCCGCGGCGTGCCGCTCTATGGCGTGATGGTCGGCGTGCTGCGCGAGGGTGAGCCGGTGGCGGGCGTGGTGCACGTTCCGGCCCTGGGCGAGACGGTCGCCGCCGCGCGGGGGCTCGGCTGCACCTGGAACAAACGCCCCTGCCGCGTCTCGACGGTCAGCACGCTGCGTGAGAGCCTGGTGGTGGGCACGGTGGCCCACGGCTACGAGGCTTACGGCAAGGGCGAGGCCTTCCAGCGCATTCTGGCGGCCACGGGGCTGTTCCGCACCTGGGGCGACTGCTACGGCTACCTGCTGGTGGCCACCGGGCGCGCCGAGGCGGCCCTCGACCCGGTGATGAATGTGTGGGACGCGGCGGCGCTGCTGCCCATCCTGACGGAGGCCGGCGGCACCTACACCGACTGGCAGGGCACGCCGACGATCGAGCACGGCGAGGGTATCGGCACCAATGGCGCCGTGCTGAATGAGCTGCTGCAGTTGATCGGAGCATAACCCGTGGATGCCAACGAGTACCAGCGGCTGGCCCTGCGCACCGAAGCCCCCGGTCGTGAAGCACGCGAGCGGCTGCTCAACGCGGCGCTCGGCCTCACCGGCGAGGCCGGTGAGTTCGGCGATACGCTGAAGAAGCACCTCTTCCACGGCCACCCGCTCGACGAGGCCGCGCTGCGTAAGGAGCTCGGCGACGTGCTCTGGTACGCCGCCCTGGCCTGCGATGCGCTCGGTCTGCAGCTGGGCGACGTGATGGGCGAGAACATCGCGAAGCTGCGCCGTCGCTACCCCGATGGTTTTAGCAGCGAGCGGAGCCTCAATCGCGAGGCGGAGTAGTGCCAGTGATGAGTGACGAGCCGCGCACTGCCAGCATCGAGCGTACCACGGGTGAGACGGAGATCAGCCTGCGCCTGAACCTCGACGGCAGCGGCCAGGCCGACGTGCGCACCGGGGTGGGTTTCCTCGACCATATGCTCACGCTCTGGGCGAAGCATGGCCTCTTCGACCTGAGCGTGAGCGCCCGGGGCGACCTGCATATCGACGAGCACCACACCGCCGAAGACACCTGCATCTGCCTCGGGCGCGCGCTCGATACGGCGCTCGGCGAACGGCGGGGCATCGTGCGCACCGCCCACAGCTTCGTGCCCATGGACGAAGCCCTGGCCCTGGTGGCGGTCGACCTGGGTGGGCGGCCCTACTGCGTGGTCGAGGCCACCTTCGCCACCCCGCGGGTCGGCCAGCTCGCCACCGACCTGATCTTCCACCTGCTGGAGAGCATCGCCATCCACGGGCGCCTGAACCTCCACGCCCGCGTGCTCTATGGCCGCAACGATCACCACAAGATCGAAGCGCTGTTCAAAGCCTTTGGCCGCGCCCTCGACGCCGCCAGCCGGCACGACCCGCGCCTCGCCGGGGTGGTGCCCAGCACCAAGGGCGTGCTCTGAGGGGTGCCGCAGGGGCGCCAGGACACGTCGATGATGCCTTTTCTGATCGCAGTCCTGCTGAGCTTTGTGCCGGCCCTGTTCTACGCCGCTATCGTCTACTGGCTCGACCGCTTCGAGAAGGAGCCTGCGCCATTGCTGCTCGGCGCCTTCGCCTGGGGCGCGATCGTTGCCACACTCGGCGCGATCATCTGGAGCTCGGTGCTGCAGCTGGGGATCGCGGGCCTCACCGGGAGCGCGGACCTGGCTGAGATCAGCGGTGCGACCCTGGTCGCGCCGCTGGTCGAAGAGACGCTCAAGGGCCTGGCGGTGGCGATCATCGTTCTCGCCTTCCCGCACGAGTTCGACTCGGCGCTCGACGGCATGGTCTACGCCGCGATCACTGCGCTCGGCTTCGCCGCCACCGAGAACGTGCTCTACCTGTACTTCGCCGGCTATGGCCAGGACGGGTACGCGGGCATGGCCGCACTCTTCGTGCTGCGGGTCATCCTCGGCGGCTGGGGCCACGCCGTCTATACGGCCTTTATCGGCATCGGCCTGGCGGTGGCTCGCCTGCGGCGCGGCCTGGCAGTCAAGCTCATCGCGCCGCTGCTCGGCTGGATGATCGCCGTCTTCCTCCACGCGTTGCACAATGCTATGGCGATGCTGCTCGCCGGTAGCCTCGGGCTGGCCGGCCTCGCCGCAACGCTCCTGGTCGACTGGATCGGCTGGGCGGTGGTGTTTGCCGTGGTGGTGGGCGAGATCTTTCGCGAGCGGCGCTGGATGCGCCTCTACCTGCGCGAGGAAGTCGAGCGGGGCACGATCAGCGCGGAGCAGTACCAGACGGCCACCTCGATCCGCGGCCAGTTGCGGGCGCGCATGCGCGGCAAGACGGCGCGGCGCTTCTACGAGGCCTGCGCCGAACTGGCCCAGAAGCAGCACCAGCTGGCCACGCTTGGCGAGGAGCGGGGCAATACGGCGCGCATCGCCGCGCTGCGCACCCAGCTTGCGCTGCTCGCACCAGCAGTGTAGCCGGCGGCACGGTCACGCCGGGGGCAAGTCGGAGGCCTGGTCGCCGAGGTAGTGGCTGAGCAGCCGGTGGCTGCGCTCGCAGGCCTGCGCAAAGAGCTTGGCGGCAACCCGTTCCTCGCTGAGCAGGCTGCGGCGCTCGGCTTCACAGCGCCGGGTGTGCTCGATCGCGGCCTCGAGGTCGGTGGCGCTGGCGTGCAGGTCGGCCAGCAACTCGGCAGCGAAGGGTGGGCGCGGCGTCAGGAGTTCGAGCGCCGCCGCGATCCGGCGCAGTTCGTGCAGCAGATCAGCGGCGGTGCTGGCGGCACCGGGATGGCCGGGCGCGATCAGCTGGGCATAGGCCGGGTCGTTGCGATAGTGGTGGTGAAACTGGTGCTGCGCCTGGTCGTAAAGTCGCTGGGCAGCAATCTCGCACGCCCAGCGCCGCGCGATGGCCGCGCGCCATGCTCGCAGCGCCTGGGCGCTGCGGAGTTGCTGTTTGGCCAGCGCGTGGGTCAGGGCGCGATGGCTGGCAAGCTCTTCGCGCAGCGGCGGGAAGGCGGCGCAGTGGCGCTCGAGCAGCAAGAGCAACTGGCTTGAAGCCTCGGAGAGCGGCAGGTCTGAACGCAGTGGTTCGATCACGGCAGGTCCTTTCGGGATGAGGCGGAGTGCGGTGGCGCACCTGCCACTGGTATGGTACGAACCCGTTCAGGTGGCGTCCATAGTACTTCCTTGCTTTTTCAGCGTGGGACTCGCACCGTGGGCGCGGAGCCGACCCGAGTACCGCGGGATGCCAAAAAACCGCCCCTTCGCCACGCACTGCGCGCTGCTCAGGATGCGGTTTTTCAGCCAGGCGCACAACGCGCCTACGGTGCGTCCTCCGCCCAGAGGATCGCTACCCGGCCGCCACCGAGCGCAACCAGGCCGTTGTCAAGCGGTGCCTCGCTGATCGAGCGCCAGCCGAGCACCGCTTCGCCCTGGCTGTCGTAGACGGCAACCTCGCCACTGACCGCACCATTGGTGAAGAAGCGCGCACCTGGCGGAACGAGGGCCAGGAAGCGCTGGGCGAGCGCCTCCGCCTGGACACGCGCCACGACCTCAGCGGGGTAGGCCAGTTCACTGCTGATCAGCTGGACGAGCAGCCTGGCAGCGATGCGGCGCGGCAGCTCGATCCAGGCGGCGCCGAGCCCACGATAGCCGAGCTCGGCAGCGAGAGCATCGCGCGCCGCGGCGGGTTCAGCGGGCTCGCCGGCAAGGCGAGCCACGGCAAAGGTGAGCGGGTAACTCGTCGCCCGCGCCTGCTCAAGGTCGTGGGCCAGCGCGGCCACTGCGGGGTCCGTATCGGGCAGCAGCCGGGGAACAGCCACGGGCCACCTCGTCGTATCAGTCAGACCGTGAGCCCGAGGGTCGCGGCCAGGTCGCTCAGGGCCTGGCGCTCGGCCTCGCTCACAGCCGTCCCGCCGAAGCCGAGGAAGCCACCCTCCTTGCCCGCCTCGGCCGCCTTCTGTGCGGTATCGTAGAGGAACTGCTTGAAGGGCTGAACCTCGTCGGGCGAGCGGGCCGCAAGCAACGCCACGGCCTCGCTCACCGTCTGCTTCGCGAAGGCCATCGCCTCTTCCTTGCTGCCAAACTTCGGCAGGTCGGGCTTGAGCTCCCTGGCCTGCAGATCGGTGGCCAGATCCTTGACGATCTGGAGCGAGGCGGCCTCCTTCGCCCCCTCAACGATACTGCTCACGGCAGCGAACATCTCCTTCATCAGTCCGATCGGGCCACTCGGGTCGGCCATCGAGATGAACATCGACGTCACGATCGGCGCCAGGCCGATCGTCTTCCACTCCTCGGCAGAGAAGTCCGCTTTCGAAGCCATGGTGATCCTCCTTACTGGTATTCCCGTCCGCTGCGCGACACTGGAAAGGACGGCGCGGGCAGGGCTGGCGTCACCCCAGGTGGAGGGTTTGTGGGCGTTGCACCCCCAGGCCCCGCATACCCCA
>JACAEO010000290.1 GCA_013388805.1 Chloroflexota bacterium
CCCCTGGTAGGGGAGGGGGTAGGGGGGTGGGGTATGCGGAGCCTGGGGGCGCAACTCCCACAAACCCTCCACCTGAGAGGGGCGGGGGGCCGGAGGACGGCGCCCGGCGCCCAAACCCGAACGGCATATCCCGAGGGCTGTCCTACTCACGCTCCTCCTCGGGCCGCAGCTGCAGCTCGCGCAGAAAGAGCAGGAAGTTGCGGGCCTGGCGCTTGTGCTCATCCGTCAGGCCGTCATAGATGGTCAGGAAGGCGTCGCGCTCGCGGTTCGAGGCGCTGAAATTGTAGGCGTCGCGGCCGGCGGCTTCATTGATCAGGTCAACGGCGGTGGTGCGAAAGACGGCGGCCAGGCCCTCCAGTTCGGTGATGCGCACCCCCGTGGTCCCGGACTCAACACTCGAGATGTAGGAGCCACTGACGCCGATCCGGCTACCCAGATCGGCCTGGGTGAGCCGGTCGCGCATTCGTTTCCGCTTGATGACTTCGCCGATACGCTCGTTCAGAGAAGGCACAGGCTGCTCCTTTCAGGGCCACCATAGCAGCTCAGCGTCGCCCAACCGCGGCCTGCACGACCCGCAGGAGTGCGCGGTGGCGGGGCATCATCTCATAGACCTTGCCCGAGACCCCATCGGTCGCCGATGAGGCCATGCGCAGCGCCAGTTCGGCGGTCTCCTCGGCGGTTGTGCCGAAGATGCGCATCACCCGGGGGAAGGCCTTGAGCGCGTCGGCGGCCTGGCCGATCGGCTGCCAGCGGGTGGTCATATCGGTCGGGACGATCCCGGGCGCGAGGACGTTGATCGAGAGGAACTTCTGGTCAGCGTGCTCACGGGCCAGGCCCTCGGTGAGCCGTACAATCCCCGCCTTGGAGGCGCTGTAGGCACTGAGGTAGCGCTGGGCGCGTTTATAGCCGCCGCCGGTCACGTTGATAATCTTGCCGTAGCGGCGCTCGATCATATGGGGCAGCACGGCGGTGCAGCCGTAGAGGCAGCCAAGCAGGTTTACCTGGATGACGCGCTCCCACTCCCCGGGCGGCACCTCCACCGTGTAGGCGAAGGGGCCGGAGATCGCGGCATTGTTGACCCAGATATCGACCTGACCAAACGCATCGAGCGCGTGGCGCAGCAGGGCATTGACCTGCGCCCGCTCACTCACGTCGCAGGCCATCCCCGCGCTGACAATGCCCTGGTTGCGCAAGGCCGCGACCGTGCCGGTCACGGCCTCGGCCCGCGACGAGGAGACCACCACCCGTGCCCCGGCGCGCCCATACAGCTCGGCGATCGCCCGCCCGATGCCCCGCGTACTGCCCGTGATCACCGCCACCCGGCCCTGGAGTGAATACTGCCGCTTTGCCATGGTCCTGGCCCCGTCTACAACGCATCAGCCGGCGCCAGCCAGGCCGGCGCCAGCCCCGGGGCGATTGTAGCAGATTGTGGGGAGGGTACAGCAGCAGGGGCGCTGGTCAGCGCTATTGTGCGCTAGACCCTGGGCCGTACGATCAGCGTTTCACCCTGGCGGGCGGCCTTGATCGCGGTGGTGCCGCGCAGCCCTTCCGGCAGCAGGATATGGCGTCGGTAGATTCCCGCACGAATGACCAGTTCATCGCCGCTCAGCGTCAGCCCGATGGCCTCACGGGGCAGGCCGGGCAGATCCAGCGCGGCGCCTGGCTCGGGCGGGCCGCTCAGGCGGACCGGGGGCGCGAGCGGCGCCTCGGGCAGCGGCGAGGCAGCGGCGTAGATCGTCGCGCCGAGGCTGGCCGGCGCCGCATGGCCGACCGGAGTCGGCCCGGCGGGCATACGCAGCACCGGGCGTCCCGGCCAGACCGCCGCCGCCCTGGCGGCAACATCTTCCTGCTCCTCGACCAGGGGCGCCAGGCCGTCGGTGCGCGGCAGCAGCGGCCCGGCAATGATCGCCTCGACAGCCAGGCCGAAGAGCTGCAGGGCGGGCAGGGCCACCCGGGCCTCATCGAGGCCAACGCGATCGGCGCGTAGCACGTAGCGCACCCGGGCCCTGGTGGGCGCGACCGTCTCATCGCGCAGCTGTTCGAGGCGCACGCGCGCCTCCTGGAGATTGCTCGTCCACTCCATCGGGAAGGGCAGCAGGCCCACCGGGACGAGGGCGCGCGCCACCGAGGCGCTGGAGCGGCCAGGGCCGCGGTCGAGCCCGAGGAGCAGGCGTACCATCCAGCGGAACATATCGGGCACGCCGAGCGCGCGGAGCAAGGTGTCGGGAGGGCCCGCATCGACACAGACCAGGTCGTAGCCGGCGGCCAGGGTGCGCAGGCTGGCCACCGCGAGGAAGAGATCGGTGCCGGGGATGACCGGCAGTTCATCGCCGGCGATGCGCGATCCGGCGGGCAGGGCCGACCAGATGCGCTCAAGGTCGGCCAGCGGGTCGAGGCACCAGGCGTCGAGGCCGGGCCCCACGGGCTGTGGATTGCCACCGGGCGGCACGCCGGCCAGGGTGGAGACAGCGTGCGAAGGACCAATACTGGCGAGCAGGGTGCGACTGCCGCGCGCAGCGGCGGCGGCGGCGGTGGCGGCGGCGGCGAGCGAGGCCACGCCGACTGGACCGGTAAAAATGAGCATGTGCATAGTCATAGTGTAGCATGTTCGGGCTGCCACGGCTCTGTGTGTATCCCCCCACTGCTATAATGGGGGCAGTGGCTGCGGCAGACGAGTCGCGGCTCTGTCGGATGAGAAACCACGCCGCGCTGCGACCTTCTGCGGGTGCTGACGCTCACCTGCGGTTGCCCTGCTGGCGGAGCGCGCGGGAAGGAGTACCAGGAGCATGTCCGAGCCATTCGACGCACAGCCGATTGGCGCGTTCCTCGACGCCCTGGCCTCGCATGCGCCCGCGCCGGGCGGCGGCAGTGCCGCGGCGCTCGCCGGCGCTATGGCCGCGGGGCTGGTGAGTATGGTCTGCGCCTTCACCATCGGCAAGAAGCAGTATGCCGCGATCGAAGACGAAGTGCGGGGCCTCCACGCTCGCGCCGAAGCACTGCGCCAGGAGCTCCAGCAGCTGGCCGCAGCGGATATCGAGGTGTTCGGGCGACTCTCGGCGGCCTACAAGCTGCCGCGCACCACCGACGCCGACGCGGCCACCCGCCAGGCCGCTATCCAGCACGTTACGCGTCAGGCCACCGAGGTGCCGCTGCGGGTCGCTCAGGCCGCGGCCAGCATCATCCCGCTCTGTACGGCCCTGGCCCCCCGGGTGGGCCGCCTGATCGTCAGTGACATCGGCGTCGCGACGGTGCTGGCCCGCGCCACGGTGCAGAGCGCCATCCTCAACATCGAGATCAACCTGGCCGGTCTGGAGGATCAGCACTTCGTGCGCGAGACCCGCGCCCAGGTCGAGGATCTGACCATTGGGCTCAGCGAGGAGGCGGAGGGGATCATCGCCATCGTCCGCAACCGTATCAATCAGTAGCCAGCCGGCGGCCGTGGCCGCGTCACAGGCTCCTGCCAGTGAACATGATTGCAACTATCCTGCACGGAAAAGGTCTGGCCGAGACGCTGCGCGCTGCGGCCCGGACCGAGATCGCCACGCTCACCACCGAGCTCGGTCGGGCCCCTGGCCTGGCTGTGATCCAGGTGGAGGGCGACCCTGCCTCCAACCGCTATGTGCGCAGCATCGCGCGCCTGTGCGATGGGGCCGGCGCTCGCTTTCAGCTCGAACTGCTGCCGGCCACAACCTCGCTTGCAACCTTGCTCGCCACGATCGTGCGCCTGAACGCCGACCCGGCGGTGGACGGCATCCTCATCCAGCTGCCTCTGCCCGCCCATCTCGACCCGAATGCGGCGATCATGGCCCTGGACTACCGCAAGGACATCGACGGGGTCCACCCGATCAACGCCGGGCTGCTGGCCCAGGGACGCCCGGCGCTGGTCCCCAATACGCCCGCCGGCGGCATGGCCCTGCTGCGGCACTACGGGGTCGCCCTGCGGGGCGTGCGCGCTGCGGTGGTCGGGCGCAGCGCGATCGTCGGACGCCCGATGGCCCAGTTGCTGACCCTGGCCGATGCCACGGTGACGCTCTGCCACTCGCGCACCACCGACCTCGGCGCCGTCCTGCGCGAGTGCGAGCTCGTCTGCGTCGCCGTGGGCCGCCCGGGGCTGATCACCGCCGAGATGATCCGCCCGGGCGCAACCGTCATCGACTTCGGCACCAACGTGCGTGAGGATGGCAGCATGGTGGGCGACGTGGATTTCGCCAGCGTTGTCGAGGTGGCCAGCGCGATCACGCCCGTCCCGGGAGGCACCGGGCCGGTGACCAACGCTGTCCTGCTCAGCAATCTGATCAGCGCCGCCAGAGGTCTGCCCTGAGACGCCCATGAAGATCCTCGTCCTCGGCGCCGACGGCGGCGCCCACGCCCTGGTCTGGAAGCTGTTCAACAGCGCCGAGGCCGAGTTGCTGGTGGCGCCCGGCAATGGCGGCGCAACCCAACTGGCGGCCCAGGTCGAGCTCAACCCGAGCGAGGTGGCCGCAGTGGCACACTGGGCCTTTGCCGAAGGCGTGGAGTTGATCGTGCCCGCTGACAGCAGTTCGCTCCACGCCGGCCTGGTGGATGAGGTCGTCGCGATGCAGATCGGGGTGTGCGGGCCGGCCCAGCGCACGACGTTGCTGGAGCGCAGCCGGTGCTTCGCGCGCGCGTTCCTGGAGCGCCATGGCCTGCCGCTGCCGCGGGGGCGGGTCTGCCAGGATCGTGATACCGCCGAGAAGTACCTCGCCGCCCAGCCGCTGCCAGTGGTGATCAGGGCTGACAGCCCCACGGACGGCGAGGCGGTCTACGCCGACCGCTACGCGGCGCTGGAGGCCGTGCGGGCCCACTTTGCCACGGGTGCGCCGACGGGCGTGGTGATCGAGGAGCAGGTGCCCGGCGCGACCGTCAGTTTCTCTGCGCTCACCGATGGCAGCACGGCGCTGCCGCTGCTACCCGTCCGCCTCTACGATCAATTGGGGCCCGCGCCGGACAGCCCGCGCGCCCCGGGAATGGGCGCGGTGACCGGGAACTCGACCTACGCCCACCGGCTCGGGGCCTACCTGCACAGCCACATCGTGCAGCCGATCATCACCGCCCTACAACGTGAGGACCTGCCCTACTGGGGCTTCCTCGGCGTAGACTGTGTCATCACCGACCAGGGCCCGCGGGTTCGCGGGCTACGCTGCAGCATGCGCGACATGGAGGCCCAGGCGGTGCTGCCCCGCCTGGAGAGCGACCTGCTGCCGCTGATCGAGGCGGCGATCGCGCGCCGCCTCGCCAGCGCGCCGCCGCCGGTCTGGCGCGATGAGGCTAGCGTGGCGCTAGCCCTGGTAGCGCAGGGCTATCCGCACCACTTCCCGGTCGGCGCCACGGTGAGCGGCCTCACCGACCTCGATCCCGGGGTGCTGGTCTTCCACAACCAGACCAGCAACCCCGGCGGGCTGCGCTACAGCCCCACGACACGGGGCGGGCTGGCCGCACTGCTGCGCGGCGGCCCCGGGGCCAGCGGCGTGACCGTGAGCGGGGGCCACGTGGTCACTATCGTGGCGCTCGGGGCGACGCTGGCCGGCGCCAGGGGACGCGCGCTACTCAACGCGGAGCGCGTGCACTTCCCCGGGCGCAGCTACCGCGAGGATGTCGGCGCCCACGAGTTCAGATAGGGGACCGACCCACCCGCGGAGACACGACGAGGGCGGGACGCCCTCGCTCCCAGGCGCGTGTATTACCCCGGGAGTTACACACATAGGCAGTGTTGCATTTCGTAGATGCCTGTGCTAGATTAGGCACTTCTTCACCCGCCCAATTGAAGCAGAGGTGAGTGCGCATGCCTATCGCGATGATCGTCCACGGCGGCGCCTGGGCCATTCCCGACGACCAGGTGGAGCCACATCTTGCTGGTTGCCGCGCGGCCCTGGCCAGCGGCTGGTCCATCCTGGCGGCCGGCGGCTCAGCGCTTGATGCCTGCGAAGCCGCAGTGCGCCTGATGGAGGATGACCCGATCTTCGATGCCGGCACCGGCTCGCATCTGACTGCCGCGGGCGCCGTTGAACTGGACGCCGCGATCATGGACGGGCGGACGCTGGGCTACGGGGCGGTGGCCAACCTGCGCCGGGTGCGCAATCCGATCAGCCTGGCACGCAAGCTGCTCACGGGTGCGGGCACCTTCCTGGTCGGCGAGGGCGCCGAGGCCTACGCCGTAGCCCAGGGCCTGCCGCTCTGCGAGAACGACACGTTGATCGTGGAGCGCGAGCGCGCACTCTGGGAGCAGTGGCGCGCCACCCACGCCGCGGGTACCGAGCAGGTAATAGGCGGGCAGGATACCGTCGGCGCGATCGCCCTCGACCAGGCGGGCAACCTGGTGGCTGCCAACTCGACAGGCGGCACGCCGTTCAAACTGCCCGGGCGCATCGGCGACACGCCGCTGATCGGCTGCGGGCTCTATGCCGATGCGCAGGTTGGCGGTGCGGTCTGCACTGGCTGGGGCGAGTCGATCGTGCGCCTCGCGCTGGCACGGCGCATCGTCGATATGCTCGAGCGTGGTCTGCCGCCCCAGGTCGCCGCCGAGACCGCGATGCGCATCCTCGCCCGCCGTGTCGCTGGCGGCAGCGGCGGCTGTATCGTCCTCACCCCCGATGGGCGCATTGGCCTGGCCTGGAACACCCGGCACATGGCCTACGCCTACCGGAGCGAGGCGGGCGAGGATGCGTCGGGGATCTAGGCATACTTAATACAATCTTAACACAAGCTAGCCGGGGAGTTAATCTGATCCCGTTAAGATGCTCTTGCCGGCCTGATGGTGACGATGGCGCCCATGGTGCTGGCTCTGTGCGTGGGCCGTTTCACCCTGCATTGCAGACTCCCCCTGCGCCTGATCTGGCGTGTCCTGGTGTCCGGAAGCGGCACACTCGTCTGGTGTGCCCCTGCACAGAGGAGACTGTATGTTTGCACGTGTTCGCACCGTATCGGCCCTGATCGTGCTCGGGCTACTGCTGCCCATCCTCGCCGCCTGCGGCGGTGGCGCTGCCGCCCCGACAACCGCGCCCGTCGCCCAGGCTACAGATGTACCGGCGCCGACCGCTGCACCCGCGGCCACCGCGGCACCCACGGCCACCACGGCGCCCACTGCTGCTCCTGCGCCGACCAGTGCTCCCACCACAGGCGGGACCAGCGGCCTGACCGAACTGCCGGCGGTAGACCCGGCGACGGTGACCGGCAACATCATCATCGCCGGCTCGTCGACCGTCTTCCCGCTCACTGAGCGTATGGCCGAACTGTTCAAGGAGGATGGCTACACGGGCCAGATCACCATCGACAGCATCGGCACCGGCGCCGGCTTCGAGCGCTTCTGCACCGCCGCCGAGACCGACATCTCCAACGCCTCGCGCCCGATCAACGATGAGGAAAAGGCCGCCTGCGAGGCGGCCGGCCGCCCGGCCATCGAGTTCCGCGTCGGCACCGACGCCCTGGCCATCGTCGTCAGCCGCGAGAACGACTTCGTCGAGGACCTGACCGAAGAGCAGGTCGCCAACATCTTCTCCGGCAAGGCCAAGAACTGGAGCGACGTTGACCCCAGCTTCCCCAACCAGCCCATCCAGCTCTTCAGCCCCGGCACCGACTCGGGCACCTTCGACTACTTCGTCGAGCACTTCTTCGAGAAGGACCCTGCGCCCATCCTCGGCGCCAACCCGCAGTTGAGCGAGGACGACAACGTGCTGGTCGCCGGCGTTGAGGGCTCGCCCTACGCCATCGGCTACTTCGGCTACGCCTACTATGCCGAGAACACCAGCCGGCTGCGCATCCTCAACATCAACGGCGTGGAGCCGACCGAAGCCACCGTCGAGGACGGCAGCTACCCGCTCGCCCGCCCGCTGTTCATCTACTCCGCCAAGGAGATCATGGACGCCAAGCCCCAGGTCGCCGCCTTCATCAATTACTACCTCACCTTCGTCAACGAAGAGGTGCTCGACGTCGGCTACTTCCCCCCATCCGCCGCCGCCAGCAATACCGCCCGCCAGAACTGGCTCGACGCCCAGTAACCTCTTGTTGCGCTTCCGCGGGGCGGGGGGGGGGGGCCCCCCGCC
>JACAEO010000400.1 GCA_013388805.1 Chloroflexota bacterium
CGCCCTGGGCGTGGAGCGCGCCGGGCGCCAGCACGGCGAGCAGCACGCCGACGATGATGAGCCAGCGCCGTCCCGGGCGCGTGATGTTCTGGCGGAAGTGCATCGGAGTCTCCCTGGCTCAGGGCTCCAGCACACCTTCGGTCTGGCCCTCGATCGCGATGCGCACCTCGCGCACGCTCGGGAACTGGAGCAGCGTGCGCGTGATCTGCTGGCGGATGGCGCCCACCCGGGCCGATCCGCCGCCATAGGCGCGCAGCTCGCGCGAGAAGTCGGCGGTGGCGACCCCATCGCGGATGACCAGGCTACGCAGGCGCACCCGGGCGCCCCAGTCAGGTCCACGCCCGGGGTAGCTGAGCACCTCGGCGGGGGTGGGGATGGCGGTGCTGAGGCCCGAGCCTGGCGGGGGGCCCCAGAGCAGCTGCTCCAGGGTGGCGGCGCCGATCTGCGGCGTGCGCGGGATGCTGCGCTGCTCAGCCTGCGGCTGCTCGCCGGCCAGCCAGTAAAGCTCAACCGGGCGCGCCAGCGGGTCGTCGCTGCCGAGCAGGCTGATCAGGCGTGCAGCGAGCAACTGGCCCTGCTGGTCGCGAACCTGCAGGATGGCGCGCTGGCCGCCAAAGCGCGGCATATCGGGCAGTGGCCAGATGCTGGCCAGCAGCAGGCCGGAGCCATCGGGGGCGGCCAGCAGGGTCACCGGGGTGCGCAGCAGCCCGCCGCTCTCAAACGCCAGCTCCAGGCTGACCGTAGCCCCCGGCTGGCCCAGGTGCGCCTCGGCATGCACCGGCAGCGTGTCGACGGCCCCGGGCGCCGGCAGGCTGAGCGGCGCCCCGATCGGCGCCAGGGGCCGGCCGTCCTCGCAGAGCAGCAACTGGTCGCCACGATCGCTATGGTAGGCGTAGGGGCGTCCCGCGGCCTCGAGCACGACGCGGAAGCCGGGCGTGATCATCTGCAGATAGCCCTGGCCGGGCGCCGGGCAGCCCAGGGCGCTGTCGGGCCATTCCACCGCCTCGGCGGAGCGGAGCACGAGGCGTTCCGGCCAGACCCCGGTGCGCGCAGCCAGGTCCGCGCGGGCGCGGGCCTCCGCGCGGGCCAGGTCGCCGGCCAGCCCGGCGATGGTCACCGGCTGGCTGGCGATCACCGACTCGGCGCCATCAACCGGCGAACTGGTGGTCACCTCAACGTTGCCGGGCGTGGTGAGCTCGGGCGCGACGAAGACCAGGCTGGTGGCGAACGGCCCGGGGATGGCCAGGTCAGGCCGGTAGACCCCGGTGGACACGGTGGTCAGCACCTGGCCGCTGGCGGTGCGCAGGCGCACGGTCATCTCATTCTCGTAGACGATCCCGCGCTCGAAGCCCTGCACGGCCAGCGGGCTGCTGACGGTGCTGTCGCGGGGCGGCACGGTGATCAGCGCCTGGCGCCCGCCGGCAAAGGGCAGTTCGTAGCGCCAGCGGTAGTAGTGGCGGCCCACATTGCCCATCTCCACCTGGAAGCGGGGCGGGTTGGCGGGGTTGTAGGTCAGCACGCGGCGCTCGAAGGGCTGGACCATCACATCGCGCGGCACCCCTGCGATGGGCACGCGCACCCAGAAGGCGTCGGCGATCGGGTAGCCGGCGATGTAGAGCCAGTCGAAGAGCGGGGGCGCCTGGACGAAGCGCCCATTGCGGTAGCTCACCCCGCTCTGACTCAGGAAATCCCAGAAGGCGCGCGGGATGCCGTAGCCATTGCGCACCTCGACGATGCGGGTTGCGGGGAGGCCGGCGAACGCCGGATCTGGCACGCGCCCCTGCGGCGTGAGCCGCTCAGCCACGACGTCGCCGGGGCGCAGGCGCGGCTGGGCGCGCGCGTAGGGTCGCAGGTCGGCATAGGTGGGGAAACCGGCATCGGGGTCGCCGGCGACGGGGATGCTGGCCGGCGCGAGCGGGATGAACTCGCCGTTGCCGACCTGCACGCGCCCATCGATCATATCGCGGGTGAGCAGGCCGCTGGTGACGAACCAGGGGTTGTTCGGGTCGCCGTTGGGATCGTTGATCTCCATGCGACCCTTGTCGAAGTACTGCACAGGCCGCGACTGGCCCGGCCCCTCGAGATACCACTCATTGATCTGGGCGGTGAAGGGGCCCGGCCCCCAGATCCACGAGTGGTTGCCCCGGCCCTGCTGGACCGGGTAGTCGGTGCGTGCCCAGACGGCGCGGAACGCCGGCTGGCTGAAGTCCTGGGCGCTCGCCAGCGCGGGGAGCAGCAGCGCGAGCAGGAGCAAACTGCGGAGCAGATGACGGATGATCATCGTTGACCTCCGGGGCAAAAACGTTTATTCCATTGTACACCCGGACGCCCGCGATCGCAGTTATGACGTTCTGCACAGATCCGTCGGTGCGGCGCAACGAGTGCCGCTGGCGAGGCGGCACTCGTTGCCGGTGCGCCAGACACGACGCTCTGAGCGCCAGCTACGCGGTGGTCGGCTGTTCGTGCAGCAGCTCAACCACATCACGCTCGATGTACTCCGGCGTATCGGTGGGGGCGTAGCGCCGCACGACCAGGCCGTCACGGTCGACCAGGAACTTGGTGAAGTTCCACTTAATCGCCTGGCTGCCGAGGAAGCCGGGCTGCGCTGCCTTCAGATAGGCGTAGAGCGGGTGGGTCTCGGGGCCATTGACGTCGATCTTGGCGAACATGGGGAAGCTCACCCCATAGGTCAGGCTACAAAACTCCTGAATCTCCGCCTCGCTGCCGGGCTCCTGGAAACCGAACTGGTTGCAGGGAAAGCCGAGGATAACCAGCCCTTCATCCTTGTAGCGCTCGTAGAGCGCCTCAAGGCCGGCGTACTGGGGCGCGAAGCCGCAGCGGCTGGCCACATTGACGATCAGCACCACCTTGCCGCGGTAGTCGGCCATCGACTGGAGCGTGCCATCGATGCGGGTTGCCGAGAAGTCATAGATGCTCATATGTTCCATCCTGTTTTTCTGTGCAAAAGCTGTACAAAGGTAGTATACCCCACCTCGGGGAGCGGGGCAAGCACGTGCCCCCGGCTCACCGGACTCGCGCAGCGCCTGGTCCAGACACCCGAGGACGAAACGCCGCTCATCGGCGAAGGTGTCGGGGTCGATTGTCAGGTAGTTCGGGGTGGTCAAGGTGCATATCCTCCTAGTACTACAGTTGTACGTTGTCTTGACTGGTAGGCTGGAGCTGATTGTCACCCCGAGCGTAGCGAGGGGTCTTCTAGCCACGAGGAGGGAAGATTCCTCGCTGCGCTCCTCAGAACCATATGATTCATGTCATTCCGAACGGAGCCGCAGGCGGAGTGAGGAATCTAGCGGTGCCCATGCTCCTCAAGACCCCTCGCTGCGCTCCTCAGAACCATATGATTCATGTCATTCCGAACGGAGCCGCAGGCGGAGTGAGGAATCTAGCGGTGCCCATGCTCCTCAAGACCCC
>JACAEO010000067.1 GCA_013388805.1 Chloroflexota bacterium
AGCTTGCGCACCGCAACGCCAACAACATACCCCTCTCTCCCAGGCTGGGAGAGGGGGGGTGAGGGCAAGCAGCGCATCAGGACGCCATCCGCCAAAAACCCTCCACCTGAGAGGGGGTGTCCCCGGGGCCCCGCGGGCGCGGTATGTAGGGCCGAAGCATTCGCCCGCGGCCCGCGGCGGGAACCGATGCCCCCATGGGGCGAATGCTTCGGCCTGACCCCGGGGCGCGGGACGGCCACGGGGCGGCGGGGTGGCCACGCGAGGCGGCAGGGTGGCCTCTGGCGCTACGGGTTCGCCACCACGCCCTCCGGGCGCGCGGCGGCTACACTCTCGGTGACGGCGCGGATGAACGCTTCGGCTGTCGGGGAGAGACTGGCCTGCTGGCGGTAGACCAGGGCAAAGGTGAAGACCTCGCTCAGGTCCTGGATCGGTAGGGCCACCATGCCGGCCTGGCGGTCGGCTGGGGAGAGCAGCGACTGGGGCAGGACGGTGCTGACACCGCCGTGCTGGACGATCAGTTTCAGGGTGGCGACGTTGTCGATATTGAGCGCAGGGATGAGCTCCCGGTTGTGCTGGGTGAAGATCCGCTCCAGGATGCGGCGCATCGCAAAGCGCTGGTTGAGCAGCGCCAGCCGCTCCTCGAGGAGATGCTGCACCCGCACCGGGCGCGCCTCGCGCGCCAGGGGGTGCCCGGCGGCCACCATCAGCGCCAGCCGGTCGTGGTACAGCTCGTGCACCACCAGTAGCGGCTGCGCGCGCATGCGCTCCGGGGCGAGCCCGAAGAGGCCAAGCTCTAGCTTGCCCTCCTCGACCATGCCGAAGAGCTCCTCGGTCCCACTGACCGTGACATTGACCCGCGTCTGTGGATGCTGGCGCTGGAAGGCAGCGAAGGCCGGCGGCAGCAACGTGTCCGAGAGCGGCTCGATGCAGCCGACATTGAGCGTGCCGCCCATCACGTCGCGGCGCGCCGCCATCGCCTGGCGGCCGGCCTGCATCCGATCGAGAATGTCGCGCGCGTAGGCGATGAAGGCTGTGCCCGCCGGGGTCAGACTGACCCGCCGGCTCTGGCGCTCGAACAGCGTCACCCCCAACTCTTGCTCCAGGGCGGCGATCTGCCGGCCCAGCACCGGCTGGGCCACGTGGCAGAGCTCCGCGGCCTTGCGGAAGTTCTGCGTGTGGGCGGCGGCGAGAAAATAGGTCAGCTTCTGTGCGTCCATGCACTCTGTCTGGCGGACCGAACGTCGCCAGGGTAGGCGACGGCTCCTGCGCTGCCTGTCATTCTACCAGCGCCCGCTGGCCGCCGTCCACCCGGCAGCGGGATGGCTCAGGGCTTGAGTCGCGCTTCTGGGGCAAGCCCCGGACCCCGGTTTGTGCGCTGGTGATGGCGACGTAGCCGTCCCGTACCCCACCACCGGAGGCGGACGACGTGTGCAGTCCATGTGCACCTCTTGCACACGCTGACAAAGCGGTACGCGTGTGTTATACTCGCATTGCACTCGCGTCACAGGCTCGCTCCCCGGCATCCACGACGGTCTGCACCGGTGCCGCGGTGAGGGATACTCGCCGATGGCAACCTTGATCAGGGCAGGGAAATATCTGGCAGATCGCTGGATTGCTGACCTGCTAGCGCGCGATGCGAGATGCGCCGGGTAAGCCAAGGAGAAGGCAATGGGGCGAACTAGCTACCGTCAGCGCCTGGCGACGCAGTTCACGCAACCACGGCTCAGCACGCCTGAGGGGACGATCTTCGTGCCGCCACAGCCGGTGGACCTTGAGCGCTTCTATGCGATCGACCCTGGTGCCGAAGAGGGCCCTGACCCGAGCCTGAGCGCCTTTGAGCACCTGCTTGAGCTGGAGCAGTACCAGCTGATCCTTAACCTCGCCTGGCGCTGCGGAACGGCCTACCGCACGCTCGATCTCGGGGTGCTGCGCACCGAGAGCGACAAACTCTTCGTGGTGCATCAGCTCAACGACGACGTGGGCACGTCGCTGATCGTGGCCTACCTCTCCACCAGTGTGCCGTACCAGCTCTTTGGTGTCTTTCTTGTGGACTACCTGAGTAGCCGCGGCACGGCCTATGCCGTAAGTCTCCCCGACGTGCTGCCCCATACAATCTGGATCGCCCGCCCTGAGCTGGCTCCCCACGCGGCGGTTGCCGCCGGCTTGTTTGGCCTGGTCACACCCGGTGGCGCTGACGCCCTCGCGGCCCGCCAGCTCGGTGGGGAGACGACCTGGTCAGGCCCCCGTCGCGAGGGCGGCCAGTTGCTCATGGCCTGATCAGGCATAGCGCGGCGTTGGCCATCACCATTGCGTCCCAGCTCCTCCCCGCGCTCGTAATGCGCTGGTACGGCGCAGCGTTAGCATGTGCTCGCCTGCGCCGGGATGTCTCCCTGCTTCCGGGCCAACCCGGCGCCGCGGCACTGGAATCGCACCAAGCACCCCGGCGGCATGGCACATCCCTCTCCCCGTTCCCAGGCAACGCTCCCTCAAGCTGATCGCGAACTGCTCCACCCGCTCGACATCCCCGGCCCGGCGCGCCTCGATCGACTGGTGCGCCTGGCGGCCCGGCTCGCGCGCGCGCCGATCGTCCTGCTCGCGCTGGCCGATGCTCAGGGGCACTGGTTCTCCTCCTGCCCTGAGCTCCCGGTGGCCGACCTGGGCCGCGCGCTCGGCCTCTGTGCCCACATCCCGCAACAGGAGCAGCCCCTGCTGATCCCCGACCTCAGCCGCGAGCCGCGCTGTGCCGCGAGCCCGCTGCTGAACGGGCCGCTCGCGCTGCGCTTCTATGCCGGCTGGCCGATCCGTGGCGCAGGCGGCGGTCGCGCCGGTACGCTCTGTGTCTTCGACCGGCGACCACGCCGGCTACGTGCCGCTGATCTGGCGATCCTCGATGACCTGGCTCGCTTCGCCGAAGAGGAGTTGCAGCTCGTCCAGGCACGCGCTGTGCTGGCACGGGCGCCCGGCGCGACCACCGCTGGCGTCGTTGCCGAGTTGCAGGCCTTTCTCGATAACGCCAGCGACCTGATCGTTAGCGTCACCCCCGAGCTGCGTTTCCAGTACGTCAACCGCGCCTGGCGCGAGACGCTGGGCTACAGCGCCGAGGCCCTCGGCCAGCGCACCCTGCTCGACCTGGTGGCTCCCAGCGAGGTGGAACGGGTCGAGACCTACGTGCGCGCGATCGAGCGTGGCCTGGTCTCCGGACGGATCGAGACGACACTACTCGCTGAGCACGGGCTCCCGGTGGAGCTTGAGGGCCACATGCACGTGTGGCGCACGGCGGACCAGCAGGTGGTGCTGCGCGGCATCTTCCGCGACATCACCCGGCGGCGCGCCGCTGAGGCGGCCTTGCAGCGGGCCAAAGATGAGCTAGAGGCGCGGGTGACTGAGCGCACCGCCGACCTGAGTATGGCCAATGCGCGCCTGCGTGAGGAGATCGCCGAGCGCCAGCGGGTTGAGGCGGCGCTGGAGGCCGAGCGCGCCCAGCTGGCACGCCGCGTGGCCGAGCGTACCGCCGACCTGAGCGCCGCCAATGCCGCGCTCGAGCGGGCCTCGCGCATGAAAGACGAGTTTCTCGCCAGCATGTCCCACGAGCTGCGCACGCCGCTCAATGCGATCCTCGTCGGGGCCGAAACCCTCCACGAGCAGGTCTTCGGCCCCTTGAATGGGCCGCAGCAGGGCCTGGTCGATACCGTGATCGATAGCGGGCGCCACCTGCTGGCGCTGATCAACGATATCCTCGATCTTTCCAAGGTCGAGGCCGGCCAGCTCGAGCTGCAGCTCGATACCGTGGACCTGGCCCAGCTCTGCGAAGCCAGCCTGCGCATGGTGCGCCAGCTAGCCCACGCGCGCCAGCTCCGCGTGATCGCGGCGATCGATAGCGATGTCGAGCTGATCGTGGCCGACCCGCGTCGCCTCAAGCAGATCCTGGTGAACCTGCTCTCCAACGCGGTGAAGTTCACGCCGGACGGCGGCAGCGTTGGCCTGGAGGTGCAGGGTGATCGTGTGGCCGGGCTGATCCACATGACGGTCTGGGATACCGGCGTGGGCATTGCCGCCACGGATCAGGCCCGGCTCTTCCGCCCGTTCGTCCAGCTCGATAGTAGCCTGGCGCGCAAGCATCAGGGGACGGGCCTGGGCCTGGCCCTGGTGGCCCGGCTCACCGAGCTGCACGGTGGCGGGGTGTCCCTGGAGAGCGAGCCGGGCCGCGGGAGCCGCTTCACTATCTCGTTGCCGTGGCGCCAGGCGCTGCCGGCCGCTTGCCCCGCCGGATGCGAGCCAGCGGCCGGCGTCGGCGCAGCAGGACCGATCGCGCCTGATGGCGCGCTGGCGCCGCTCCTCCTGCTGGTTGATGACCACCGGGTCAACATCAATCTGGTCGCCGACTACCTGCTCTCCCGCGGCTACCGCGTGGCTGTCGCCTATAGCGGCGCACAGGCGGTGGCGGCGGCCCAGGAGTTGCAGCCCGCCCTCATCCTGATGGATATTCAGATGCCCGGGATGGACGGTCTCGAGGCGATGCGCCGCATCCGCGCCACCCCGGCCCTCGCGACGACCCCGATCATCGCTCTGACCGCGCTGGCTATGATTGGCGACCGCGAGCGCTGCCTGGCCGCTGGCGCCGACGATTACCTGAGCAAGCCAGTGGTCCTGCGCGAGTTGCTTGCGCGGATCGCCCACTACACCGGCGCCCCGGCGCCACGCCTGCCGAGCGCGTAGGTTACCCAGCGGAGAACGCATGGAGCATCGTAGTCTCATTCTTGTTGTTGATGATCAGCCATGGGGGCGCGCTGCCCTGGCGAGCCTGCTGGAGCCCGAGGGCTTGCGCCTGGCCTTTGCCGCCGATGGCCCCGCAGCCCTGGCCATGGCCCGCGCGCTCCGCCCGGACCTGGTGCTGCTCGATGTGATGCTGCCCGTGCTGGACGGCTTTGAGGTCTGCCGGCAGCTCCGGGCCGATCCGCGCACCGCCGCGCTGCCGGTCATCCTGGTGACGGCGCTGGATGACCAGCCGTCGCTGCTGCGCGGGCTTGAGGCTGGCGCCGACGATTTTATCGCCAAGCCGTTCAACCGTGCTGAACTGCGGGCGCGCGTGCGCACGATCGCCCGGCTCAACCGCTATCGCCGGCTCTGGGAGGAGCGCCAGCGCTATGTGCAGCTGGTGGAGTGCTCGCCGAACGGGGTGGTGATTGTCGATCTGCAGGGTGGCATCCGCCTGACCAACCCCGCCCTGCGCCGCCTGCTGGCCATGGCGCCGCAGACGCCGCTTCCGGTGGGGCTGCTCGAGCTGATCGCTCCGGATCGCCGCGTGGAAGCGGCCAGCTGGTTCGCGGCGCTGGCCAGCCACCAGGCCCAGCAGGCTCAGCTTGAGACGGTGCTGCTGGCCAGCGACGGCTCGCGCCGCCCGGTGGAGCTCGCCGCCGGGATCTGTGTGTGGGATACCGGCCCGGCGCTGCAGATTCTGGTCCGCGATACGACCGACCGCAAACGCGCCGAGTTACTGGAGGAAGAGCGCTACCACCTGGCCCATGAGCTGCACGACGGGGTCGGGCAGCTGGCCGTCAGCCTCTACCAGCAGCTGCAGGTCTTCGAGCGTGGCTACCGCACCCGTGCCGCGCACCGGCGCGTGGCGCTCGCCCGGATCGTCGGCACAGCGCAGCGAGTCGTGGCGGAGACGCGCCGCCTGCTTGCCGGCCTGCGCCCGACGGCGCTCGACGACCTGGGGCTGGCCGGGGCGCTGCGCCTGCTCTGCGACGCGCTGCGGGCCGAGGGCTGGGCGATCACGCTCGATGTGCAACTCGGCAGCGAGCGGCTGCCGCCGCCGCTCGAACTGGCCCTGTTCCGGGTCGCGCAGGAGGCGCTGGCCAATACCCAGAAGCACGCCGGCGAGCTGCGGGCCGCGCTGGCGATCACGCGCGCAGGCAACGAGGTCCAGCTCGCAGTGCGCGACTGGGGGTGCGGCTTTGATCCGGCGGCGCTGGCGCCTGCCGCCGGTATGGGTGAGCAGCTGGGCCTGCGCGGCATGCGCGAGCGCATCGCCATCCTGGGGGGCGAGCTGCAGCTTGAGGCCTGGCCCGGCGCCGGAACGCGGATCCTCGCCCGGGTGCCCTTGCCGGTGCCCTGCCCGGGCCGGGACTACTGTGGGAGGCTCGACACCGGATGCTACGCATCCTGATCGCCGACGACCACGATCTGGCCCGCGCCGGATTGCGCGGCCTGCTCGCCAGCGAGCCCACGATCGCGATCGTCGGCGAGGCGCTGGATGGGCGGCACGCTCTTGCCCTGTGTGCGGAGTGCCAGCCCGACCTCGTGCTGCTCGACGTACGCATGCCGCAGATGGACGGCCTGGCGGCTACGCGCGCGATCAAGGCGGCCTACCCGCAGGTACGGGTGCTGATCGTGACCCTGCACGCCAGCCTGGAGTACCTGGTCGAGGCGATCAAGGCCGGCGCTGCCGGCTACGTGCTGAAGGAAGCCAGCCGTGCCGAGCTGATCGAGGCCATCAACCAGGTGAACCGTGGCGACACCTTCCTGAACCAGGGGTTGATGGTGCAGGCCCTGCAGCGGCTGGCGAACGAGCCGCCAGGCGCCAGGGCCATGCCCGGCGTGGCGCTGACCCCGCGCGAGCGCGACGTGCTGCGCCTCCTCGTCGAGGGACGCACCAACCGGCAGATCGGGCAGCACCTGGCGATCAGCCCGGGTACGGTCAAGATCCACGTCGAGCACATCATCGCCAAGCTCGGTGTCTCCGACCGGACGCAGGCCGCGGTGCGGGCGATCGAATTGCGGTTGCTCTAACCGAAATGGCCGCTCAGGTAGGCCTCGGTGCGTGCATCACGCGGGCTGGTGAAGAGCTGGGCGGTCGGCCCAAACTCTACCAGTTGCCCGGCACGGGTCTCAGGGTCCATCAGCATAAACGCGGTATGATCGGAGACCCGCGCCGCCTGCTGCATATTATGGGTCACGATGATGATCGTGAAACTTCCTCGCAGATCGGCGATCAATTCCTCAATTTTCAGCGTCGAGATCGGGTCGAGCGCCGAGCATGGCTCATCCATCAGCACCACTTCCGGCTCGACCGCGATGGTACGGGCGATGCACAGACGTTGCTGCTGGCCACCGGAGAGCGAGGTGCCGGTCGCGTTCAGGCGATCCTTCACCTCGTCCCAGAGCGCGGCACGGCGCAACGCCCACTCGACCCGTTCCGCGAGGCGCTTGCTATTGCGCTCGCCGAGCACACGTAACCCATACGCAACGTTGTCGAAGACCGACTTGGCGAACGGGTTGGGCCGCTGGAAGACCATGCCGATGCGCCGCCGCAGCAAGATCGGGTCGGCCTCGTCGCTGTAGATTGGTTCGCCGTCAATGGTGAGCAGGCCCGTAGCGCGCGCGCCTGGCGTTCGGGCGTGCATGCAGTTCATCGCCCGCAGCAGGGTGGATTTGCCGCACCCCGACGGGCCGATCAGTGCCGTCACCTCGCCCTCGGGGATGGCCAGATTGATCTGGTCAAGCGCCTTGAACGACCCGTAGTAAAAATCGAAGTTCACGGCCTCGATTTTGGTTTTGCCGGGCCTCTCGTGGGTCCGCGCGCGAGCCGCTGCGGTGGCGGCAATACCGCCCGCCAGAGGTAACGGCCTGGTGCGCGTCTCACTCATAGGTCAGGCTCCTGCATATCGTCGTGGCTTCGTGGTGGCTGCTCAACCCACTCTGCCACTGATATAATCCTCGGTCCGCGGATCCTTAGGGGTAGAAAAGATCTGCTCGGTAGGACCTTCTTCGATCAACATCCCAACAGGGATGTCATCGGTCTTTTCTACCATAAAGACGGCGGTGCGATCGGAGATGCGCGCCGCCTGCTGCATATTGTGGGTCACGATCACAATCGTGTAACGCTGGCGCAGGGTGAGCAACAGTTCCTCGATTTTGAAGGTCGAGATCGGGTCGAGCGCCGAGCAGGGCTCATCAAAGAGAATGATGTCGGGTTCGATGGCGATGGTGCGGGCAATACTCAGGCGTTGTTGCTGGCCGCCTGAGAGGGCCATACCTGAGAGCGCCAGCTTGTCTTTCACTTCGTCCCAGAGATTGGCGTCGCGGAGCGCCTTTTCCACCCGGATGTCAAGCTCAGCTCTGTTCGCGATCCCGCCGAGACGTAGTCCCACGGCAATGTTCTCGTAGATATTCCGCGTGCGCAGGGCGATTGGCACCTGAAAGACCATGCCGATCTTTCGCCGCACCAGGGCCGGATCGATCCCTGGAGCGTAGATGTCGATGTCATCAAGCTTGACCAGGCCCTCCGCGCGGGCGTACGGAACGACTTCATGCATACGGTTCAGGCAGCGCAGCACGGTGCTCTTGCCGCAGCCCGAAGGGCCGATCAGCGCCGTGATCTGGCGCGGTCGCACGTCCAGATCAAGCGCCTGTACGGCCAGTCGCTTACCGTAGAAGGGCTTGAGGCCCCGCACCGTCATGCTGTGGGCGGTCGGAGTGGCCAGGCGCGGTTGCGGTGCAACGGCCATGAGCGATCACCTCTTAATGCGCGCGGTCGTGACGCGGACCAGCAGATTGATGCCAAGCACGAGTATCATCAGCACGAAGGCCGTGCCCCAGGCGAGCTGGTTTTCGGCAGGGAAGGGCGACTCGATGTACTTATAGGTCAAAATGGGCAATGCGGCCATCGGGGCGAGCAGATCAAAGCTGAGATTACTGTTGCCCTGGATCGTCAGCAGGAGCGGCGCAGTCTCCCCGGCGCCGCGGGCGAAGGCCAGTAGCGCGCCCGTGACGATCCCTGTCAGGGCGGCGGGGAGGACAACAGTAAGGGTACTGTACCACATAGGGGCGCCCATGGCCATAGCAGCTTCGCGCACCGCGTTGGGCACGAGCTTGAGGATCTCCTCGGTCGTGCGAGCGATCGTCGGCACCATCAGGAAGGTGAGGGCGATGGCGCCGGCAATACCCGAGTAGCTACCCATCGGTTTCACAATCAAGGTAAACCCCACCACGCCAATCACGATCGAGGGCGCGCCGCTGAGCACGTCGCAACAGAAGCGGATAAAGGTATTGAACGGGGTATCTGGGTACTCGGCCAGAAAGATCCCGGCCAGGATACCGATCGGCAGGGAGAACAGCAGTGCGGTGATCGTCACCATCAGGGTGCCGACAATACCGTGCAGTACGCCGCCCCGCGCCTGCACCTGTGAGAGGTCACCCTCCTCCATTCCGTCTATGGGCAACCCGGTGAGCGGGTCGATGCCGGCCGGCACCGGCGGACGGTAGGTCTGGGTGAAAAAGTCCCGGTTCAGCGCCGAGCCGCCGACAAACAGCACGTAGGCAATAATCAGCACCAGCGGCACGATCGCGATGCTGGTTGCAACGATGGTGCATCCGCGCAGCGTTTTGTCGACCCGGCTGCGCTGCTGATAGGTGAGCATGTTCGTCTCAAGACTCATACCTTTTCTCCTGCCGGCCCGCGTGCAGTCTGCCACACCAGGTACCGGGCAATCAGGTTCAGGAGCAGGGTGATACCGAAGAGCGCCAGGGCCAGGCCAATCAGTGAACTCTCGTGTAGTGGATCATTGGCATTGGGCAGTTCACTGGCTACCAAAGCGGCAGCGGTCGTGGCCGGGTAGAAGATCGACTCTTCAATGCGTGTACTGTTACCAATCAGCATGGTGGCGGCCATGGTCTCGCCCAATGCGCGCCCAAGGCCAAGCATGATCCCGCCGACGATCCCGGCGCGGGCATAGGGTACGACCGCGCCCCAGATCACTTCCCAGCGGGTTGCACCAAGCGAGAGCATGGCCTCGCGCTGGTGGTTGGGCACTGCCTGCAGCATATCGCGGGTGATCGCCGAAATGGTGGGCAGGATCATAATCGCCAGGATGGTCCCGGTGATCGCCAGACCACGGCTCACGGCGACCGGGCCGGCCAGCCAGGGCACAAACTGGCCGACGCTTTCCGCGATCGGGTTGGTCACCCAGTCGTTGAACCAGTTTGCGAACACCGCCACGCCCCAGAGGCCGTAAATCACCGAGGGGATGGCGGCCAATAGTTCGACCATGAAGCCGAGCGGCTGGCGCAGGCGCAGCGGGCATAACTCGGAGAGAAAGATGCCGATGGCCACTCCAGTGGGCGCTGCCAGGATCAGGGCGATCAGCGACGAGAGCAACGTGCCGCGAATGGCCGGCCACGCGCCAAAGCTGACCGGGTAGAGCGTGGTTTCCACCGGGTTCCACTCGGTGCCCCAGAGGAAACTCCAGCCGTAGGCGGCGCGGGCTGCGGCCGAGCCAGTGTACGTCACCACCCCGACCGCCACCACCAGGCCGATGATCATCAGGGCGAAGAAGAGGGTCAATAGCCAGAAGAACACATCACCATGCCTGGTTTGCCGTGCCCAGCGACGGCTCGCGGTGATGCGTGGTACGGCATTTGCGTCTGCCATTGATGGTGCTCCACAAACACAACGAGGTCATCGGGAGCGAGGTGGCTCCCGTCGCCAATATGAAGAGACGTGATGCAGCACTCGACGCTTCATCACGTCTCACTTCAACCCGTTGCTTTAGCGCGCCGGGCCATCGAAGACGCGTTGCCCATCAATCGTCACGCTCTGCAGCGACTGGATCGCGCGCACGCGCAGCGAGGTGGGCAACGGGGCGTAGCCAAGGCGCGTGGCCGCACCGGTGCCCTCAGTAAGGCTCCAGTAGAGGAAGTCGGTCAGCGCCTGAGCCTTCGGGACGTCCTTGTAGGTGTTCTGGCGCACCAGGATGTAGGTGAAGCCAGCGATCGGGTAGGCATTGGGGTTGGGCGAGTTGGTGATCGAAGCCACCAGGTTCGCCGGGATCGGCACGCCGTCTGCGGCGGCCGAGGTCGCCTCGATCGAGGCGGCGACATAGTTGCCCGAGGCGTTCTGCACCGCCGGCAGGGGCAGGCGGTTGGCAGTGGCGAAGACCTGCTCCACGTAGCCGATTGCGCCGCGGGTGTTCTTCACCGTGCCGGCCACACCGGGGTTCCCCGGGGCGCCCACGCCCACCGGCCAGCGCACCGTCGTGCCTGAGCCCACCTTGCTGCGCCAATCGCTGCTGATCTTGCTCAGGTAGTCGGTCCAGATCGAGGTGGTGCCGGAGCTGTCGGAGCGGTACACCACCGTGATCCGCTGATTCGGCAGTTTCACATCGGGGTTCGCTTTCGCGATGCGTGGGTCGTTCCAGTTGCGGATAGCGCCCAGATAGATGCCGGCCAGGATCTCCGGATTGAAGCGCAGATTCGTGATCCCGGGGAGATTGTAGGTCGGCACCACGGCGCCGATCACCATCGGAATGTGCAGGGCATCGGGCGCCTCAGTCTGTACGCGCGAGGCGGAGATGGCCGCATCCGTGCCGCCGAAGTCCGTCAGGTAGGCGATGAAGTCACGAATGCCCTGGCCGGAGCCAACCGGCTGGTAGCTGATGGAGACGCCGGGAACGACTTGCTTGTACGTCTCGATCCAGGAAGCGTAGAGCGGCGCAGGGAACGTCGCCCCGGATCCCTTCAAAGAGGCCTGGACCTGACGGGGCGCCCAGCTCTGGGCGTGGACGGGGCTGCTCACGACGGTGAGCAGTGACACAGCGACGAGCATCATTGTGAGCGTGCGAACGATCGTGGTCCGTGTCATACCGTGTTCTCCCTTCTACAGCGAAGTCCGGCAAGAGACGGGATCCATGCTAGTCGGGCGTTGTTAAGCTCTACAGGAACAGCTTTTAAGCAGATATTAAGCCACGGTGACGATCTCGCCACTCATGCATGTGGATGGGGCCGGGCGCGGCGCCTCTGGCTTCACCCTGGTTCATCAGCCGAGTCGAAGCGATAGCCGACGCCGCGGACGGTCTGGATGTACCGCGGGCGCGCCGGGTCACGCTCGATCTTCTCCCGGAGCCAGCGGATGTGCACGTCCACGGTCCGGCTGTCGCCGGCAAACTCGGCGCCCCAGACCCGCTCGAGCAGCAGGTCGCGCGTCAGGGCGATACCGCGGTTGCGGATCAGGCAGGTGAGCAGATCGAACTCCTTCTGCGCCAGGCTCAACTCATTGGTATCGCGCCAGGCGCGGCGGCTGCTGATATCGACCTTGATCGCACCCGCGCTGAGCACCTCGCGGCCGATGGTGCGGGGGTGGGCCTCACTCCGCCGCAGGATGGCCCGCAGGCGGGCCAGGAACTCGCCCAGGCTGAAGGGCTTGGTGATATAATCGTCGGCGCCCAACTCCAGCCCGGCGATGCGGTCGACTTCGTCCTGGCGGGCGGTGAGCATGATCACCGGGATGTCGCTCTCCTGGCGTAAAATGCGGCAGACCGAGAAGCCATCGAGGCGCGGGAGCATGATGTCGAGCACGATCAGATCGGGCTGCTGGCGCCGCGCGAGCTCGAGGCCCTCGACGCCATCCGGCGCGTGGATCACGCTGTAGCCTTCGCGCTCCAGATTGTAGCGCAGCGTCTCGGCGAAGGTGAGTTCATCCTCGACGAGCAGAATGGTCGGCATAGGCGCTTTGGGGCTGATGGGTTGCTCTCGGTGTGCGCGTGCGAGGTTAGGAGGAGGGATGTGGCCCGGCGCATCCAGTATATGGCCTCGCATCCTAGTCGCAGGCCATTAACCTTTGTTAAAACCATGATTAAGTCTGTGTGAACGGGTGATTAATCTCCGTCCGGTCGGCGTTGCCCGGACGGCTGCCGGCGCTCAGCTGCCCCGCATGGCCAGTTACGTTGCTCCACCGTCTGGTGCGGGTAACAGCCATAGCCTATACTCTCCCAGAGTCGTGCGCCTCCGGTGGCGCGCCGAGCCAGGGTGCCTATGCGACTCTTTGCCCGCACGCCGCTGCAGCGCAAGCTGATCATTGCTTTTGTGCTGGTGCTGCTGATCCCCACAGCCGTCATCCTGGCGTACAATCTGGTACGCACGCGGGATACCGTGCTGGAGGAGGTCGGGGACGAGTATCAACGCCGCGCGGCGATGCGCGCAGTCGCCGCCGAGGCGTTGATGCTGAGCAGCGGGGCCGATGTGCTGCTCACCGCCCAGGCGCCGGCCACGCGCCGCTGGGCCCGCGCTGAGCCCGGCGCGCGTGATGCACTGCTCCACGCCTTCACCACCCTGCTCGAAGGCGCGCAGGGCCGCTACGCCGGTCTGTGTTTGCTTGATAGAACTGGTCAGGAACTGGCCTGTGTGCGTGGTGCGCCCGGGCAGTATGTCCCGCTTGCCCCTGCAGCGCTGACCAGCCGCGGCGCCGAGCCGTTCGTCCAGCGTGTGCTCAGCCAGCCTGGCCGCCGCGCCAGCCCGGCAGTCGCGGTTGCGCCGCCAGACCCGGCGGCGCCCGGCGAGCCGCTGCTGTACTACGCTGCGCCGATCGAGGACGACCGGGGGGCGCTGCGCGGGGTGATCGTGCTCGAGGTGCGCGCTGCCCCGATCTTCGCGGTGCTGACCGCGCCTGAGGCGGGGGTGCGCACGCGTATTGTTGACCGCACAGGCACTGTGCTGCTGGATACCGCCCCCGGGCAGCCTCGTCGCCCGGGGGCTTCGACGCGCCCTGCGTTGCAACCCCACGACGTGCTCCTGCTCTTGCAGCCACCCGGCGGCATCGTGCACAGCGCCACCGGTCGTCCACGTGAGTTCCAGGTCTTTGCCCAGATCCGGCCGCGCAACCAGGAGGCGCTCTGGTGGACAGTGATCTACAGCCAGCCGCTTGCCGGCGTGGCTGGTGACGCCTGGAAGACCCAGGCGGTCATCGTGGCGATCACGCTGGCGGCGCTGCTCGTGGCCCTGCTGGTGGCCGATATGCTCGCCCGCAGCATTGTGCGCCCGATCGGCGCCCTGGCGGCAGCAGCCGAGCGGGTGGGCAATGGTGATCTGCACGCGCCCATTCCCCACACCGGCAATGACGAGATCGGCGCGCTCGGCCGCACCTTCGACCGCACCGTGGCCCGCTTGCGCGATGCCATCGCCAGCGCCGAGGGCCAGCGCCACGAGGCCGAGACCATTCTCGCTGCGACCCGGGCGCTCAGTTCGACGCTGGCACTGGATCGGGTGCTCGATCTCATTCTGAGCGAGCTGCGCAAGGTGGTACCCTACGACAGCGCATCGGTGCAGGCAGTGCATGGCGACACCGCCGAGATTATTGGCGCCTACGGTCTGAAACGGGGCAACCAGGTGATCGGCCTGCGCTTCTTGCTCACCCCCGGGGCCAGCCCCAATGCCGAAGTCGCCGCCGCGCGGGCCCCGGTCATCCTGCACGATGCGCCACTCCGCTACCCGATTTTCGCGACCGCCCCCTACCATGACGATGCCATTCACTCCTGGCTGGGCGTCCCGCTGCTCTTCGGCGAGCGCCTGATCGGCATGGTCACGCTCGACAAGCACGAAGTCGGCTTCTTCACGGCTGAGCACGCGCGCCTTGCTGCCGCCTTTGCCACCCAGGCCGCGATCGCGATCGAGCACGCCCGGCTCTACGAGGCAGCCCAGTGCGAGCTGCGCGAACGCCGCCGCGCCGAGGCGGCCCATGCCCGCCTGGCCGCGATCATCGAGGCAACCACCGACTTCGTCGGCATCTTCGATCCCAGCGGGCGGGTCCGCTACCTCAATCGCGCCGCGCGCCAGCTGATCGGCCTCGCCGAGGATGTCGAGCTTGCCGGCCTGCAGATCGCCGACTTCGTGCCGCACCCGGCAGCCACGAGCCTGCTTGATGCGGCCGTGGCCCATACCATGCGCGCTGGCTCCTGGACCGGCGAGATGACCCTGCTCAGTCGTGATGGCGAGGCCATCCCCGTTTCGCAGGTATTGATCGCTCACTACGGCGATGATGACCGGCCCGCCTACCTCTCAACGATCATCCGCGATATGCGTGAGCTTCGGCGCGCTGAGGAAGAGCAGCGCCAGTCGCAGAAAATGGAAGCCCTGGGCCGGCTTGCCGGTGGCATCGCCCACGATTTCAACAACCTGCTCACCGTCATCCTCGGCGAGGCGGACATGCTACTGGATGACCTGCCCCACGCCGCGCCGCTCCGCACATCGGTGGAACAGATCCGCCAGTCGGGCTCGCGCGCTGCCGCGCTCACTCGCCAGCTCCTGGCCTTTAGCCGGCGCCAGGTGCTCCAGGGCGAGCTGATCGACCTCAATGCGGTGGTCACCGGTATGGAGCAGCTGCTGCGCCGGCTGATCGGCGAGGACATTGTCCTCACGATCATGCTGGCTGCTGATCTGCCCGCCATCCGCGCCGATCCGGGCCAGATCGAGCAGGTAGTGCTGAACCTTGCGCTCAACGCCCGTGACGCCATGCCGGAGGGTGGCCAGTTACTGATCGCGACCGCCGCTGGCCTGCTCGATCCAGACGATGTCCGCCTGCCCGCCGGTGGGCAGGCGGGGCCCTGCGCGATGCTCACCGTGTGTGATACGGGGGTGGGCATCGCCCCGGAGACCCAGGCCCACATCTTCGAGCCGTTCTTCACCACCAAGCCCCGTGGCCGGGGAACAGGGCTGGGGCTCGCGACGGTGCACGGCATCGTGCGCCAGAGCGGTGGGCACATCTGGTTCGCCAGCGAGCCCGGCCACGGTACGACCTTCACGGTCTATCTGCCGGCTGCAGAGGGCGCGACGCTGTCCACAGCAGTCGCGACGCCAGCCGTGATCGCCCGCCCGCCCGGCGGCACCGTCCTGCTGGTCGAGGACGACGAGGGGGTGCGCCTGCTGGCCCGCCAGATCCTGCTGCGTGCCGGGTTCACCGTGCTGGAGGCCACCGACGGCCAGGCTGCGCTGACGCTCGCTGCCGACCATAGCGGGCCGATCGATCTGCTGCTCACCGACGTGGTGATGCCGGGCGGGCTGAACGGGGTCCAGCTGGCAGCTACGCTGCGCGCCAGCCGGCCCGCCATCGCGGTGGTCTATATGTCCGGGTACATCGAGAATGCCCAGGTCGACCGCAGCGTGCGCGCGGGCGACGGGCGTTTCATCCAGAAGCCGTTCACTGCCGAAACGCTGGTCAGTGTGCTGAACGAGACGCTCGCCAGCCCCGGGCCGCCGGCGCTGTCCGCCAGCGGGGACCGGCGGGCATGCGCCTGAAGTAGTCATAGCCGATAGTAGTGGGGCAACCCCCAGGTTGTTCGGTGGTGTTGGCGGGGGGGCCGCCCCCCCCCCGG
>JACAEO010000244.1 GCA_013388805.1 Chloroflexota bacterium
CCCCCGTGGGCGCCCACGCGCCCCCCCGTGGGCGCCCCCCGTCGGCGCCCCCGCGCCACCCCGTGGTACAATAGAGGTGATGTCCTGCCAAGCGAGGAGCCTCTCCCTATGAGCGACGATTCCCGCCAGGCGCTGCTGCGCCGCGTCGAGGAGCAGCGCGTCGCCTTTGTGAATCTGCAGTTCACCGATGTGCTCGGCATGGTCAAAACCGTGACCATCCCCATCGGCGAGCTCCCCGACGCGCTCGACCATGGCGTCTGGTTCGATGGCTCGTCGATCGAGGGCTTCGCGCGCAGCGTCGAGAGCGATATGTATCTGGTGCCCGACCTCGCGACCTACGCCCTGGTCCCCTGGGATCAGCACGAGGGCCTGGCCACCGCGCGCCTGATCTGTGACGTCTTCACCCCCGACGGCAAACCCTTCGCCGGCGACCCGCGCCACGTGCTCACCAGCGTCGTCCACCAGGCTGCCGACCTGGGCTTCAGCTTCAATGTGGCCCCTGAGCTGGAGTTCTTCCTTTTCAAGGCCGATGCGGAGGGCCGCAGTACGCCACTGCCCCACGACACCGCCGGCTACTTCGACGTCTCCACCGACCTGGCGACGCTCATCCGCCGCCAGATGGTGCGGGCCTTGCAGAACATGGGCATCGCCGTCGAGGCCGCCCACCACGAAGTCGCCGCCGGCCAGCACGAGATCGACCTGCGCTACGCCGAGGCGATCCGCGCCGCCGACCACACGATCACAGCCCGGCTGGCGCTCAAGGCAGTGGCCCAGCTCAACGGGCTCCACGCCACCTTTATGCCCAAGCCGATCGCCGGGGTGAACGGCAGCGGCATGCACGTCCATCAAAGCCTGGTCGACATTGTCACCGGTCGCAATACCTTCGCCGACGCAAACGACGCCTATGGCCTCTCGCCCACCGCGCGCCATTTCATCGCCGGCCTGCTGGCCCACGCCCGCGGCATGTGCGTCATCCTCGCACCCCTCGTCAACTCCTACAAGCGGCTGGTTCCCGGCTACGAGGCCCCGGTCTACATCTCCTGGGGGCGTACCAATCGCTCGGCCCTGGTGCGTGTCCCCCGCATCACCGCTGGCCGTGAGCAGAGCACGCGCATCGAACTGCGCTGCCCCGACCCTTCCTGCAACCCCTACCTCGCCTACGCCGTCATGCTCGCCGCCGGGCTCGACGGCATCCGGCGTAAACTCAGCCTGCGCGAGGCCGCCGAGGAGGACCTCTTTCACGTGGACCCACGCGCCCGCGGCCTGACGATACTGCCCACCTCGCTCGGCGGCGCGCTCGATGCCCTACGCGAGGACGAGCTCATCCAGGCTACGCTCGGCCCCTACGTCTGTGAGCGCTTCATCGACGCCAAGCAGCAGGAGTGGGAAGACTACCGCGCCTACGTCTCCGACTGGGAGGTGGAGCGCTATCGCTCGATCTTCTAATCGGCAGCACAGCACGGAGCCCGGCGCGTGCCGGGCTCCGTGCTGTGTGTTGTGCTCACTCCCGCTTGATTACTCGACGGTGTACTCGCCCTCGACGACGCCGTCGTCCTTCTTCCCGCCCGGGCCGGGCCGGCCCTGGGCCGCGCCATCGCCGTAGACGCTCTGCGAGAGCTTGAACATCGCCTGCTGGAGCTCATTCATCAGGCTCTGCATGCGCTCCTTATTCTCCTGCGCCACGGCATCACGCAGGTCCTTGATCAGGCTCTCCACCCGCCCCCGCTCGATGCTGTCGACCTTGTCGCCCAGCTCGCCCAGCGATTTCTCACTCTGGTAGGCCAGGCTATCGGCCTGGTTCTTCAGTTCGACCAGCTCGCGGCGGGCGTGGTCCTCGGCGGCGTGGGCCTGGGCCTCGCGCACCATGCGCTCCACCTCATCCTTGCTGAGGTTGGTGCTGGCGGTGATGGTGATCCGCTGCTCCTTGCCGGTCGCCTTGTCGCGGGCACTGACGTTCAGAATGCCGTTCGCGTCGATGTCGAAGGTCACCTCGATCTGCGGCACGCCGCGTGGCGCCGGCGGGATGCCCTCAAGGCGGAAGCGGCCGAGCGTCATGTTGTCGCTCGCCATGTCACGCTCGCCCTGCAGAATGTGGATGTCCACCGCCGTCTGGCCATCGGCAGCCGTCGAGAAGATCTCGCTCTTCTGGGTCGGGATGGTCGTGTTGCGCTCGATCAGCCGCGTCATCACACCACCCAGCGTCTCAACGCCCAGCGAGAGCGGCGTCACGTCGAGCAGCACCACGCCCTTGACGTCGCCACCGAGCACGCCAGCCTGGATGGCCGCGCCAATCGCCACCACCTCGTCGGGGTTGACCGACTTGTTCGGCTCCTTGCCGATCATCTTGCGCACCAGTTCCTGGACCACCGGCATGCGGGTTGAGCCACCGACCAGGACCACCTCGTCGATCTGGCTGGGCTGCAGGCCGGCGTCCTTGAGCGCCTGGGTGACCGGGTTGCGCAGCCGCTCGGTGAGGTGACTGGTGAGTTGCTCGAATTTGGCCCGGCTCAGGCGCATCTGCAGGTGCTTCGGCCCGCTGGCGTCAGCAGTGATGAACGGCAGATTGATCTCCGTCTCGGTCAGGCTGGACAGCTCCATCTTGGCCTTCTCAGCCGCCTCCTTGAGCCGCTGCAGCGCCTGGCGATCCTTGCTGAGGTCGATGCCCTGGTCCTTGCGGAACTCGTCGACGATCCAGTCAACGACCGCAGCATCGTAGTCATCGCCACCGAGATGGGTATCGCCACTGGTGGACTTGACCTCCACCACGCCGTCGCCAACCTCGAGCACCGAGACGTCGAAGGTGCCACCGCCCAGGTCGAAGACCAGGATGGTCTCATCCTTCTTCTTGTCGAGCCCATAGGCGAGCGCCGCCGCAGTGGGCTCATTGATGATGCGCAGTACCTCGAGCCCGGCGATCTTGCCGGCGTCCTTGGTCGCCTGGCGCTGGCTGTCATTGAAATAGGCCGGGACGGTGATCACCGCCTGGGTGACCGGCTCGCCCAGGTAGGCCTCGGCGTCAGTCTTGAGCTTCTGCAGCACCATCGCCGAGATCTCCTGCGGCGCGTAGTCCTTGCCCGTCTGCGGAACATTGATGCGCACATCGCCGCGCGGTCCCTTGGTAATCTTGAAGGGCAGCATCTCGCGCTCGGTGCGCGTCTCATCAAAGTCACGGCCGATCAGGCGCTTGACCGAGTACAGCGTATTATCCGGATTGATCGTCGCCTGGCGCTTCGCCGTCTGGCCGACAAGGCGCTCGCCGTTCTTGGCGAAGGCCACCACCGAAGGGGTGGTCCGGTTGCCCTCGGCATTGGGGATCACGACGGCGTCGCCGCCCTCCATCACCGCAACAACCGAGTTGGTGGTGCCCAGGTCAATGCCGACAATCTTAGCCATAGGTATTCTCCTCATCACACAGCATGGCGCGTTGATCGCGCGATAGCACTGTGGTCAGTGTACAGGCTTTTTACAAGCTGCACACTAGCGCCGTGTTAGAGGAGTGTTGGAATTAGCGGCGTGCGCATCGCTCAGCGCTGGTGGGCAGCTGCAAACCTCGCCGCGCAGACAGGCCCAGAAGGCGCTGCACTGCGCCCAGGCTGCGTGGCGCTCGGCGTTGCCCTCCGGCTCGCCAACGAGCAGCACGCCGCCCGCCAGCGCCGGTGCCAGCGCGATCTGGCGCCCATCAACCGCGACCAGCACCGCGCCGTCGCTGCCCACCGCCAGCACCTCGGCTACCGCCCCCACCTCCAGGCCCTGGCTGCGCAGGAAGCTCGCGCTGGCCGCATCGAGGCGCAGCGCGCCGATGTGGCCGTGGGCGCCAACACCACAGGTGCTCAGCGGCTGCCCCTGCGGCACCACCAGCGCACCCGCTGCGCCCTGCCGGCGCGCCCCCGGCCCCCTCTCGAGAAAGGCCTTGAGCGCGCTCACCAGTCGCTCCGAGGTGATGTGCTCAAGCTGGCAGGCCAGGTCGTCCGCCTCTTCGGGCGCGATGCCCAGGTTCTCGACCAGAAAGATCACCCACAGCCGACGCCGCGAGAGGATCTGCTGGGCCTGCGCCTCGCCTGCCGAGGTCAGCGTCACCCCCTTGTAGGGCTGGTAGGCCAGCAGCCCCCGCTCGCTCAGCTTGTGGCACATCTCATTGGCCGAGACCTGGCTGACGCCCAGCCGGCTGGCCAGGTGCGAGACCGCCACCGGCTGCTCCGGCCCGCTGCGCAACAACGCGGTCATCACCAGGTACATCTCCACGCTCTCGCTCATCAGCCCCTCACTGCGCTCGAACTTCGGGTCGACCTTAACCCTCGCGCCCGTGGCTACCAGCAGCATACGCCGCGCGACCAGCCCTGTCAAGCCGGGCGCAATACGCAGTCTGGCAGCATATGATGCGCCATACAGCTAACCCTCCCGATGGTTGCTGTTCCTCCGCTCGGGGTTGCGCCGGCTTCACTGACGCCCGGGGCCACCCTCTGCTATACCTGAAGTTAAGGTATGCCCAAAAAACATCAGTGTACGCCACACTCCGCTCCACCGCCTGAGGAAGTGCGTAAGGGACCCTGCGTATGGCCACACCAGCCGAGATGACCCTCGACCAGCTCGTGCGCGACCAGCGGGCCGTGGTGGTGCGTATCAGCGGCGAGCGCGCCCTGCGGCGCCGCCTGCTTGATATGGGCCTCGTCCCCGGCGAGCAGGTCACCCTCACCGCGATCGCGCCGCTGGGCGACCCGATCGAGTTGACCCTCAAGGGCTACCGCCTCTCGCTGCGCAAGGCGGAGGCGCGCCTCGTTGTGGTGGAGCCCGCCTGATGTCCGCACCCACCCTGCCCCTGACGCTCGCCGGCGAAGGCGCCACCGTGCGCATGGTTGCGATCAGCGGCAGCGCGCGCGCCGCCCATCGCCTCGCCGAGCTCGGGCTGACCCCCGGGGTCAGCCTGACGGTCCTGCGCGACAACGGCAGCAGCCTGCTGGTGGCCGTCGGCGACACCCGCCTGGCCGTGAGCTACGGCCTGGCCCATAGCGTCCTCGTCACTCCCCTGGAGAGGAGCGCCCCCGATGCGTGACCTGACGATCGCCCTGGCCGGCAATCCCAACGTCGGCAAGAGTACCGTCTTCAATGCCCTCACCGGCCTGCACCAGCACGTTGGCAACTGGCCCGGCAAGACGGTCGAGTGCAAGCAGGGCCAGTTACTGCTCAGCCAGCAGCGGATCACCGTCGTCGATCTGCCCGGCACCTACAGCCTGGCCGCCCGCTCGCTCGAAGAGCAGATCGCCCGTGATTTCATCGTGCGCGAGCGCCCCGATGCCGTCATCAATGTGCTCGACGCCGCGAACCTCGAGCGCAACCTCTACCTGACGGCCCAGCTGCTCGAGACCGGCGCGCGCCTCGTCCTGGCCCTCAATATGACTGATGTCGCCGCCGCCCGTGGCCTGAGCCTCAATCCCCGCGCCCTTGCCGCCGCACTCGACGCCCCCGTGGTGCTGATGGCCGCCAGCAAGGGCCAGGGCCTCGCCGAGCTCAAGGCGGCCCTGGCCGACCTCGTCGCCGGTCGGGGCCACAATGCGCCGCAGCGCGCACGCCAGGAGGTGTCACGATGAGCGCCGCCAGCCTGCACCTCTCCGCTCCACCTCTGCGCTATGCGCCACCGATCGAGGCCGAGCTAGCGTACCTGGCCGGGGTGCTGGCCGGGATCCCTGCCCTGGCTCAGGTCTACCCCACCCGCTGGCTGGCCATCCAGCTGCTCGAGGGCGACGACATGCTGCTCACCGAGGCCGAACGCCTGGGCGGGCCGGCGGTCAGCGCGGCGCTCGAGGCAAGCCTGGCACGGTTGCATCCGCTCTACGGCGACGACCTCGACGTGGCCCTGGTTGACCAGCGCTATCGCTTTGTGCACAGTCTGGTCGGGACGGCGCTCACCCGGCCGGCCACCCCTCCGCTGACCTTATCCGACCGCATCGACCAGGTGGTCACCCATCGCTGGCTGGGCATCCCGATCTTTCTGGCGCTGATGTGGGTCGTCTTTAAGCTGACCACCGATGTAGCCGGGCCGTTCGTCGACTGGATCGACACGGTGCTCAGCGGGCCGGTGAGTAGCTGGATCGTCAGCCTGCTCGGCGCCGTAGGCCTCGGCGGCGGCTGGCTCGCGTCACTGCTCGTCGATGGCGTGATCGCCGGCGTCGGCGGCGTGCTGGTCTTCGTCCCGGTGCTGCTCGCGCTCTACTTCGCCCTGGCTCTGCTCGAAGACTCGGGCTACATGGCCCGCGCCGCCTTCGTGATGGACCGCTTGATGCACGCCCTGGGGCTCCACGGCAAGAGCTTCCTGCCGATGATCGTCGGCTTCGGCTGCTCGGTGCCCGCGATCTATGCCACTCGCACCCTCGATAGCCGGCGCGACCGCATCCTCACCGGGCTGCTGGTGCCATTTATGAGCTGTAGCGCCCGCCTGCCGGTCTACATGCTGATCGCGGCCATCTTCTTCCCCGCCTACGCCGGCCAGGTGATCTTCGGGCTCTATCTCACCGGGATCGTCGTCGCGATCGCCATCGGCGTCCTGCTGCGCCGCACCATGTTCCGCAACCAGCCCCCGGCGCCCTTCGTGCTGGAACTGCCCCCCTATCGCCTGCCCACCCCACGCGGCGTCTGGCGCCAGATGTGGGAGCGCACCTCCTCGTTCCTGCGCAAGGCCTGGACGATCATCCTGGCGACGAGCATCGTGGTCTGGCTGCTGCTGGCCATCCCCCTCGACGGCGCCGGGCGCTTTGCCGAGACACCGGTGGAGCACAGCGCCTTCGCGGCTGTCTCCGGCGCGGCAACACCGGTCTTTGCCCCGCTGGGCTTCGCCAGCTGGCAGACGAGCGGCGCGCTGCTGACCGGCTTCGTGGCCAAAGAGGTGGTGGTCGGTACCCTGGTGCAGACCTACGGGGTGGCTGAGGCGGCCACCGTGGAGGAAACCGCGCCAACGACCGTCGGCGAAGATCTGCGCGGCATCGTCACGAGCTTCGGGACAGCGACAGTCGACGCGCTCAAGGCCATCCCCGGGATCGTGGGCATCACCTTCAGCGAGGCGGAAGAGGAGGAGGCGCCGGGCGGGCTGGCTATGGCAATCCAGAGCGGGTTCACCGCAAGCAGCGGTGAACACGGCGCGCTCGCAGCCCTGGCCTTTCTGGTCTTCGTGCTGCTCTACACGCCGTGTATGACCGCCGTCGCGGCCGCGCGCCACGAGTTCGGCAGTCGCTGGATGTGGGTGAGCATCATCGGCCAGTTCGTGGTGGCCTGGCTCGCGGCGCTGCTGGTCTTCCAGGGCGGGCGGCTGTTGGGGCTGTAGCTGATAGTGAATGAGGCAGCTCACGATGCTTCACCAGGTCCTCCAGGCCTTCGAGACGGCCACCGGCCCGGTCTCGCTCGACGAACTGAGCCGTGAACTGGGGATCGAGCGCGGCGCGCTGGAGGGGATGATCGCCTTCTGGGTGCGCAAAGGCCGCCTGCAGGACAGTGCCGGCCCGGGCTGCGGCGGCAGCTGCGGCAGCTGTGGCGCCGCGCCGGGCGGCTGCGCGTTTCAGCATGCTGGTCCACGGACGATCACGCTGCTGGAGCGTGGCACAAACGCCCCGGAGTCAGGCTGAGGAATCCGTAGCGGGGGCTACCGCATCAGGCGAGCGAAGGGCGACGTAAGGTCTCAGCGACAGGGCCGCGGTTCGACCAGTTCGAGCGGGCGATCGAGGCTGGCGCGCCGCACCCCGGTGAGGGTCAGCGCGGAGACCACCTGCTGGGCCGAGCCCTCGGCAACCACCGTATGGCTCATCTCGCCGCCGTGCACCGCGGTCAGCAGCCGCTCGAGCTCGTGGATAGTCTGGCTGATCTCGTGGAGCGTGCGCCGTTTCTGCTGTTCAATCAGCGCGCTGCGGTAGGCTTCCCGTGAATGGAACTGCGTCGGGTCGAGCTCACGCTCCATGTCGGCCTCCAGCGCCTGCTCCTCGTCCGGCTGCAGGGTCATCACCACCCGCAGCGTGTCCTCAGGCCGCGCATGCATCAGCGCATCGCGGAGCAGCGGATCGATCTTCTGCTGTTGGACTCGTGATAGATTCATAATGCTGCTGTCACCTGCACAAGGCCGGCGCCCTGGCGCGTGGCCACCTGCTGCAGATCGTGGCACGTTGCAGCGATCGTGTCAAGCAGGTCGGGCACACGGATCATCGGGTGGCGTTCCAGGATCAGCGCGGCAACGCCGGAGACAATCCCCGTCGCCATCGAGGTCCCATCCCAGGCAGCGTAGCCGCCGCCCATCACACACGAGTACACCGCCGCGCCCGGCGCAACGACGTCGGGCACCGTGTACTGGTGGTTATTGACCACCAGCGTGCCGCTGCTGCTGAAGCTGGCCACTCGCCCCTGCTCCGTCGTCGCGCCCACCGAGAGCACCTCCACATAGTTGCCGGGGCTGCGCGTCTGATTGGCGCCCTCATTGCCGCTGGCGCACACCACCAGCACACCGACGTTCATCAAGGTTGCGACCGCGTCGCGCAGGTCATCGACGTAGCCGTGGATCCCGGCAGAAAGGTTGATGATCTGGATCGCCGGCTGCCGGGCCGCCCACTCGAGGGCCAGCGCGAAGTTCGCCACCGTGCCCCGGCCTTGCGGCAGCATCAGGCCATTCCAGATGCGCGCCTCCGGAGCCACCCCGACCGTATTCCCGCAGATAAAGCCCGTCACGTGGGTGCCATGCCCACTGCTATCGTAGCCCTGGATGGGATACTCACGCAGCGTGACCGGATCGAAGGCCAACGCCTGCTCGACCTTGCCCTGCAACTCCGGATGGGTCGCGTCGATCCCGGTATCCAGCACCAGCACCCGCACGTCGCGGCCCGTGCCGGCAAAGCCCTGCTGGCGCGCCGCCTCAAGCCCGATTGCGCGCAGGTGCCAGAGATCGCCCGTACCCACGCTGCTCTTGCTGGCCGTCGCCGGTCGCGGCTGGATCACGCCGATCGGCTGATCGGCGAGCACCAGGGCGCCAGGCACCTCCTGGCGGAGCCGCTCCGCCCCCTCCGGTGCCATCTCGACGATCAGGCTCCCGGTGACCGCGCCGTGAAACAGCACCTCAGCCGGCTCTTCCCTGATCCAGCCGAGGATCTCGTTGTGAAGCGGATCCTGGCTCTGGAGCGCCCGGACCTCTTTGATCTGCGCCTCTCGCTCCGGGTAGGTGAAGCCTTTGCCGATCAGGGTCGCGGCACGTACAGCCAGGGAGTTGCGTGGTCGAATGAGGTACACTGCCATCACGGTGCTCTGCGCGGAATCACCACCTCTTACCGGGCGCATTGCGCCCGCAATGCATTGTACGCGCTCCCCCACCCCGGCGCAAGCCGCCATCGTCGGCCCTCTCCAGGGCTGATGCAACGATCCTGCTGGCATACCCGGCTACGCGGGCGGGACGCCCGCCCACCCGGCGTGGGCAACACGGCGTTTGCCAGCAGGATCAGGCAACTCCCCCCGCGGCCCGCGCCATCGCCAGTATGCTATACTACCAGTCCCGCTACTCTCTGCGTGCCGGGAGCACCTATGCACACAACTGTCGTTGACCACCTGCGCCGCGTCGAGGTCTTCAGTGGTCTCAATGACCAGGAATTGCTGCAGGTCGCCGCGACCTGCAAGGCCCGCCGGCTCGGCGCAGGGGAGGTGGTCTTTCGCGAGGGCGACGAGGGCGACGATATGATGGTCATCCTCGAGGGCTGCGTGCGTGTAACTATTACCACGCGCCTGCCCGATGGCACGATCACCCCCAATACGATCAACATGCTCTACGCCGGCCAGAGCTTTGGCGAGATGGTGCTGCTCGGCGGCGCCACCCGCTCGGCAACGGTGAGCTGTGTCGACCCGTGCACCCTGCTCGTGATCAAAGAGCATGACTTCGCCGAGCTCTGTGAGCGCAATCCGCGCATTGGCTACCGGGTGATGCGCAACCTCGCCTCGGACCTGGTCTACAAGCTCCGTTCCTCCAACCTGCTCCTGCGCGGCAATATTCGCTGGCAACACGATGAGCTCGGTCGCCGTCACTGAGCGGAAACCGGCCCCACCTGGCAGCCCCCGCTATGCAGCGCATCTTGCTCGTCGAAGATGAGCCCCCGATCGTGAGCGCGGTGCGCGAGCGCCTGGAGCGCGAGGGGTTCGCCGTGCTGGTCGCCCAGAGTGGCGAGGCTGCCCTCGCCCTGATCGATCCGCCATCCCCCGACCTGCTGCTGGTGGATGTCGGCCTGCCCGGCATCGATGGCTTCGAACTGCTGCGCCGTGTGCGCGCGCGCGGCCTCGACATCCCGGTGATCATGCTCACTGCCCGTGGCGATGAGATCGATCGCGTGGTCGGCCTCGAACTGGGCGCCGATGACTATGTGGTCAAGCCCTTCTCGCTGCGCGAACTGGTCGCCCGGGTGCGCGCCTTGCTGCGCCGGGCTGTCGAGGTGGCTGAGTTGCGCGCGCGCCTTGCCACCCCGCAGCCGTCCACTCCCGCCGCCCTGCAGATCGATCCGGCACGCCGCCAGGCGAGCCTGCACGGCATTGCGCTCCCGCTCCGCCCCCGCGAGTTCGACCTGCTCGCCTTTCTCGCGCGCCACCCCGGCCAGGTCTTCAGCCGCGAAGCCCTGCTCCGCCAGGTCTGGGGACAGAGCGAATACCTGGACGCCCGCACCGTGGACGTACACGTGCGGCGCCTGCGCGCCCACCTCGCCGCGGCCGATCCCGCCGCTGCAGCCATGCTGCAAACCGAGTGGGGCGTCGGCTATCGCCTGGTTGAGGCCCAGGACTGATGCAACGATAGCGAGGGATGAGCCAGGCTGAGTATGCTATACTTGCCCCCGACGGCGTAAACGAAGAGGTCTCGACAGCCACTATGAATGTTCTGCTGATCGGCTCTGGTGGCCGCGAACACGCCCTTGCCTGGAAGATCGCCCGCTCGTCGCACTTCACGCGACTGCTCAGTGTACCCGGCAATACTGGCACCGGGCGCTATGGCCAGAATGTGCCCTTCCCACTGAACGACCTCGAGGCGCTGGTCGACCTGGGGCAGCGCGAGGATATCAACCTGGTGGTCGTTGGGCCAGACAATCCGCTGGCTGACGGGATCGCCGACGCTTTTTCCGCCGCCGGCATCCCGACCTTCGGCCCAAAAGCGGCGGCGGCGCGCATCGAGAGCAGCAAGTCCTTCGCCAAGGAGATCATGGCGGCCACTGGCGTGCCCACCGCTGCCGCGCATGTCTTCGACTCGCCGGCTGAGGCCGCAGCCTTCGCCCAGCAGAGCGGCCAGCCCTGGGTGGTCAAGGCCGATGGCCTGGCGCTGGGCAAGGGCGTGGTCGTGGCCGACGATCTGCCGGCCACCCTCGCAGCGATCGCGCGGCTCGGCGCCACCCCCGCCGGCAAGCGGTTGCTGCTCGAAGAACGCCTGGAGGGGCGTGAGCTCTCGGTGATGGCCCTCTGCGACGGGGAGCGCCTGCTGCCGCTGCCCACTGCCCGCGACCACAAACGCCTGGGCGAGGGCGATACCGGCCCCAATACCGGCGGTATGGGCGTGGTCGCCCCGGTCGATGAGGTCACCCCCGCCCTGCTCGACCAGATCGTGAACTCCTGTATGCAGCCCGTCGTGAACGAACTGGCTGCCCGTGGCACGCCCTTCCGCGGCGTCCTCTACGCCGGGGTCATCCTGACCAGAGCGGGACCGCGCATCCTCGAGTTCAATGCCCGCTTCGGTGACCCGGAGGCACAGGCCGTCTTGCCCTTGCTCGAGGGTGACTTCCTGGAGGTGCTCTACGACTGTGCCGTGGGCAATCTCCACCCGGAGACGTTGCGCCGGCGCAAGGGCTACGCGGTGTGTGTCGTGCTCTGCGCCGAGGGCTACCCGGGCAAGCCCCGCACCGGTGACCCGATCCGCGGCGTCGAGGCCGTCGACGACGAGCAGGTGCTGATCTTCCACGCCGGCACCGCGATCGGCCCCGCCGGGCTCTGCACCGCTGGTGGGCGGGTGATCGGCGTGACCGGGCTCGGCTCGACGCTGGCCCGCGCCCGGGCCAGGGCCTACGAGATTGCCGAGCGCGTCGCCTTTGAGGGCAAGCACTACCGCAAGGACATCGGCGCAGAGTAGCATGTACCAGATCGCGGTCCTGCTCAGCGGCTCCGGCTCCAACCTCCAGGCCCTGCTCGACGCCGAGCGCGCTGGCACACTCGGGGCGCGGGTGGCGCTGGTCGTCAGCGATCGCGCCGATGCCTACGGGCTGCAGCGCGCCCTGACCCATCAGGTCGCCGCTGCCTTTGTGCCACTGCCGCCCGCGCCGCCCGGCCCCGCCCGCGCGGCCGCCCGCAGCGCGTGGGAGCAGCGGCTCGCCGGTATTGTTGAGCTCTTCAGCCCGGATCTGATCGTGCTGGCCGGCTTTATGCGCATCCTCTCGCCGGCGTTTCTCCAGCGCTTCCCGGAGCGCGTGATCAACCAGCACCCGGCCCTGCTCCCCGATGACGGCGGCGCAAGCTACACCACCAGCAGCGGCCTGGTCATCCCCGCGCTGCGCGGGGCCCACGTCGTGCGCGATGCCCTGGCCCACGGCCTGACCGTCACCGGCTGCACCATTCACCGCGTCACCCCCCGCGTGGACGACGGCCCGGTCCTCGCCCGGGCCGAGGTGCCCATCCTGCCGGGCGACACCGCCGACACACTCCACGAGCGGATCAAACGCGAGGAGCACCAGCTGATCGTCGAGGTCGTCCGCAGCCTCGCTCTGACACAGCAGGAGACCGCTTTACCACCACGGCAGGATCAGTCGTGACCGAAGGCGTCGGGCAGCAGCGCGGCAAGCGGGACGGCCTGCGTGGGGCTGGTCTCGGCGATGATCAGCAGCCCGGGGGCGAACTCGGCAAGCGCCTGCAGACAGTCGCCGCAGGGATAGGGCGTATCGGGGCCCGCTCCGGCCACCGCCAGCGCGACGAAGCGGCGCGCACCTTCGGAGCAGGCCTTCACCAGGGCGGCCTTGACCGCACAGACGCTCGAGGCGAAGTTGACGATCTCGAGATTGCCGGCGGCAAAGATGCGCCCATCCTCGGCCAGCAGGGCCGCCCCACCCTGGCGGCCGGTGCAGGGCGCGTAGGCCAGCACAGCGGCCTGCCGCGCAGCAGCGATCAGGCTGTCAATCGGTAGTTCCATCAACCCATAAGCAGCGCATACAGCGCATCAACGCGGTCATTGAGCGTCGCCAGGTCGCTGTCATTGACGATCAGATGGTCGGCCATCGCGATCGGGCCACCCTTTTCGATGCGCTCGATCTCCTGATAGTCCCGCGCCTCGGCCTCACTCGCGGTGAGCGGGCGCTCGGCGCGTTCGGCCAGACGCTGGTAGCGCAGCGCCCGTGGCGCAAAGACCGCGACGACGACCAGCTCATCAGCGAACGCGCGCTTCAACGTCTTGTACTCGCTGAAGCTGTACATGCCGTCGATAATCACCGCCGGGTGCCCGGCGCGCAGCGCGCGGATCTGTGGCAATGACAACTGGGCGCAGACGTCCATGCCGTGGGCAGCGCGCAACTCCTCGCGGACCAGGCGCTCGTGCTCGGGCGTGATCGACAGGCCACGGGCCAGCACCTCGTCGATGATGATCGCCCCAAAGCGGAGCGTCGGCAGCCCCTGCTCCGCCAGCCGCCGCGTCACCTGGCTCTTGCCCGAGCCGGCCATGCCCACGATCGCCAGGATCATCTCGCGCCTCCCGCCGCTGCCCGCTGACTGCTGCTTCAGCCACCTATCGTACCACACCCCACGACGTGGTTGTTGGGAGGTGTTGGCGGC
>JACAEO010000401.1 GCA_013388805.1 Chloroflexota bacterium
GCCGCCAACACCATCGAACACCCACCTTGTCGTAGCGGATAGTTTTTTTCATTACAACGAATCGCCGCCAGAACCCCTATGCTTCAGCGTTCTTCTTGTATATAATGGGAAAAATCTCCTGTGCAGACAGCTACAACTGTAAAGCTGTTTGTAGATCATATGTTCGAGGGCCGTGTATGCGTATCCGCCGCCTGACCGCCGTGCTCACCCTGGCGCTGATCGTGCTGACCGTATCCGTGGGCACCGGCTGGGCCCGCACCGTTGCAGCGCGCCACCCCGCCGCCGATTTCGTCGCGCCCGTGAGCTACCGCGAGGCCCGTGCCGCCATCGTTGCCGCCCAGGCCCGTGAAGCCAGCCGCCGCGCTGCCATTGCCCAGCAACTCGGTAGCGTCGACCCGGCGCAACTGCCGCTGCTGCAGACGATTTTCTTCCCCGAGACCGGGCACCACCTCAGCAATCGCAGTGGCTTCCTCGACTTCTGGCGCGCCAACGGCCAGCTCCACGTCTTCGGCTACCCGCTCACCGAGGAGTTCGTCGAGCAGGGGCGCATCGTCCAGTATTTCGAGCGTGCCCGCTTCGAGTACAGCCCCGAGCACGCCGGCACGCCCGATCAGGTGCAACTGGGCCTGATCGGGCGTGAGATCCTCGACATTCAGGGCATGCCCGGCGGAATTGACGATCCGCAAAATGGCGTCGGCTACTTCCCCGAGACTCGCCACAGCCTCTGGGGCGAGTTCTTCAACGTCTGGGAGAAGCGCGGCGGTATGCGTCTCTTCGGCTATCCGCTCAGCGAGGCGGTCGACGAGGGCGAGCGCACCGTCCAGTACTTTGAGCGCGCCAAGTTTGTCTATTACCCCGAGGACCTGGCGCCCTTCTTCCAGATGATGCAGGCGGCCAACGGCTTCAACCTCAACAGTCTCTTCGAGGTGCAGATCGCCGACCTGGGGCGCCAGCTTGCCCAGCTCCGCGGCCTCAACATCGCGCCCGTGCCCCAGCTGACGGGCGCGCTCACCTGGGACCCGGCGATCTGGGAGCGCCGGATCGAGGTCAATCTGAGCGAGCAGTGGCTCAGCGCCTACGAAGGTGACCTGCTCGTCTTTCGCGCGCCGGTGGCCACCGGGCGCGACGGCTTCAACACCCCCGTCGGCGACTATGCCATCTACGCGAAGTACGATATGCAGACGATGACCGGCTGTATGGGCGGTGAGTGCTGGGAAGTGCCGAACATCCCGTGGGTGCAGTACGTCGTGGGTGGCGTGGCGCTGCACGGCACCTACTGGCACAACAGCCACGGCAGCGGGGCGCGTCCGTCGCACGGCTGTATCAATTTGCGCATCGACGACGCCCAGTGGCTCTACGAGTGGGCCGATGTGGGCACGCGGGTGATCATTTCGTACTAACAGCCTGTTCACGAGCAGGGCGCCGCTCGTTCGTCACGATTTATTCCGCCGGCCTATCCTCGGAAGGATCAGCCGGGATGTTCCCGTGCACCCAGCGGCGGAGTGAGTCGTGGGCCAGCCTGCCGGGCAGTGGGAAGTGACAATCCAGGTCTCGTGGCGGCGGCTGCTGGCCGGGCTGCTGGTGCTGGCCGGGCTGCTGGTGCTGGGTTTCGGCGTGTTCCGGCCTCTGCTCAGCGCCTATCTCGGCCGCCAGGTCAGCCGCGAGCTCAACGAGGCCGTGGCGCGCGAGGTGCTGGTCGCGCTGGTGGGCGAACCCACCGCCCCCGCCGCCGCTCCCGCTGTGGCGCCCGGCGTGGCGATCGTTGCGTCCGCCGAACGCGCTGCACCCGCCGTCGCTCCGTCCGCGGCCCCGGGCGCGATCGTCCCCGCGGCGACAGCAATGCCGCCCACCGCGGCCGCGCCCGCCGCTGCCGCACCCGCACCGGTGGATAGCCGGAGCATCGTGCGTGCTGTGGTGGCGCCCGCCGCCCCCACCGCCGCCCTCGCCCCCACGGAGCCAGCCGCGTTGCCCGGAGTCGTGCCCAGCCCCGCCCCGCTGACGGACGCGCCGCCAGTCGCCCAACCCACCCCGTTCGTCGCCCCGCCCATCAGCGCGCCGGAAGCCCCCCGCTCGGTCGAGGACGTGGTCGCGGCCCTGCCGAGCGGTACGATCACCGTCACCGAGGAAAAGCTGAACCGCCGCATCGCCGAGCGCATCGCCGGTCGGCGCCCGATCGATGGCATTACGGTGCGCTTTGTGCCGGAGCAGGTTCAGGTGACGCTGACCGTCCTTGGCCAGGATACGCTTGCCACTGCCGAACTGGCGCTTGTCGATGGCCGGGTCGTCGCCCAGAACCCACAGCTGTCCGGCGCGCTCGGCCTGGTGATCGCCGTCAACGAACTGGTGCGTCCGGTAGAGGATGAGCTGAACAGTATCCTCGCCAGCGCCGGGCGCACGGTGCGCGCCGTGCAGATCGAGCAGGGGCAGATTGTCGTTACCCTCGACTGAGGTGAGAATAGCCGATAGCCGATAGCCGATAGCCGATAAGCTGCCGCTGTTTTCATCGCGGCGTTGTGCGCCCCGCGTATGGGGCCTAACGTGAACATAGGCTACGAGAGCAAATACCTTCCACCTAAGCGCATGCGGCGCCCCAGCCCC
>JACAEO010000221.1 GCA_013388805.1 Chloroflexota bacterium
ACGCATTGGCGCAGCCAATGCGTCGTCGGCCGTACGGGGAGGGCTTCGCCCTTCTACGCCCCCTCCCGCTGCACCAGGGTCACCGTGCCAGGCCACGCGTACGATGGGCTTGCCGGGGGCGGGCTGCCCGCGCCAGGGCTAGAGTGGCGAGACGCGGGGGTCGGAGGGCCGATCGTGGCCGGCGTCGATCTCGGGTGGGACAGTGGGCCCGGATGGGGCAGGCGGGGCCTGCTCCGAGAACTGGCGGGGCTGGTACGGCGCCGCGCGATCGATCTGGATAAGGGCGCCATCGGGCCCCCAGGCAAAATCCTCGGCGAAGCGGCCGCTCACGCCGCGCTGTTTCGCCTCGGCGGCCCGGGCGCGCAGGTTGTTCAGCAGCGCCTGCACGCGCTCGGGCGTCACGTCGTAGATGTAGTCGAGATTAGCCTGGAGCACCGGCGCCCGGTCGCAGGCGGCGAGGCATTTCACCCGCTGCAGGGTAAACAGGCCATCGGCGGTGGTCTGCTCCTCGCTGATCGCCAGCGTCTGCTTAAGGGCTACGATCAGTTCCTCGGCGCCGAGGTAGCAGCAGGGCACATCGTCGCAGACCTGCAGCACCCAGGTGCCCACCGGGCGATCGTAGAAGAGCGTATAGAAGCCGACCACCTCGAACACATCGGTCGGTGGCAGATCGAGGATCGCGGCGACCTCGCGGATCGCCGCCTCGCTCAGATAGCCATAGCTATCCTGGGCCAGGTAGAGCAGCGGCAGCACGGCGCTGCGCGGCGAGGCAAAGCGGGCGCGGATGGCCTCAATCTCGGACGTGTGTGTATCTTGGAGCATAAGGGTGTAAGCTTGTGATCGGCGCGTGCGCCAGGCCAGACAGCGACAATCGTCAGCGGTCAACCTCGCCGAGCACCGGGTCGAGGCTCGCGGTCAGCGCGACCAGGTCGGCGACCAGGCGGCCCTTTGCCATCTGGGCGAGGCCCTGCAGGTTGATGAACGAGGGCGCGCGGAAGTGGACGCGCCAGGGCTTCGGACCGCCATCGCTGACCACATAACAGCCCAGGATGCCGCGGGGGCTCTCGATGCTGACATAGGCATCGCCGCGCGGCGGCTTGAAGCCCTCGGTCCAGAGCTTGAAGTGATGGATGAGTGACTCCATACTCTGCGTGATCTCGCTCTTGGGCGGCGGGGCCACCTTGCGGTCACGGGTCTGGTAGTCGCCGGGGCCCATCTGGCTCAGGCGTTCCCAGGCCTGGCGCGCGATCTTCACACTCTGGCGCATCTCGGCCATCCGCACGCGGTAGCGGTCATAGGTATCGCCGGCCTTGCCGACCGGGATCTCGAAGTCGTAGCTCTCATAGCCAGAGTAGGGCATAGCCTTGCGCACATCGTAGGGCACACCGGTGGCGCGCAGGTTCGCGCCGGTGAGACCGAGCGCCACGGCCGACGCGCCATCGATCACGCCGACACCCACGGTGCGCTCGAGCCAGAGCGGGTTCCCGGTCAGCAGCGCCTCATACTCATCGATACGCGCGGGCATGATCTGCAGGAAGGCATCAACCGTAGGCAAAAAATCAGCCGGCAGGTCATAGGCGAGGCCGCCAATGCGGATGTAGCTGGTCATCAAGCGCGCGCCGGAGACAAGCTCGAAGATATCGAGGATCTGCTCGCGCTCACGGAAGGCGTAGAGGAAGACGCTCATCGCGGCCAGGTCAAGGGCATGCGTGCCGAGCCAGACCAGGTGCGAGGAGATGCGCTGCAGTTCGACCAGCAGCACGCGGATCACCTGAGCGCGCTCGGGGATCTCGACATCCAGCAGCTTCTCGACGGCGAGCGCATAAGCCAGGTTGTTGGAGAGCGGGGCCAGGTAGTCCATCCGGTCGGTCAGCACCACCGCCTTCTGGTAGGTTTTGCTCTCCATCGTCTTCTCGATACCGGTATGGAGGAAGCCGATATCGGGGGCAACGTTGACCACCACCTCACCATCGAGCTCCAGCACGAGCCGGAGCACGCCGTGGGTGCTCGGATGGTGCGGCCCCATGTTGAGCACCATGGTATCCGACGTACCGGCGATGGCCGGTTCGGTAATCTCGTGGGGCGTAGGGATCTGGAGTGTCATGGGCGACGCCTCATTACTCGTTCGCGAACGGCTTATGGGCGTAGATCCGCTCCTGGTTGAAGCTGAAGGCGATCTCCTCTTCAACGAGCGGATGATCCTTGCGCTGCGGGTGGCCGACCCAGTCATCGGGCAGCAGGATGCGCCTGAGCGAGGGGTGCCCATCGAAGCTGATGCCGAGCAGGTCGTAGGCCTCCCGTTCCTGGTAGTTGGCGGTGGGGAAGAGCGCGGTGAGCGATGGCGCATGCGGCTCGGCCTCGGGGAGGCGCAATTTGAGGCAGACGCGGTGCAGGTGCTGCATACTCACCAGGTGGACCACCACTTCGAAGCGCGGGTCGCGTCCCAGGTAATCGACGCCGCAGAGATTCTCGAGGAAGGTATAGCCCAGGTCCGGCTCATCGCGCAGCCAGCGAGCCAGTTCGAGGTAGCGCTCGGGGCGCACCACGAGGCTCAGATCGCCGCGGAACTCCGCGCTCTCGATCAGTGCATCGGGCAGCTGCGCGGTGATGCGGGCCAGCAGACTCTGATGATCCATAGGTGGCCTGTCTAGCGTGATGGAGGGCACGCACAGCGGCTGCAGCCCTACTTCTTCGCGACATCAACCTGCAGCAGCGGCTGACTGAGCACGATCGGCTCCTCCTTCTTGCCGCTGATCTTCTCGCGTTTGACCTTCTCGTGCAGCAGCATGATGCCGTGGATGAGCGCCTCGGGGCGCGGCGGGCAGCCGGCGACATAGACATCGACCGGCACCACCTCATCGACGCCCTGGACAATCGCGTAATTGTTGAAGATCCCGCCACAGGCCGCGCAATCACCCATGGCAATCACCCACTTGGGATCGCTCATCTGGTCGTAGAGCCGGCGCACGACGGGGGCCATCTTACGGCTGACCCGTCCGGCGACGATCATCAGGTCGGCCTGGCGGGGCGAGGCGCGGTTGATCTCCATACCGAAGCGCGACAGGTCATAATTGGCGCTCTGGGCGCCCATCATCTCGATCGCGCAGCAGGCCAGGCCGAAGAGCAGCGGCCACATCGCGTTGGTGCGGCCCCAGTTCACCACATACTCAAGGGAGGTGGTGACCACGCCGAGGTCGCCGGCTTTCTCTTCTATTCCCATGACAGCGCCCCTTTCCGCCACTCGTAGACGAAGCCGACCACCAGCATGAGGAAGAAGATTCCCATCGCGATCAGGCCCGGCACCGCGAGCTCGCGGAAGACGAGCGCATAGGGATAGAAGAACACCACCTCGATATCGAAGACGATAAACAGCATCGCGACGACATAGAACTTCACGGGGATGCGGCGGATCGCCGGGCCGATCGGTTCCATACCCGACTCGTAGGGTGCCAGTTTGCGCGGGCTGCTGCGTTTCGGCCCGAGCAGCGCCGAGAAGGTGATCACGAAGACAGCGATAAAGGCGGCGATCAGGAACAGGATCAGGATGGGGACAAAGGAACCGAGCATGGATCCCTCCAGCGGGCGGGCGCCGTGACGCCGCACAGGGCAAGCGGGGGCGTACGGCAGCGCGCGTGGGCGCGTGGGTGGGGCACCGACGCCCGGCGGGCGTCGGTGGGCTGGCGGTGGAACCCGACACCGCGGTTCACCAACGAGGTACGCGGCGGCATCAAC
>JACAEO010000041.1 GCA_013388805.1 Chloroflexota bacterium
CCCCCCCCCCCCCCCCCCCCCCCCCCCCCCCCCCCCCCCCCCCCCCCCCCCCCCAACAACATCCCCCTCAGGCTCAGCGCAGGCCTCACCCGCGCGCGGGAGCGCCCGCGCTCCCAGGTTTGCGGGGGTTCCTAAATGCTGAACATGTATCGTTCGGGCACCATCACGCGCTCCGCTTCAGGTATAATGACCGCCGTGATGACCTGTTGGCCAGGCGAACGATCCGTTCTGTGGCCCGCGCCGGATGGTCGTGGCCTGGCCTGCCGCTGTGCGCGCTGGACACCGCGTGTCGTTGCACTGCTGCTGGGGCTGACCCTCGGGCTGCTCAACCCGCTCAGCTGTGTCGTCCACTGCGCCATCCGCCAGTTCCTCGCCGAGCGGCCGGCGATCAGCTACTTCCTCTGTGGCGAGCATGGCACGCTGCGCGCGGGCACAGCCTCCACGACCCCGTTGCCCACCGCTCCCACGCCGCGCGCCCTCTACGAAATGCTGAGCCCGCCGACCCGCGTGATGACGCTGGCTGCTGTCCTTGTTGTCGCTGTGGCTGCCAGCTCCCCCCTCCGCCCGCGCTCGCTGGCCCTGGCGCCCCCGACCCCTCCCCCACGCCCTGCCGTCGCCTGAACCGTCCGCCCTTGTGCTGCCCCGCCACGATGGCCTGATCAGGCATTGTTTCACACCTGCCTGATACGCCGGTCTTCAGCGCTGTGTTGCTGCCACAAGCTCGCCTGGAACGCGGCGCTGCCCGCATCCACGCCGAGCGTTTGGGTCGCGTTCTCGTGACAGCGCGGCGCACACGATGGTACCGCCCCTGACGTGACCTGCACATGCATAGGCAGAGAGAAAGGAACAACGACATGGCCCAGCGCATCGTGATCCACCTGACCCACGCGGCTGACAATCTGACGGCGACGGCGATGGCCCTGCGACTCGGCGCGACCCTCCAGGCAAAGGGCGCGCAGGTGACCCTGCTGCTCGATCTCGAGGGCGCGCGGGTGGTTGACACGCGCCAGCCGCTCGATCTGGTCACGCGCCGCGGCAAGGCGCTCAGCGAGCTCTACGACCAGTTCGTCCAGGCCGGCGGCACCTCGCTCGTCTGCCCGCACTGCGCTGGCGCGATCGGGCTGAGCGCCGAGACGCTGCGCCCGGGCGCTGCGATCGCTGCCGACGACGAGGCACTCGCCCAGCTCATCCTCGACGCCGATAAGATCCTCGACTACTGATCCGGAGAACTGCCGATGCTCCGCCGATCACTGCCACTCCTGCTGACGGGCCTGGCGCTGCTGGCCGCTTGCGGCGCATCGCCCACGGCGCCGCCCGTCTCGCCGGCGACCACGGTCGCCACCAGCGCCCCGGCGCCCACCGCGCCGCCCACCCCGGCGCCAGCGACCGCTGTCTCCGCCGCGCCAGTCACGCTGAACGTCTTCGCCCCCGCGGCGCTCACCGAAGCTTCGCGGCAGCTTGGCGCGGCCTTCGAGGCGGCCAACGCGGGCGTCACCGTCGCATTCGAGCTGGGCCACTCGCCAACCCAGCGCGCACAGCTCGAGCAGGGCGCGACCCCGGATGTGTTCATCTCGGCCAGCCGCAAGGACATGGATCTGGCGGCAGAACAGCAACTGGTGGTCGCCGATCAGGTGCAGGTGTTCGCCCGGAACAAGCTGATCGTCATCCTGCCGCCGGACAACCCTGCCCAGATCGAGAGCCTGGCCGACCTGGCGAAGCCGGGTGTCCAGCTCCTGATCGGCACCCCCGATATCCCGATTGGCAGCGCGACGCTGAGCATGCTCGACAAGCTGAATGCCAGCATCGCGCCCGACTTCAAAGCCCGGGTCCTGGCCAATGTAGTCTCGCAGGAGGTCGGGGTCAAGCCGATCGTCAGCAAAGTCAGCCTTGGCGAGGCCGATGCCGGGATCGTCTACGTGTCCGATGCCGTTGCTGCACCAACCCTGACCACGCTGGCGATCCCAGACGAGGCCAATGTGATCGTCGTCTTCACCATCGCACCGGTCACGGCGGCGCCGCATCCTGAGGAAGCCGCCGCCTTCGTCGCCTCGGTTCTCGCGCCAGAAGGGCAGGCGGTGCTCACCGCGCAAGGCTTCCTGCCCGCGGGGCCATGAACCGGGCCGAGCGTGTACGGGCGGACCCGGGTCCGGCGCGCCCGCGCTGGGCCTGGGTCTTTGCCAGTATTGGCGCGCTGCTGGTCGCGCTGCTGGCGCTTCCGCTGGCCGTCCTGATCTGGACCGCGCTCAGCAACGAGCTGTTGACCTTCCTGCGCGACCCGTCGCTACAACGCGCGATCAGCCTGAGCATCCTGACAAGCAGCATCAGCGTCGGGGTGCTGCTGCTGCTGGGCACCCCGCTGGCCTACGTCCTGGCGCGCTGGTCATTTCGCGGCAAGGTCTGGGTCGAGCTGATCATCGACCTGCCGCTGGTCCTGCCGCCGCTGATCGCCGGCATCGCGCTCCTGCTGGCCTTTGGACGCAACGGGATCCTGGGGCGACCACTGGACCTCGTCGGCCTGCGGCTGCCCTTCACCACGGCGGCCGTGGTGGTGGCCCAGGTATTTGTGGCCGGTCCGCTCTACGTGCGCACCGCTCGCCTCGGCTTTGCCGCAGTCGCGCCGGAGCTCCGCGAGGCCGCGGCGGTTGAGGGCGCCAATGAGGTCCAGCTATTTCGCTACGTGATGGTACCGCTCGCCCGGCGCGCGCTGGGGAGCGGGCTGATCCTGGCCTGGGCGCGGGCCTTCGGCGAGTTCGGGGCGACGATTGTCTTTGCCGGAAACATGGAGGGACGGACCCAGACGATACCGCTGGCGATCTTCGTCGGCTTCGAGACGAACCTGGGGGTCGCCCTGGGCCTCTCGCTGGTCCTGCTGGTCATTGCCGCCCTGGTCCTGCTCCTACTGCGCTGGATCGGGCGTGGCGTGCCCACCGCCTGAGCTCGTTCCCTCCATCACGGGCGCACCTGGCATGGGCGTGTCGTGCTCAGCCACGCCCTCCGCGTGCTCGCTGATGTATAATGCTGCGCACCGCGACATCAGAGCGCTGGCGTTCGTGGGCTGTTGCGTCCGGGGCGCCGCAAGAGGTTACACCAAATCCAGTTGGCAGTTCCGCATTGTCGTTGCCGTCATCGCTCATCGTGACGCCTGTATGTATCCGCAGCCCAGGTGCAGCGCTGGTCACCGCGCAATCCGCTCCTGGCTGCCGTTGCCGGATCGATCCTCGGGCTGGCCTTTCCCGTCTGCGAGTGCGGCTCCATCCCCACTGCCCGGCGGCTGATCGCCAAGGGTGCCGCCCTACCTGCCGGTATCGCCTTCGTCCTCGCGGCCCCAGTGATCAACCCGGTGGTACTGGCGGCCACCTTCGTCGCCTTCGGGAGTTGGGAGATGGTGGCCTGGCGCGCCGGGCTGACCATCCTCTTCGCGGTGATCGTCGGGCTGCTGCTGGGAACGCCGCGCGATCCTGCGACGGTGGTGCTGCCGGCGGTCAGCCAGGGGGCGCACCCCGATGACCACGCGCACGAGCACCAGTGGGGCGCGTTCCACCAGATACTCACCCATGCCTCCGCCGAGTTCTTTGAGATGGGACGCTACCTCATCGCCGGCAGCCTGCTGGCCGCGGCGCTCCAGACCCTCGTACCCCAGCAGGCGTTGCTGGCGCTCGGGAGCGGGCCGGTGCTCTCGGTACTGGTCATGATCGCCCTGGCGGTCGTCCTCTCAATCTGCTCGACGGTTGATGCCTTCGTGGCGCTAGCCCTCGCCAGCACCTTCAGCCCGGGCGCCATCCTGGCCTTCCTGGTGTTCGGGTCGATGATTGACATAAAAAGCACCCTCCTCCTGACCAGCACCTTCCGCCGCCGCACGGTGGCCCTGATGGTACTGCTCTGCTTTCAGCTCACCTTGCTGGCTGGCGTGGCACTGAACGTGTATCTGCGCTCGTGCCGAGCGGTGCCGTCCGCTCAGGGATAGAGGTAGGGGTACGCGGGCCGCGCGATGGGCTCGACCCGGGTAGCAACGATCGCCAGCTGGGGCCGCCCGGCGAGCGTGGACGTCTCGATACGGCCGTGGACCCGCACCCAGCTATCGGGGGCCAGGGTGCCGCCATCTGCCCAGAGCACAGGCAGGCCCACCGCGGCGCCATCGGCGGCGCAGCAGGTGATCACGAAGCGCGTCACATAGAAGGCATCCGGGCCCAGGCCCGGCTCGTGGAAGACAAAGCCGACCACATCGGCCTGCTGCCCGGCAAGCTGGTCACCGTGCATCGTGAGCGCAAGCGACCACTCAAGCAGGTTCCAGCGCCGCGTATCCTCGCTATCCCTGAGCTGCCAGGCGCCAGCGGGCGCCACCACTGGCGCCTGCGGGGCGAAGCCGCGTCCTGCGAGGGTGCTGGCTCCAAGCGGCTGGGCCGGCACTGGTGCGATTGCAGATTGCAGATTTGCGATTGTAGATTGGGCGCGGCGCATCTGGACACGGTCGAGGTCGCGCTGATGCCCGAACAGGTCGCCTGGAACTGCACTAGCGTCCCTAGCAGCAGCGGGAGGGCCAGCAGCAGCGCGACCCAGCCCGGCCCGCGCGTGGGCCGCTCGCTGAAGACAGCGTGCAGGCGAGCGCCGGCCATCAGCAGCAAGACCAGAGCACTGGCGACGGCGAGCAGCGTGTAGCGCGGATGGATGTAGTAGTCGAGCTGGCCGCGCAGCCCCTTGACCAGCAGCAGCGTAGCGGTGCCGCCAGGCAGCGCCACCTCCGTCAGGGCGCGATAATCGATCGGGCGGGCTGTACCTGCAGCGCCTGGCGCTGTCATGGGATGCCTCCTGGGGCCGATGATCGCCCGGCCATGATAGCTGACGGCAGGCCTTGCAGCAATCCGTGAGACCCGGGGGGACATCCACCTCTCAGGTGGAGGGTGTTTGGGAGGTGCGCCCCCAGGCCCCGCATACCCCACCCCCCTACCCCTTCCACCTGAGAGGGGACACTTACCGGGCCAGGAGCATTTGCGCACACCGGGGAGCTGTGCTATACTCGCAGGCGTGAGCACGCGCCATTCCCCGATAGCTCAACGGTAGAGCGGCTGACTGTTAATCAGTAGGTTCCTGGTTCGAATCCAGGTCGGGGAGCCACCCCATAAAGCATCGGCAAGCCCCCGGGGGGTTCCGCCGGGCGCTCTGGTTTGAGCCACATGCATGTAGCCAGACCGGGCGGCCGGCAGCGTACGGGGGCAAACGCGCGGGGAAGCGCCACCGCGAAAGCCGCCGTCCTTGCGGGCGAGCAGTCAGGCGAGTTGCTCGCTGGCTTTCGCCTTCGGGCGACGCACCTGAACAGCAGGAAATGTTGTCGGTTGCCGCGCCCAACTCCTGCGCGGCGTAAAACAGTTCGGGTGTTCCTCGCATTGGTGCAACCCGTCCCTGCGGGGACACGGCTCGGACGGAGCCATGAGGCGTCAACGTAGCGGGTTGCCGCATGCGTTGCCGAAGAAGCCGCGAGGCTTATGGTCTTTGAATAAATAATCCGCTCTAGCCCGCGCAGGCGGGCTTCGCATTCCATAGCCGGGGGCTTCAGCCCCACGGCCAGCCTGACATAGCGGATTAATTTCTCAATAACCATGAGCCGCTGCGGAGCGGCACCGGCCCGGCACGGTCGATCACCGCACGTAGTGCCGCTGTTGTTCGCACCGGGAGGAGCCGCATCACTGTGGACATCGTTTCGCTTTCTGGTACGGCCCACATCGGGCGCGTCAGGCTGCTACAATGCCTGGCAGCGCATGTGACATCTGGAAAAGGGGCTGCGATGAGTACTCCCCAGACGCTTGATTACGAGACGATCCTGCGCATCGTGCGCCAATGGCCAGCCGATCGGCGGTTCATCCTGGTCCAGGACGTGCTCAAGACCCTGGCGCCCGCTGGTCCTGAACCCACTACCCGCCAACTGACGTTGAGCCGGGCGCGTGGACTGCTCGCCACGGATCGACCTGTACCTTCTGACGACGATGTCACTCGCTGGCTTGACGAGCGTCGGCGCGAGCAATACGGCGTATGAGGGTCCTGATTGACACGAACATCGTGCTCGATGTGCTGCTCGACCGGCACCCCTGGGTCACCGACGCGAGCCAGGTCTGGGCGTCATGCGAGTCTGGACGTATCACCGGTTACATCCCCGGGTCGGCTATGACCGACATGTTCTACGTTGCCCGGCGGATGACCGATATCGCGACGGCCCAGATTGCCGTCGGGCTCTGCCTGGCCACCGCTGACTCATCGCAACCTCACTTCACTTCGGCTGGCCGAGCCGCCGTGCCAGGCGGGCATACCCCCGCGCGATCGCGGTCTGGGGCTGCGGGATGACCTGGGCGTGCGGGAAGCGCGCCTGGATGGCCACGATGATGGCCGCCACCTCGGCGCCGCCCCCGCCCCCGATCGACTCCGCAGCGCTGGGCGCGGCATCCCATGTCCTTCGATCCTTTCATCCCATGAATCCCATGCGTTGAGCGCGGTGTGCGGCTCAACCTGCCGTTCTGCGCATCTCAGAGCGGTCAAACCCTCCTCGCCAGGGTTGGTACTGTGTGATCCGTTCGGTGATTCGTTCAATGATCTGCTACCTGATCCGTTCAGTGATCCGTTACGCTGCGCCAGGTCGTCATCTCCCAGCGAGTCAGGTCGCGCACGCCCGACCCGGTACAGCGCCTGACGGCTGAGTTTGACGGTGATTGCAAACCTATATCCAGCCTCTTTCGTAGTAGTAACGGATTTGCTCGTCAATGCTTTGCTGTACATCAATTAACTCATAAAATCGTAGCTCATGCCATAATTGTGGGGCAAATCTAACGATGCCTTCGGTCGAATCGTAGTGTAGAAAGCCCTTAATGATGAACCGCTCTAACGGATGCTTGACGATCAACCGCTTGATAGCCTCATGGTCGGCCCTGGTTGGATCATCGAGCAAGGGCACGCCAGACTCTACCGGCAGCCCATCGCGGTGGCGCCGGAGGTAGAAGGCATGAAACTCCGTCACCAGGTCGTCCAGTCGCACCTCGCCGTTACGATCCACCAGCTTCAGAAGCGCGCGCAGCATGACCGGCTTGTACGACTTCGTCAGACGACGGCTGCGCGCGAAGTCGAGAAACTCCTGTCGCCACTCGGCCCCGGTTGCGGGCCGAGCCGCGCCAACCAGCTCACGGCGAATCTGCTCGACCCGATCACGGCGGAAGAAGTAGGTTTCCCGGCGACCCTGCTGAACAGTCTGGTCAGGTTGAAGCCGCCCTTGCTCGATCCAGTCGCGGGCTGTGTAGAGGTCGACGCGCAGCTCATAGCTTAACGCCCGCAGGGAGATCAGATCGTCCACGGCTTGCGTTGTCGCTGCCTGGTTGTCCCCATCGGCGGCGTATCCAGCCCGCTCCTCACACAGCCGGCGTGTGCTGGCTTGAGCTTCGAAGCCGAGGAAGTAATCCTCGTCAAGCGTAGTGGCGTCAGCGACAGACAGTCCGAGCTGGTGGCGTTGCATCAGCGCGACCACATCGTCGCCCGTGACCGTATCCACGCGCAACACGGGTGAGGTTTGTGCTTTGATGCGCGCCTGTTCGGTATATCCGGCTGTTGTGATGAAGATACCGTGGCGGTACTGGCCTGCAAGCGCCCCAATGAAGCGATCGATGTCAGAGCGCTGCACATTGTTACGGTGACGCTTCACCTGGACGCCTGTGGGCACGCACACGAGCTGCGACTCGCTGATCAGGTCGCCTCGCGCGTCCACCCCGCCGTCGCCGACGTAGCGCGTGACCGCGACATTTCTGAGACCCACATACGTCAGCAAGTCACCTGAGAACAGCTCAAACGCTCGAGGCGATAGCTCCATGAGGCGATCTTTGATCCGTCGGCGAATATCAGGCTGTAGCGGCGGTGCCGGCATGGACCGCTCCTCAAAGGATCTCCCAGGAGGTTTCAGTGGCAATCGTATACCAGGATGGCGAGCCGGGCAAGATTCGGTACAAATAGATTATGCCTGGTGGGAGTCAGGACTTGACCATAACAAAAGGTTTCCGTATGATCCTCGCGCGTGTGTGCCGCATCTGGACAACGAATGGAGCACACCGATGCTGGATCTGGACACCTTTCTGACGACATGGTATGTGCAGGTGGACGATGCGATCAATGCAGCACCGCCCAGGCCCCTTCGACCCGGGTCCAGGCCCAGCCTGAGCGAAAGCGAGGTCGCGACGCTGGCTATGGCAGCGCAATGGAAGCAGTTCCCCAGTGAGCGGGCGTTTGTGCGCTCTGCGCTGCGCCATCTGCGTTTGGCCTTTCTCGGGTTGCCCGACCGCTCGCAGTTCAATCGCCTGATCCGTAAGGCTCACGACAGCCTGGTCACCGTGATGCTGCGTTGGGCGCAGCAGGTGGGCCGTGCCCAGGGGCCTACGATGTGCTGGAGGTCCAGGCGTGGCGGTGCGCAACAACCGTCGGATTGCGCCGGGCTGGCTGGACGGCATTGCCGGCACTGGCTGGTTGAGTCGCCTGGAATCGGTCGCTGGGGCGCGAGCCGCTCGCCCTGGCCGACCTCGTCGACTGGTAAGCGGTTATCTCTCACCAGGCATATCTGGAAACAGACTGCGATGTATAATATGTCCGGTCGCCGCTTCAATACGGCCCAGGGTAGCGCATCATCGTATCTCCCAGGGATGTTCTATGACTGC
>JACAEO010000319.1 GCA_013388805.1 Chloroflexota bacterium
CGAGCGTACGCGACGGGCGGACACACGACGACGGAACTGGCATTCGCGGGTCACGAGGGAAGGGCGGGAACCGGCAGTTTTAGTTGTCATGAGTCGGTATTTCTAGTTGACATTCAACAAGAATGGTTGGATCATCAGCCGCGCCAAGGCCGACAGCGGGCACGCGCACCAGATCAAGCTCCGGTCGTCGCCGCAGGAGGCGGCGCACGATCGCGCCACGGAAGTTCTCAGCGACGAGCCGTTTCACGCCGCGTGCTCCGTACCGGCTTTGCGAGCCAGCAGCCGAGCGCGAATACCGGTGGGGTCAAACTGCGCTTCGTGAGCCGCTTGCGCCGCAGTGCTGGCAGCGGCGCGTTCGGCACCATAGGTGTCGACGGCCTCGCGGTGCCAGAGGTAGTAGGCGAGCACAGCTCACACCTGCGCCAGGGTCAGACTCGGATAATCCTGCGCGATCTCCTCAGGCGTTGCCCCGAGGTGAAAGGCGCGCACCACGGTCTCGAGCGGCACACGGGTTCCCTCGATACGCACCACGCCCTCGGCAGTCACCACCAGGGGAACTGGCTGTTGTTCAACACGGAGAGTCATGACGCGAGTCCTTCGGCGCGATTGGATGTCCTCTGCGATCATTTGTTCGCAGATGAGCGCGACACATTTCTGCTGCGCGTGGCGCGGGGCGAAGCCCCCGTTGGGATCGAATTGCTGCGTCGTCTGCGCGCGGTCGGCGGGGCCGGCAAACCCACCACCTCCACAGCGCCACGCCGCACGTTCGCCGAACTCCAGGTTGCCGCAGAGCACCAGGAGTAGCTGCGTGTGCAGCGCGAGCGAGCGGAGGCCCAGCTCTGGACCAGTATCCCGGCCTTGCTGGTGCAGCGCACGGCGAGCGGCTACGACGAGGCTCTATTGGCTGAACTGCGTGAGCTCGCAGAGCATCAGGGGCAGCGGGCCACCTTCGATGCGAAACTGGCTCAGGTGATAGCTCCCTCCTCATCAGTGTTCGAGGGCACGATGCCCGCGCTCCCCGGGGATCTGTGAAGACGTACCTCACCGCCTTATACCAAATCCAGTTGGCAGTTCCGCATTGTCGTTGCCGTCATCGCTCATCGTGACGCCATGTGCGGCAATCTGCAATCCAAAATCTGCAATCGGAAATGGTATTACGGCCCCCGCGGCTGTGGGTAGACGGGCGCGACTTGCAGCCGCACCGAGGCCTCGGCCAGGATCAGGTTGGTGCTCTCATTGCGATCGAAGATCGTCACCGTGATCGCGCCGCCCCCGGTGGGCGGCGTGAAGCTCACCGGTCCGCTGAAGGTGATCGGGTCGCCCAGGACGCGGGGACCGATGACCGGGAATACGCCCGCGCCAATCTCGCGGTTCGCCGCGTCGGTGACCCGATAGTCCAGCTCGCCCTGGTAGGGCAGCAGCGCGACGATGCCATCAATCGTTGCTGGGCTGCCCACCAGCGTATCGGTGAGCGGCGCGGTAATCGTGATCCGCTGCGTGCCGCCCTGTCCGCCTGCAGAGAGTGTCGGGGTGGGCGTGCTGCGCCGTGGGTTGACCTGGAGTCGCACCGTGGCGCTGGCGATGATCTGGCCGGCGCCGTCGCGGTCGTAGACCTCGGCGATGATCGCCCCGCCCTGCGGCGGCTCGGCAAAGCTGATCGAGGCCGTGAAGGGGATGTTGGCGACCTGCCCGGGGCCAGCGATCACCGGGAAGCGGCCCTGGCCGAGCGTTTCGCGCGCCGGTGTGCGGATCACGTAGTAGAGCTCGCCAAACTGCGGCGGCAACGCGGCGCGCCCGGTCACAACCACCGGGCTGCCCACCACGGTATCGGTCGGCGGCGTCTCGATGGTGATCGCCTGGCGTGTCGGCAGCGTGGTCGGCGTGAGCGTGGGCGGCGGCCCGGCCACCTGCAGCGGCAGGCTGGTGCTGGTGCGCACCTGGCCGTTGGCCGGGTCGATCTCCAGCAGTTCGAGCGTGATCGCGCCACCCGCGGGCGGCAGGTTGAAGAAGATCTGGGCATTGAAGCGCCCGCCGCCGTCCTGCGAGCCGGCAACCCCGAACTGGCCCGCACCGATCTGCTGGCCCTGGGCGTCACGGACGCGGAAGCTGAGCTGGCTGCCCAGCGGCAGGCGCACCGTCCGCCCCACGACGGTCATCGGGCTGCCCACTTGCTGGTTGGCCGCCGGCGACTCGATGATGATCGCCTGTTGCTGTGGCGCGACGTTCAGCTCGATCCGCGCCGTGGCGGCGATCTGGTTGGTAGTGGCGTCCTGGTCGACGAGCTCGACGCTGATGCGCCCGCCGGCGGGCGGTAGGTTGAAGCCGATCGAGGCGTTGAAGCTGCTCGGTCCCGCCGGGTCGCCGCTCACCGGAAACGTGCCCTGGCCAATCTCGCGCCCCGCAGCGTCCAGCACCCGGTAGCCCAGATTCCCCTGGAAGGGATAGCGCGCGGTGCGCCCGGTGATCACCACCGGGCTGCCTACCGTGGTGCCGGGTGGCGGTGTGTCGATCAGGATGGCCTGCGGCGGCGCTACCCGCAGGGCCAGGGTGGTCCGGGCGACGGCTGGCGCCCCGGCGGCCCCCGGCTCGACCAGTTCCAGGCTGATGTCACCCCCGCCCGGCGGCAGGTTGAAGGTGAGCGAGGCGTTGAAGATGCCGGTGCTGGCCGCTGTGGCCGAGACCGGGAACGATCCGCTGCCTAGCAAGCCGCCCGCCGCGTCGCGGAAGGCGTAGCTGAGGCTGTTGCCGGCGGGCTGCTTCGCGGTGCGCCCGGTGATCACCACCGGGCTGCCCACGACGGTGCCGGGTGGCGGCGAGTCGATCAGGATCTGCTGCTGTGCCGAGGGCGAGGGCGGCGGCAGCGGCGTGGGCGAGGGCGCCGGGGTCGGGGTTTCCGCGCCGGGTGTGGGCGCCTGGCCCGGGTTCAGCACCAGCGGCAGCGAGGCGATCGCCCGGATCGTGCCATCAGCCGCGTCGATCTCAAACACCTCGAGCCGGCCCGGTCCCTGCTGATCCAGCGTATAGCTGATCGTGAACGCAAAGCTGCCAGGGCCTTCGTCCGGTCCGACCGTGGTCACGTAGCCCTGGGCCAGCAATACCTCACCGGGGCCGAAGAGCCGGTAGTTGAGGTTCCGCTCGAACGGCTGCAGCCTGACGTTGCCGCTGACCGTGATTGGCGAGCTTACCGTGGCGCCGCCAGGCGGCACCGTCACCGTGATCTGCTGCGTCGGGCGCGCGGTCGCCTGGGGTGTCGGCGTCGGTGTCCGACCCGGCCCGCCGCAACCGGCCAGGATGAGCATCGTGCCGATCAGCAGGAGGATCGACCAGCGCGGTCCCGGAGTCAGGCGTTGGGGGGATGGGCACATACGGGGTCCCTCATAGCTTAGGATACGGCTACTTCAGGTATGTACGGAACCAGGCCACCTGCTCCTGGGCTGCGTAGCGCTGGCTGGCCGGCTCGCTCAGGCCGTGCCCCTCGCCCAGGAACTTGACCATGCGCGCCGCCACGCCGCGGTTTACCAGTTGCAGGTGCAGGTTCTCGTTCTGGATGATCGGCAGGAAATCCTGGCTGCCGTGGAAGGTCAGCACCGCCGCCTGGATGCGGCCTGCGTTGTAGGCCGGCGAGTCGCTCCGGTACTCCTCGGGAATGCTGTAGGGTGGCAACCCCTGCAGGTAGGGCACGAGCCGGTCGTAGCCGCGTGTCCAGTCGGTGACCAGATCGACAAAGGCGCACTGTGGGTTGGCTGCGGTATAGAGCTCCGGGTGGCGCACCAGGCTCTGGAGCACGAAGTAGCCACCGTAGGAGCAGCCGGTGATGCCCACCTTGCCCCGGCTCGTCCAGCCCTGGGCGATCACCTGACGCACGATCTCGGCCTGCTCGTCAATGTCCTTCGCGCCGAAGTTGCTGCCGTCCACCAGGGCGTTGAAGCTGGCCGGGGTGTACCCGGCCCGCCCGGCCAGCGGGGTCACCAGCAGCGGCAGCCCCAGCGCCGGCAGCAGGGCGTAGGGGTTCTCCACGTTCGTCAGCCAGCGATTGACCATGGCGCGCCCCGGACCGCCCTCTTGCCAGACGACCAGCGGCGCATTGCGCGGCGGGAACGGCGCGCTGGCGGGCTGGATCAGGACGCCCACCCGCACCTGCCCGTCGCGCAGCGTGAAGCGCACCGGGTCCTGGCGCAGGTTGGCGAACTGGCGCAACTCCTCGTTGAACCAGGTCAGCCGGGTCAGGCCCCGCCCATCCCAGCCCAGGCGGTACAGCTCCGGCGGCTCGCTGAAGGAGCTGAACATAAAGACGATTTCACGGCTCTGGTTGGTGGCAACGACGTTGTAGTACGAGCCGGCGCGGTCGGCCAGGTTGCGCAGTTCACCGCTGACCCGGTTGTAGAGGTAGGGGTGGCGGTCGGTGCCCCGCGCCGCGCGAAAGATGATCTCGTCCGGTGAGACAAACTCGGCCGCGGCGCTGGCGAAGGCGCCACTGCTGAACAGGTCGCTCTCGAGGCGGCCAAGCTCGGTGCCGGCCAGGTCGTAGAAGCGGTACGAGCTGCGCTCAGAGAACTGGGGCGTGTAGATCGGGTAACGCCGGCCTTTGAGCCGGGCGGGGTGCCACGCTTTCACCAGCAGGGTGCGCTGGTCGGGCGCCCAGGCGGCAGCGGCGAGGATGGGCGGCGTCGCGTCCTGCGGGCGAAGTAGCTGCACCTGCCCGCTGGCCCAATCGACGATATAGGTGGTATTGTGCTGCAGGATCGGGTTCTCAGCCGGCGCCAGATTGCCGGTAACGTCGCGATAGACCTGCTCGGAGAGCAGCGCGCCGTCCAGCGTAAAGCGTGCCTTTTCCGGGTCGAGTAGCCCGTAGAGCGAGAAGGCCAGCCGCGCGGAGTCGCTGGTCCAGGTCTCGCCAGCCAGCACCGAGGCCGCGGGAATGGTGGTGAGATAGCGGGCGCTGCCGTCGACCCGGCTGAACAGCAGCAGATCGAGCGTCTGCGGGGTGGCGCTGGCAGTCGTCGCGTCGTCTTCGCCTTCCTGGAGCATCCAGAGCCGCTCGAAGGCCGGATTGGCGCGCGCCAGCGCGACACGGCGCTGCAGGCCGGGCGGCAGCGGGAGCGCCGCGGCGCGGGCCGCGCCAGGGTCGGGCCGGCTGACCTGGATGCGGGTCAGCCCCATGGTGCCCGTGTCCGCTGGCGTGGTGGGCGGCCGAACCACCAGCAGGTAGCGGTCAAGATCGGGCGCGACCGAGACGATGCCGGCGTCAGCCGGGAGCGGGATCGGTTCGGCGCTGATCGCCAGTGTCTCCCGGTCGATGCGCAGCTTGACGAACGACTCTTCTGGCCTGGCGGCCGCGAAGTTGATCGCAAGCGCGCCGAGCGTGCGCCCATCCAGCCAGCTGAAGCGGGTGAAGCCGCTCAGTGGCAGCGGCGCAAAGCTCCCGAAGCGCTCCGGATCGATCGCCAGCGAACTGCCGTCGCGCAGATTGAGCAAGCCCAGTTGTTCGTCGGAGACGACCAGGACGACCTGGTCGTCGGGACTCACCGGGCTGAGCGGCAGCGGCGTGACCGTCTCGGTCTGCAGGCGCTCAATGCGCGCGACCTCCTCGTCGCTCAGCAGATTGCGCGGCGGCCGGTCCGGGTCGACGACGACGATGTTGTTCTGCGGCGCCTGGGCCCGGGCGGGCGCGAGGCCAGCCGCGCAGGCCAGGATCAGCAGCGCCAGCAACCACCGCTGTGGGGCCATCGTTTGTGCTCCTTGGCGGCCATGCCGCCAGCGCCACGTGACACCCCGGCGGCGAGCGCCGGATCGCGCAGCACAGTGTAAAGTGGAATTGGGCTCATCATACCAAAGTTTTGAGGGAAATGGTATACTACAGCCCAAATAGTCTTTACGCTTCTCGCAAAGCTGTAGACGTCCGGCACGCAGCCGGCGTCACCAGGGCAAGCCACCTATGGAGTGCGCCGAGGCACGGCGGTTGATCGATGCAGGGGTGCAGCCGGGGTCAACCGATCCGTTGCGCGCCTCGCTGGGCTTTCACCTGGCACGCTGTCCGGCCTGCCGCGCCTACCGCGAGCACCCCGGCGACGTGGGGCTGCTGGCGGCCCTGCTGGCCACGCCGGCCCCGGAGTCGCTGGCAGCGCGGCCCCCACCGGCGACCCGGCGGCTGCTCGCCAGGCCGGCCCCGCTCCGCCCGAGCGCCGCACGCCGGGGCTGGCCCTGGTGGCGCGTGGCCCTGAGCCTGCTCGTTGCCGCGCTGCTGATCAGCCTGGTGCTGGTGATGGGCCGCATCGCGGTCGCGGCCTATACCATCCGCGGCAACCTGGCCGCCATGCGGGTGACGGCCGCGCCCAGTATGCTGCCCTCTCCGCCGCTGCCTGCACCGACCACCGCGCCCGTCC
>JACAEO010000105.1 GCA_013388805.1 Chloroflexota bacterium
CCTCTCAGGGGTAGGGGGGGTGGGGTATGCGGGGCCTGGGGGCGCAACTCCCAAAAACCCTACCCCTGAGAGCCCTGGTTGCCCCTCAGGCTGCCAGAGGCAGGGTGAGCGTAAAGGTGCTGCCCTGGCCTGGTCCGGGGCTGGAGGCGCTGATCTCGCCGCCCATGGCCCAGGCCAGGTGACGCGCGATCGTCAGCCCGATGCCGCTGCCGCCGCTGCTACGCGCACGCGAGCGGTCGACCCGGTAAAAGCGTTCGAAGAGGTAGGGCAACTCCTCGGCCGGGATGCCGATCCCGGTATCGATCACCTCGGCACGGGCCATCGTCCCGTCGCTGCCGAGCCGCACGGTGATACAGCCCCCCTCAGGGGTGTAGCGCACCGCATTGCCCACCAGGTTGAGCAGGATCTGGGCCAGGCGATCGGGATCGGCCCGTACGAGCAGCGGCGCCGCCTCGGGCAGCACCGCCAGCTCCAGGCAGTTGGTGATCGTCTGGGGGCGCAACTGATTGACCACCCGCTGCGCGACCGCCACCAGGTCCACGTCGGCCAGCTGCAGGCTGACCTGGCCGGCCTCGACGTGCGAGAGGGTCTGCAGATCATCGATCAGGCGGCGCAGGCGCCGCACCTCGTGCTGCATCTCGCCAAAGACTGCTGGCTCGGGGGTAAACACGCCATCGATCAGCCCCTCCAGGTAGCCCTCGATGCCGGTGAGCGGCGTGCGCAACTCGTGGGCCACGTTGCCGATCAGCGTCACCCGCTGCTGCTCGACACGCTCGAGGCTTTCGGCCATCTGGTTGAAGCTGCTGGCCACGATCGCCAGTTCATCGCTGACCGGCACGGCCACCCGTTCATCGTAGCGCCCTTCGGCGATGCGCTGGCTGCTCCGCGCAATCTCGGTGAGCGGGTGCAGGATCTGGCGCAGCAGCAGGACGCTGGTGACCAGCCCGACCAGCGCGGCGGCGCCGGCGGCCGCCAGCAGGGCCTGGCTGATCGCCCGGCGGAAGCTGGCGAGCAACGCGGCCTCGGCCAGCGCCTTGTCGGCGACGGGCATGCTGGCGAGCTGGGCATGCAGATCAGCGGCGAAGATGCGCGCCCCCAGCAGATTGGCGGCGATGGTCAGCGCCACCACGCCCACGAGCACCACCAGCATCTGGGCGGCGATCAGCTGCCAGCGTAGCTGCTTGAAGCCACTCATGAGTCTATCAACGACGTGATCCGGGATGCGACCCGCCCGGTCATGCTGAGCCAGACGACGCATCTTCCGCCTCCTGATGCGGTAGACCCCGCGCGGAGAGTACCCTGCCCCTCGACAAGCTCGGGAGCCGCGTAGTCGAAGGGCTCGGGATGCCACAGAGCAGGCACCGTCGTTGACCGACCGCTCATGCGCGCTCATCCACAAAGCGATAGCCAACCCCGCGCACCGTAGCGATGAGCGTGGCGCCGGTGGCCGCCTCGAGCTTGCGCCGCACCTGGCCGACATACACGTCGACCACCCGGTCGGTGCCGAAGAAGTCGGCGCCCCAGACCAGGTCGATCAGCTGCTCGCGGCTCAGCGCGCGGTTCGGGTGGCGGGCCAGGGCCAGCAGCACATCAAACTCGGTGGGGCTCAACTCGAGCACCTGGCCGCCGGCCAGCGCCTCGCGCGCCTCAGGGTCGACCGTCACGTGGCGGAAGCGCAGCGCGCCATCGCGCTGGGGCGCGCCGCGCCGCCGGCGTAGAATGGCTTCGACCCGGGCCACCAGTTCACGAGGGCTGAACGGCTTGGTCAGGTAGTCGTCGGCGCCAATGCGCAGCCCGGCCACCCGGTCGGCCTCCTCGCTCCGCGCAGTGAGCATCATGATGTAGACGTCCGAACGCTCACGCAGCCGGGCGGCCACCTCCATCCCGTCCATACCCGGCAGGTTGAGATCGAGCAGCACCAGGTCGGGCGGATCCGCCTCGGCCTGGTGCAGCGCCGCTGCGCCATTATTGACACACACCACGCGAAAGCCGGCCTGTTCAAGATAGGCTTTCGCGATGGTACGAATGCTGGCCTCGTCGTCGACAACGAGGATCACGCCCGTGTTACTCATGGGCGTATTATATGGTCATACGGCGCCCACCGAGTCTGGGCGCAGCACATTTCACAGCGGTTACCCACGCTTCATCGGCAGGCCGGCCCGGGCCCAGGCAACCATGCCGCCGGTGAGGTTGGTCACATCGCTGAAGCCCTGGCGAACCAGTTGCTCAGCGGCGACGCCACTGCGGTTGCCCGAGCGGCAGACGCAGATGATCGGGGTATCCTTTGGCAGTTCGTTCAGCCGGAGCGCGAGCATCGGCAGCGGCAGCAGGTGGGAACCGACGATATGGCCGTCGTAGGCATACTCGTCGGCCGAGCGCACATCAAGCAAGAACAGGCGCTCACCGGCATCCATGCGCTGCTTCAGCTCGGGCACGGTAATCGTCGCGACAGCGGTGGCGGCACTGCGGCCACCGAACAGGCTACGGAACATGGCTCGCTCCTTATCGTGGGCGCCTGCGGGTTTCAGGCCCGGCGCTGATGCTTCCTGAGGCATAGCGTAGCGCCGAAACGTAAGGCCAGCGCGAGTGTTTCGTAAGCGTTTGGTAAGAGCCTGTTTACAGGACCTGGCTGGCCCTCGTGCAGTTGCCAGGACCAGCGGGGAATGTAGACGGTTCCGTCTGGAATGCAGAGTAAGGAAAGCTATGCAGCAGCACATCATGATCATCGGTGCAGGCCTTGGCGGCTTAAGCGCGGCCATCCGGCTGGCCGCCAAAGGTCACCGCGTCGAGCTCTTCGAGAAGTCCGACCAGCCCGGAGGGAAAGCCTACGTCATCGAGCGCGAGGGACACCGCTTCGACGCCGGACCCACCGTGATCACCGCCCCATTTATGTTCGATGACCTCTGGCGCGCAGCCGGACGCCGCCGCGAGGACTACTTCGAACTCCGCCCCTGCAAACCCTACTATCGGCTCTTCAACAACGACGGCAAGCATTTCGACTACTCGGGCGACGAAGAAGCCATGGCGCAGCAGATCGCCCGCTTCAACCCCGCCGACGTCGAGGGCTACCGCAATTTCATGGCCAGTACCCAGCCCATCTTCGAGAAGGGCTTCGTCGAACTGGCCGACAAGCCCTTCCTGCACTTCGGCGACATGCTTCGTGTCGCCCCCGACCTGATGCGCCTCAAGTCGTACCTGAGCAACTACCAGTACGTCGCCCAGTTCATCAAGGACGACTTTCTGCGCCGCTGCTTCTCCTTCCACCCGCTCTTCATCGGCGGCAACCCCTTCGAGGTGCCGTCGATCTACGCGATGATCCACTACCTGGAGCGGGAATGGGGCGTCCACTATGCAGTCGGCGGCACCGGGGCGATCGTCGCGGCAATGGCCCGCCTGTTCACCGAGATCGGCGGCACCCTGCACCTGAACAGCCCCGTGCGCGAGATCGTGATCGAGGGGCGCAAGGCCGTGGGCATTCGCCTCTCCGATGGGATCGTCCGCCGCGCCGATACGGTCATCTCCAACGCCGACGTGGCCTATACCTACTCGAGTCTCGTTGCTCCCCATCACCGCCGGCGCTTCACCGACCGGATGCTGCGGCGCAAGAAGTACAGCATGTCGCTGTTCGTGGTCTATATCGGCACCCGGCGGCGCTACGACGATGGCTCCTTGCTCCGCCACAATATCATCTTCGGTGAGCGCTACAAAGGGTTGCTGGAGGATATTTTCCATCACAAGCGGCTCGCCGACGACTTCTCGCTCTACCTGTACATGCCCTCACTCGATGACCGGTCGTTCGCCCCCGAGGGCCGCGAGTCGTTCTATGTGCTCTCGCCCGTGCCGCACCTCGGCGCCGGCATCGACTGGTCGGTGGCGGCGCGACCCTACCGCGACGCGATCGTTCGCTTCCTCGAGGAGCGCTACATGCCTGACCTGAGCCGCAGCATCGTCGTTGAGACGATGGTCGACCCGCGTCACTTCGCGCGCCAGCAGAACGCCTTCCTTGGCGCGGCGTTCGCCATCGAGCCCACCCTGACCCAGTCGGCCTGGTTCCGGCCACACAACCGCTCCGAGGAGTTCGAGAATCTCTACTTCGTCGGCGCAGGCACCCATCCCGGGGCCGGCGTCCCCGGGGTGCTCTCCTCGGCGATCATCGCCGAGCAGCTGATCGGCGCGGCGTGACGACCATGAGGCGGTGACGGGGCGACGGAGTGACGACGATCACCTCACCGCCTCGCATCGCCCCGTGGCCGGGTCAGGCCGAAGCACGCGCCACCCGGATGGCACCACTGGCCCGCTGGGGCTCACGCGAGCAGGGGAGCGTTTGCTCGCTGTCCGCCGCAAAGCACCCTTCGATACGGCCTGCAGCCTACTCAGGGGGCTTTGCGGCGGCGAACATTTGTCATACCATTTCCGATTGCAGATTTTGGGTTTTGGATTGCAGATTGCCGCACATGGCGTCACGATGAGCGATGACGGCAACGACAATGCGGAACTGCCAACTGGATTTGGTATCACACGCTACCGACGCTTGAGCGCGGGCTTCGGCCCGCTGGGGCTCACTGGAGCAGGGGGATGACTGCGTACCCCTCCGGCACAAAGAGGCTGCCCTCGGTCGTTCCCTGGGGGGCGACGCGCTGTAGCCGGCGGGCCAGCTCCGCCTCGCTCAGCGCGCCCTCCAGGGCCGCGCGGAAGGCCATCGCCACTGCGCTGACCTGCGCCCCGGTTTCGTGCACGAACTCCAGGCGGTAATGGGCCACCCCGGCTGCGCGCCAGGCTGCCAGGTGGCGGCTTGCCGTCTGCGCCTCGGCGTCAAAGACAGTGTTGCGGCAGCCCACGTCGGCCAGCACCGGGTGTTCGCGGCCCTGCTGGTCGCGGAGCGCGACCCGGTGCCGTTCGCAGGGGCGCCCACAGTCCTTGTAGCTGGTCCCCGTCGAGAGGAAGCGGCAGAATACACAGTGCTCGCTGTGGAAGACCGGCAGATGCTGGTAGGCCACGACCTCGGTGCGCGCAGGCCCCAGCGTGCGCGCCAGCTCCGCCACCTGGGCGGCATTCAGGTCGTGGGTCGGCGTGATCCGCTCCAGGCCCATGGCCAGCAGCGTCTCGGCGCTGAGCCGGTTCGCCGCATTCAGACTGAAGTCGCCGGTCAGCGCCGGGTGATCCAGCTGGCGCAGGGCATGGAGCAGACCGGTCGAGCGCACCAGAATGCCGCAACCCAGCTTGAGCAGGAAGTGCACGATCCGCTGTTCGTCCGGCTTGAGCACCCGCGGGCTGGCGACCCGCGCAACGATCCCCGCTGCCTGGACGCGCTCCACTGCCGGTCGCAGCCCGTAGAGCTCCAGGTAGTCGAGCGTGATGCTGGCGGGCGCCGGGCGCAGGGCCAGGGCCGCCTCCAGTTGCGCCGGGCTACGCACCAGCAGGTGCAGCTGCGGCGCCAACGCTGCCTGATCCGGCGACTGACTAGTTGCGGCCAGCGTGGCCTCCAGCGCGGCCAGCGGATCGGCCACCGGCCCCGGGCGCGGCTGGCCCTGCAGCTCGGCCAGCCGTTCGCTAGCCTCGCGGCGCAGGCTGTTCAGCAGCGAGCTCGGGACGAAGGGCGTGCCCACGAGGTCCAGTTCGAGTTCCGCCAGGGCGTAGGCGGTCGTCCCCAGGCGCCCGAGCTGCTCGCGCAGGGCGTCAACGCTCACCCCGTGGCGCTGGGCCGCCGCCAGTGGCGTGGCGGCGCAGACGCGCACTGACAGCGCGGGCTGCTCGACCAGGCGCCACTCCAACTCCAGCGGAACACCAACGTGGGCCTTTACCCGCACGGCCACCGGCTGGCGGCGAAGCGGCGCCGACGGCTGGGTAAAGGGGCGCGCCTGGCGCTCCAGCTCGGGGTCATGGGTCCGCCACAGCAGGTCGCCGGCGCGTATCCGGCGGTAGTTCACCACATTGTTGCCGAACTCCAGTTCGAGCAGGCCGTCCTGCGCCGGGCGCACGTGATAGACGCGCCCGCCCTCCTCAGGCTCCTCGGGGCTGCGCCAGTCGGCCGCATCGAAAACCACGCCATCGCCGGGCTTGAGCGGCGCAGCCGCCGCCCCCGGCTCCGGCTGCAGCAGCACCCGGTCAGCCAGCACGCGCGCCACGCGGCCCATGAGCACGCCGCGGTGGCGGGGCGCACGCCCGCGCACCACCGCCTGGTGGTTGGTGCCACTGAGAAAGAACGGCCCCAGACCACGGGAGTAGACCTGCTCCAGTTGCAGCGTTTCGGCGGCGCTGAGGCTCAGGGGCAGACCGGCCCAGGCTTCGTCCACCGCCTTGCGATAGGCGCGCGTCGTCAGGGCAACATAGTCGGCATCTTTGTAGCGCCCCTCGATCTTCAGCGCCGCGACGCCGAGGCGCACGATCTCCGGCATCAGCGGGAGGGCTGCCAGGTCGCCCGGCGAGAGCAGGTAGCGCGCCGCGCCGAGGGGGCGCTGGACGCCATCGACGATCAGCTCGTAGGGCAGGCGACAGGCCTGGGCACACTGGCCCCGGTTGGCGCTGCGCCCGCCCCAGGCCTCGGAGGAGAAGCACTGCCCCGAGTAGGAGACGCAGAGCGCCCCGTGGACGAACAGCTCCAACTCCACATCGGTGGCAGCAGCGATGGCGCGGATCTCGTCCAGCGCGAGCTCGCGGGCCAGCACCACCCGGCGCACCCCCAACGCACCGGCCAGCGCCACGCCCTCCGCGCTGGTGATCGACATCTGGGTCGAGCCGTGGAGCTCGAGGTCGGGCGCAATCGCGCGCACCAGGCGCGCCAGCCCCAGATCCTGCACGATGACCGCGTCGGCGCCGGCTGCCGCGATGGCGGCGGCCACGCGGGCCGCCGCGGCCAACTCGTGGTCGAAGGCAAGCGTATTGAAGGTGACATAGCCCTTAACGCCGCGGCGATGCAGCGTCCGGAGCACCTCAGGCAGTTCGCTGAGCGAAAAGCCAACCTTGGCGCGGGCGCTGAAGTGCTGCAGGCCGAAGTAGACGGCATCGGCGCCGGCCTCGATCGCGGCCTGCAGCTGCGGCCAGTAACCGGCCGGGCTCATCACCTCGGGCTTACGGGGTGCCAGTGGCATACAATCGTCTCACGCGCGTTGGGCCGCAGCCCGCGGCTCCAGCTGCCTCGTACCCGACCGCCAGCGGCGGGCGTTGGACATCCGGGCGCTCCGCAGAATCAGGCAGCCGGGAGGTCAGCGCCATTGCCGACCTCCCGGCCCCATGGCTGCACCATAGCAGGTACAACCCAGGGGCGCCATCCGTATTCCTACGGAACGAAGCCCGGTAGTATTGCGGAACGTGCTATCCGTCGAGCGATACGATGCCGCGACGCACGGCAAAGCGAATCAGATCGAGCGGCGTATGGAGGCCGAGTTTGCGCATCATACTCGCCCGGTGGGTATCGACCGTGCGCACACCAATCATGAGATGCTCGGCGATCTCGGCGCTGGTCAGGCCCTGGGCGGCCAGGTAGAGGATCTCACGCTCGCGGGTGGTCAGGGTCTCATAGAGATCAAGTGTCGTCTCCGCCGCCTGATTGGCGTAGGCGTCGATCGCCCGGTCGGAGAGCGGCGGGCTCAGATAGCGGCGGCCCTGAGCCGCCTGCTGGACAGCATAGAGGAACTCGTTAGAGAGCGTCTCCTTGAGCACATAGGCCGTCACCCCGGCGCGCAGCGCCTCGCGCACATAGGACTCGTCGGCGTGCATCGAGAGAATGACGATCCGCGTCTGAGGCGAAACGATCCGCGCCTGGCGCGCCACCTCCAGGCCACTCAGCCCGGGCATAATCAGGTCGGCCACCAGCACGTCGGGCTGGAGCCGTTCCACCAGCGCCAGCGCCTCGGGGCCATTCCCGGCCTCGCCGACCACATGGCACGAAAGGTCATTCTCCAGCAAGACACGCAGCCCGCTACGCACCACGTGATGATCGTCAGCCAGCACGATCGTCAACGGTCGCATCAGGCAGCCTCCCCTGAGTCTGGCAAGGGCAACTCGACCAGGATGCGCGTCCCGGCATCAGGCGCCGTCTCGACCGTCAGCGTACCGCCGACGAGCCGCACCCGCTCGGCCATACCGGCCAGGCCGAGCGAGTCGCTATCCGGCAGCTGATCAGCCGCGAAGCCCCGGCCTTCGTCAACCACCTGGACCGCGAGCATCTCGGCGGTGGCCCAGACCTGGGCGCGGGCGTGGCTGACGCCGGCGTGGCGGGCTACGTTGGTCAGCGCTTCCTGCAGCACCCGGTAGGCGGTACTGGCCAGCATCGGCGGGATGGGCCGGTCGAGGCCGGCGTGCTGCAACTGCACCTGGATACCGGTCTGATCGGTATAGCGCCGGGTGAACCAGAACAGCGCCGGCAGCAGGCCGAGATCGTCGAGCATCGCCGGGCGGAGGTTGAGCGAGAGTGCGCGCACCTGCGCCGTCAGCTGATTGACCTGGCGCTGGGCCTGGGCCATCCGCTCGCGCAGCGCCTCGGGGCTGGCGCGCGGCCCGACGGTCAGGGCCAGGCTCAGCGCGGTAAGCATCTGCCCGATCTCGTCGTGCAACTCGCGGGCGAGGTGGGCCCGCTCCGCCTCCTGCACCGCCACCAGCCGATCCGAGAGCGCCTGCATGCGCGCCTGCCCGGCCTTAACCTGGGCAAAGAGCCGGGCGTTCTGCAGCGCGATCGTCGCCGGGATGGCCAGCAACTCGGCGGTGTTGACGTGCTCGGGCGTAAAGAAGGCGGGCACGCTCTTGTCGGCGCAGAAGAGGCCAATCACCTGCTCGCCCGCCACCAGGGGCACGGCGAACCAGTTGCGCACATGCTCCATCCCGGGGTGCACGCGCCAGTTCACCGCGCGGGCCGTATCGAGCACGAGGAAACTGCGGCGCCGCGCGATCAGCGGCTGCAGCAGCGGATCCTCCGCAGGCTTGAGGCTCAGCGCCGCCACCAGGTCCGGGTTGCCGAAACGTTCGTAGCCACGGGCAGCCCGCACACGCAGCACCTCATCGCCTTCCAGCAGCATGACACAGGCGCTATCGTAGGGCACCAGCTGGGCCATGTGCTCGAGCAGCGTCGCCGTCACCACGTCGGGGTCAAGGCTCCGACTGAGGGCGAGGTGGGAGGCGTGGAGCACCTCGGCGATCTGGCGCGCACGCCGCTCGGCCGCCAGGGCCTGGCGCAGCGCCTCGATCGACGCAGCGCCGCCAAGCGGCGCCAGACCAAAGCTGGGAGTATGTTCCATCGTCAGACTAGCCCTTCCTGCGCGGGGCAGCGTACCCTGGGTCGTGTTGCCCTATCAGTATACGCAGTCCGGGCACGGCTGTACAGGTAGATGTTGGGCGATTGCGTCGCCCAGCATCCCGCTTTGTTCGCTGGTGTCAAACTTCTACAACGACATATGGTGCTCGAAGTAGCGATTGATCAGCGCGATCACCTGGTCGGCCGTCTCTTCGATCGGCCGGTTGGTGACATTCAGGACCGCGAAGCCGCCCCGGCGGAAGATCTGGCGGGCATCGGCGAGCTCCTCCTCCAGTTCGTGGGGATCGGTGTAGCTGTGGCTAGCATTGCCCTGGAACTGAGCATAGGTCCCTCCTTGTCACGTCGATGGCCAGCTGACACGCGAACTGAAGGCCCCGTGGAGCCCGTGGGGAATATGGTGGCCGAGGCCCAGGCGGGCAAGCGGGCCACGGGCGAGATCCTGTGCGTCAAGGATCACGACCTCCGTCTCGTGACGGGCCGCATCATAGAGCAGCGCGAGCAGCCAGCCGTCATCCTCCAGCGCGCTGCTGTTGGCCAGCGGGTCACCCACATCAGGCGAGACGGCGCCGGCCACGGCCGCGCTCTTCGGGCGCGGCACAAAGATCGGCTCGCTTACAAAACCGCGCGGCGCCGCTCTCCAGAGCTGCTGGTTGCCGGTGTGCAGATCCAGCTTCCAGATCGCCTGGAGCGGCGCATTGCCCGTCGGCGCATCGGCAGCCGCCAGGTAGAGGTAGCGGTAGGGCCGGCCCACCTGCGCCGGGTGCAGCACCGGAAACTCACAGCAGCGCGGATCGACCTGCCTGCGCTCCACGGCGCCGGTGCGCAGGTTGAGCGTGGTGCGGGCCAGGCGGCCCGGGGGCAGCGCGGCAAAGTCGATGCGGCGGAAGTCCGTTGCCGGGTCGATGCCGACGTAGGCGTCGTACCAGACCGAGTCGATCACCAGGTCATCGCCGGCCTCAAAGGCGTTGGCGTGGTGCCAGACGAAGCCGCCGGGGGCACGGAACGTTCGCGGCTCACCCAGCGCGGTGTGACGCGGGAGCACGATGATCGTCGAGGAGCGGCCAGGCACGGAGGCCAGGCCCTGCGCCGCCCCCTGCAGGCCAAGCGCGTAGGGCAGGGCCTCGTAGCGCACCGGGTTCTGGATGAAGATCGCGTAATGAGGCGTGATCGCCATGTCGTGGAGGAAGGCGAAACCGTCGATCTGGAAGGCCCGCTGGCGCGCGAGCCGGAAGGCGGGATCGAACTCGTAGAGATCGATCCTGGTGTTGCGGCCCACGTTCACCCCGAAGTTGACCAGAGCCGGCGCGCCGCCATCCCAGTGGCAGGCGGGGTCAATGTGGTAGTGGGCGGCGAAGGCATCGCCGGGGCGCAGCAGGCCATCGAGCCGGTCGAGGCCAAGCGTCTCGAGGCTGAACGGGTCGAGGCGGTGCGGTTCGGCAGCCTCCCAGAGCGCCAGCAGCCGGCCCGCCCAGGGCAAGATCCCCGTGTTGGCGACATTCTTCAGGCGCAGGTCGAGCAGATTGGTGAACCAGCCGCCAGGGCGCTGGGTGCCAAAGACGCCGCGGAAGAGCGGGCGCCCGGCCTGCTGCTCGGCCAGGTAGCCAGCCGTGCGTACAAACCGATTGCGATAGTAGGCCCGGCCATCGCGAAAGCTGACGGCCACGACCATGCCATCGCCGTCAAAGGGGTGGTGGACGGGGTAGCCGGCGATGTCGAGCAAGCCCGGGCCGTTGCGATAGAGCGTGCCGTGGAGTTCGGCGGGGATGTGGCCTGCGCTCGGTTCGAGCCAGCAGGCATACTCATTGGGCTGCGACTCGTAGCCGCGGGCCCAGTCAGCGAGGAGGGTCGAACGGGCACCCACCTCGGGTAGCGTCATGGTCGTCACGCAGCAGTCCCTTTCCAGGTGTTGAACAGCACTTCCTCTCTATTGTACCGTGCATCGACCGCCCGACAACCCGCAGCCCGCCGGCGCGCAGGGCTGATGCAACGATCCTGCTGGCAAACCCGGGTGCGCGGGAAAACCGGAGGTTGCCAGCAGGATCGGGCAAGCCCCAAACCCGCTTGCCAGCGGCGGACAGTGCAGCAGCCCGCCAGCAGGCTGCTGCTGGCGGGCGATCGGGCCGACAGTCACGAATCGGCGAAACCTACGGGATATAGAGCTGCACGCCGGGATAGATCAGATCCGGGTCAGGGCCAAGCACGGTCCGATTGACGTGGTAGATCTCGGGCCAGAGGCGCTCGTTGCCATAGGCCCGTTCGGCGATCCAGCGCAGGAAGTCGTGCGGCTGGATGGTATAGAAGCTACGCTGGGCAATGGGGCCGCGAGCCGGCAGGGGCGTCGTCACCGCAGGACGGGCGGCGGCGATGCCGGGCAGCACCAGGCGCTGCCCCGGGAAGAGCAGGTTCGGGTTGGCACCGATCACCCGGTAGTTAGCATCCCAGATCGTCGGCGCGTAGCGCGCGTTGCCGTAGAAGTGCAGCGCGATGGCGCTCAACGTGTCACCGGCCCGTACCACGTAGACCGTGGCGGCAGCCGGGCGGCTCGGGCGCGGGGCGGCGGGCCGGGCAGGGCGGCTCGGCGCTGCGGCCGGCACCGCGCCGATCTGGCCGCCAA
>JACAEO010000402.1 GCA_013388805.1 Chloroflexota bacterium
GCTGCGCCGCGCCGGGGCAGGCAGCGGCCGCGAGGCGAGCCAGGAGCGCCGCCTCATCGGGAGCGACCGCTGTGGGCGTCGCACGCCAGCCGGCCACCAGGTCGTCGGTCACGGCGCGGAGGAGCGAGGCGGCGCCGCGCTCGTCGCCGGCGGCCAGCAGCGCCAGGTGATAGAGCAGGTCGCCGTGGGCCGCCAGGGCCTGCTCCAGCAGCACTGAAGGCGTCATCATCGGCGGTCTACCGGCTTAGCAGCGTGCCGCTGCGCTCGAAGCGGCGTCCGGCCCGTGCGCCGGGCACCGGCACAGCGTTGAGCAGATCGGCGATCACAGCCCCGGCGGTCACATTGCGGATACGGGCAGCCGGGCTGACGATCAAGCGATGGCCCAGCACCGCGCTGGCCAGGGCCTTGACATCATCGGGCGTCACGAAGTCCAGGCCGCGGATCGCCGCCCAGGCCTGGGCGGTGCGATAGAGGGCGAGCGAGCCACGGGCGCTCGCTCCCAGGTAGACATCCTCGTGATGGCGGGTCGCGTGCACCAGGGCCACGATATACTCCTCCACCAGGTCATCGACGTAGACGTCTTTGATCGTCTGCTGGAGCTGCAGCAACTCCTCGATCTGGGCGACGGGCTGCAGGGCATCGAGCGGATGCGCCTGGCGCTGGCGCTTGAGAATGGCGATCTCGTCGAGCCGCTCGGGGTAGCCGAGGTGGAGCCGCAGCAGGAAGCGGTCGAGCTGGGCCTCGGGTAGCGGGAACGTACCCTCGTACTCGATCGGGTTCTGGGTCGCGAGCACGATGAAGGGCGAGGGCAGCGGGTAGGTAACGCCATCGACGGTGATCTGGCGCTCCTCCATAGCCTCGAGCAGGGCGCTCTGAGTCTTTGGCGTGGCGCGGTTGATCTCGTCGGCGAGCACAATCTGGGCGAAGACCGGGCCGGCGCGGAACTCGAACTCGCGTGTCTGCTGATTAAAGATTGAGACGCCGGTGACATCGGAGGGCAGCAGGTCCGGCGTGAACTGAATGCGCTTGAAGCTACAGCCGATCGAGCGGGCGATGCTCTTGGCGAGCACGGTCTTCCCGGTGCCGGGCACATCCTCGATCAGCAGGTGGCCGCGGCAGAGCAGGGCCACCAGCACCAGTTCCACGGCCTGGCGCTTGCCGACGATCACCTGGTCGACATTCCCGATGACGCGGTCGGCAAAGCCTTTGACTGAGTCCAACATACACCTCGGTGGGGCAGACGGCTACCGAGATGCAGTATACCATGGTGGCCCGGCGCGGGGCGGGCTCAGCCCATCAACTGGCCAGCACCGCCCGCACGAGGGCCTCGGGCACATCGTCGCGCACCACGACACTGCCGAGCGCCGTCGGCAGCACCCAGCGGATACGCCCGGCCAGGACCTTCTTATCGCGCAGGGCGACGGCGAGCACGGCTTCGGGATCGAGGCCGTGGGGCAGGGCGACCTGCAGGCCGTAGGCCTGGAGCAGGCGGCGCTGGCGCGCGACGAGCTCGGCGCTGCACAGGCCCATGGCCACGGCGATGCGCGCTGCGGCGTGCATGCCGACTGCGACCGCCTCGCCGTGGAGCAGCGCCCAGTCGTCGGTAAGCGCCTCGATCGCGTGGCCGAGGGTGTGGCCATAGTTCAGGGTGATGCGCTCGCCCTGCTCGCGTTCATCGCGGCTCACGACCTCGACTTTCACTGCGACGGCGCGCCTGATGATCGCGGTCAGCCGCTCGGTCAAGCGGGCGTCCGCGCTCTGCCAGCCTCTGAAGCCGCCGGCCCCCCAGTCCTGCTCGGCGGCGAGCTGCTCCAGCTCGCTAAAGAGGCCGGCATCGCGGATGACCCCGTGCTTGATCACCTCGGCCCAGCCGGCGCACAGCTCGCGCCGGGGCAAACTGGCGAGCGTTTCGGTATCGGCCAGCACGAGGCGGGGCTGGTGGAAGGCGCCGATCAGGTTCTTGCCCAGCGGGTGGTTGATGCCGGTCTTGCCGCCCACCGCCGCATCGACCATCGCCAGCAGGGTGGTGGGCAGCTGGATGAGCGCGATACCCCGGAGCACGCTGGCGGCGGCGTAGCCGGCCAGGTCGCCGATCACGCCGCCGCCGAGGGCCAGCACGGCGTCACGGCGCTCCACGCCCGCGCCGAGCAACCAGTCGTAGAGCCGCCAGAGCTGGTCCTGGCTCTTGCTGGCCTCACCGGAGGGCACGGCGTGGCGCTGCACGCGGAAGCCGGCGGCCTGGAGCCGGTCGGCAAGGGGTGTGCCATAGGCCGTGGCCACCGCGGCGTCGCTCACCAGCCAGAGGGTACCGCGCAGTCCCAGCGCCGCGAGCCGGGCAGGCAGGCTGGCCAGTGCACCCGCTGCGACGACGACGGGGTAACTGCCGGACGAGGTGGTTACGATGAGATCGGTTGTCATTGCAGCGGCCCGGTAAGCATGGCTTCAAGCTCGGTGCCGACGGGGTACACGGCCTCGCCGGGGGGGACGAGGAGCAGCCCATTGGCGCCGTGGAGCGAGAGCAGGCGCGAACTGCCCTGTGGCCCCGTGCTGGTGGCGCGCAGGCGTCCGGCCTGCCAGCGGATGATCACCCGCTGGTACTCGGGGCGATCGGCGGCGGGGCGCACCGGCGTGGCGAGCGTGACCCGCACCTGCGGGCGGTACGGACGGGCATCGCCCTGCAGCGCGCGCAGCGCCGGGCGCACAAAGACCTCGAAGGAGACGAGCGACGAGACCGGGTTGCCGGGCAGCCCGAAGACCAGCGTAGCGCCGACGGTGGCAAAGGTGGTGGGCTTGCCGGGCTTAAAGGCGACGCGCCCGAAGTGCACCGTGCCAAGCTCGGCCAGGATCGGCTTGATCAGGTCGCGGGTGCCCATACTCACGCCGCCGCTGGTCACCAGCACATCAGCCTGCTCCAGCCCCTGGAGGATGGCCGCGCGCTGTGCCGCCTCGTCATCGCGCACGATGCCGAGGGCAATGGTCGCACAGCCGGCCTCGCGGGCGGCAGCGAGCAGCGCGTAGCGGTTCGCATCGCGCACGGCGCCTGGCGGGCGGGGCGCGCCCGGCTCGACCAGTTCATCACCGGTCGAGAGCACCGCCACCCGGGGCTGGCGGAACACCGCCACGCGGGTGACCCCAAGGGTAGCGAGCAGGCCCACCTCGGGGGCGCCCAGCACGGTGCCCCGTTCGAGCACGACCATCCCGGGCGCCACGTCCTGCCCGACGGTATGCACATGCTCGCCCGGCTGCACCGCCCGTTGCACGAAGAGCACGCCATCACGTTCCTCGCACAGCTCGGTGGGGATCATCGCGTCGGCGCCGGCGGGCAGCGGGGCGCCGGTCATGATCCGGGCGGCCGTTCCCGCGTCGATCACCAGCCCCGGCGCGACCCCGGCGGTGAGCTCGGCCACCACCCGGCGTGCCGCCAGCCCATCGGCGGAGCGCAGCGCATAGCCGTCCATCGCCGACCTGGGCAGATCGGGGATCGCCTCGGGGGCCTGGAGCGTCGTGGCCAGCACGCGCCCGTCAGCGGCCAGGGCATCGACCTCCTCGTGGTCGAGGGGGGCGGCGTGGGCCATAATCAGGCCCAGGGCCGCATCGATCGCCAGCATAGGATAGGGCGACTCGCGCTGCAACTGGCTCATTGCCACGCTTTCCGCGTGAACGACGGGTACGACGGGACGCCTCGGATTGTACCACGTTCGCGCGGCTTAGTGGCACGGCAGGATGAAATGCACCGCCGTGCCTTGGCCAGGCGCACTTGTGGCCCAGATGCGGCCGCCGTGGGCCTCGACGATGCGCCGGGCAATTGCCAGGCCCAGGCCGGCGCCGCCACTGGCGCGTGCACGGGAGGAGTCGGCCCGAAAAAAGCGATCGAAGATGCGCGGCAGATCCTCTGGCGCGATGCCCACACCGCTATCGCGCACCTCGAACAGCACCCCGTCAGGCTGCGCCCGGGCGGCCAGCGCGACCGTCCCGCCGGCGGGCGTGTGGCGCAGGGCGTTGCTTACCAGATTGCCGAGCACCTGGGCGATACGCTGTGGATCGGCCGTGAGCTCGGGCAGCGCGGGGCCTGCCGCAACCTGCAACGCCACGCCGCGCTCCTGGGCCTGCTGGGCGAAGGAGCGGCGCGCATCCTGCAGCAGGCCGGCCGGGTCAACCAGCTCGGGGGCGAGGGTTAGCTGCCCGGCATCGGCGAGGGCGAGCAAGCGCAGATCCTCGATCAGGCGTTCGAGGAGCGAGACCTCGTCGAGCAGGCCCGCGACCTGTTCGGGGTCGGCTCGATAGACCCCGTCCTCGATCCCCTCCAGGCGCCCCTTGATGATCGAGAGTGGAGTGCGTAGCTCGTGGGCCACATCGGCGGTCAGCTGGCGTCGCTGCCGGTCCGCGTCCTCCAGGGTATCGGCCATCCGATTGAAACTGCGGGCGAGGTCGGCCACCTCACGCACGGGACCAGGCTGGACGCGCACCTGGAGATTGCCGGCAGCCATAGCGTGGGCGGCCGCATCGAGCTGGCGCAGGGGCTTGCTGATCCGGCCGGAGAAGAAGGCCGCCAGGGCGAGCAGGATGGCGGTGAGGGCAAGGCCGGCACTGAGGACGCTGCGCGCGAAGGTGGCAAAGCCGCCCTGGCTGCCGGGCGCGCCGCGGTAGACGATCACCAGCGCGCCGATCTGGTCGCCATCAAGGCGGATGGGGACCGAGCGCACCGTCACCCCATCGGTAGAGCCATCGCCATCGAGCAGCGGCAGTGGCACACCCGGTGCGGGTGGGGGCGTGCGGCGCGGCGTCCGGCTGGCCACTACACGGCCCTCGGCATCGAGCAGCGCGACCGACTGCAGGTTGGCCGCACGTAGCTCGCGCTCGATCGGGCCGAAGCTGCTCTCGACATTGGCCCAGGAGCCGTTGCGCTCGTAGAGCTGGGCCAGGCGGCGCGCCTCGGCGCGTGCAAAGACCTCGGGGCGCGCTTGCCAGCGCTCGGGACTGCGCTGGGCGCTCTGGGTGACCAGCCAGAAGACGGTGAGCATGCCGCCCACACCCAGCACGATCACGAGGCCGAAGGCGGTGAGCATCAGACTGAAGATGCGGGGGCGCATAGGCATCAGCGCGTGTCGGGCTCGGCGAACTTGTAGCCAACCCCATACACGGTCAGAATGTAGCGCGGCGCGCCAGGTTCGGGCTCGAGCTTGCGGCGCAGGTTCTTGATATGGGCATCAACCGTGCGGTCATAGCCGCTATAGCTCACATCGTAGACCAGGTCGAGCAGCTGGCTGCGGGTGAAGGGGCGGCCCGGCTCACGAGCGAGCACGGCGAGCAGGTCGAACTCGGTGGCGGTGAGCTCGACCGGCACGCCGTCGCGGCGGACACTCCGGCGCTCCAGGTCGATGCTCAGGGCGCCAAGCTGGATCGGGCCGGCAGGGGCGCCCGCACCCTCGCTACGGCGCAGGACGGCGCGCACGCGCGCCACCAGTTCACGGGGGCTAAAGGGCTTGGTGATGTAGTCGTCGGCTCCCAACTCCAGGCCGATCAGCCGGTCACTCTCCTCGACCCGCGCGGTCAGCATAATGATCGGCAGGGTGCGCGTGGCCGGATCCTGGCGCAGGGTGCGGGTCACATCGAGGCCGTCCATACCGGGCAACATCAGGTCGAGGACAAGCAGGGCCGGGCGCTCGGTGCGGGCGAGCCGCAGGGCGGTGGGGCCATCGCCCGCCGTGACCACGCGGAAGCCGGCCCGTTCGAGGTAGTCACGGGCGATCTGCACAATAGCGGGCTCATCGTCGACAACCAGAATGGTGCGGGACATGGTCATAGCCTCAGCCAGCTACTCAACCCGCGGGTCGTGGCCGGCGGGCGTGGTGGGGGAGACCGGCGGCTGCCCGCCGCGGCCCTGCTGGAAGAGACGCAGCAACAGCCAGGCCAGCAGAGCGATGGCCACCAGCTGGGCCAGGCCACGCAGCAGCCCGAGGGCAACGCCGAGCCAGCCGAGGCCGTGCCAGGGCCAGAAGCCACCGTGCTGGTGGCCGCCGTGGCGTGCTGCACCGTGCATCAACGACGGTCCGGCGCCATAATGCTCCGGGCGCTCAGCGAAAAACGCCGGTGGCCCACCGCGCCCACGCTCCGCGAAGCGACCGCCGGGGCCAACGGGTGGCTGGCCGGCCTGGGGCGCCGCGGGGGCCTGGACGGCCGGCGCCGCCACTGGCGCACTGGTTGCGGTGATGAACCGCGTGGCCACCAGGCCCACACCGAGGACGGCAAGCAGGGCGAGGCCCGCCAGGGCCAGCGCCAGCCAGGCGAGCCAGTTACGTGATCGTTCCATGGTTGAACCCTCCCGCAATAGAGCCTCTGTCACATGCAGGCTCAGCATACGGGCCAATTGTGAAGGTCGTATGAAGAGGTGGCGAAGGGATCGGAGAGGCCGGGACGGAGCTACACCGGGGGCCAGGGCACGTTCGGGCCGGGGCCAGGCGCGGGGAAGACCCCGGTATCGATCAGCCGATCGAGGCGGCGGCGCAGCGCGCGCAACTCAACCTTATCGAGCAACGTTTCGAGCGATTGGGCGACGGCATCGCCGGCATCAAGGCGGGCGCGAAAGGCGCAGAGCGAGGCGAGCACCTCGCCGGGCAGTGGTTCGCCAACGAAATCCCAGAGCACCGTGCGGAGTTTGGGCTCGTGATGGAAGCAGATCCCGTGGTCAATCGCCCAGAGGCGGCCATCGAGCCCCTTGAGGGCATGGCCACTCTTGCGATCGGCATTGTTGATCAGACAATCGAAGGCGCAGAGCCGGCGGATCATCGCCTCATAGCCCCCCTCCTTGAGCATCGTGAAGAGATGCGACTGCTCGTCATTGACGATAAACAACTGCACCATACCGACGCCATAGGGGCCATCGCGGAGCACGGTGGGTGGCACCAGGCCGAAGCCGAGGGCCTCGGACACCAGGTAGGCGGCAACCTCACGACGGTAGAGCGTACCGCGGGTAAAGTCCCAGAGCGGGCGCTCGCCGCGACGGGGCTTGTAGACCGCCAGCACGCGCAACTCCTCGTAGGTCAGCGTCGCGAGCAACGTATAGTTGCTGCTGTAGGGCAGCGCAGTCTCGATCGACAACTCGCCGCGCGCCAGGACTTCCAGCACGCGGGCGACTTCAAGAGTCTGGGGTTGTGGCTCGTCCATAGCGTATCTTATCCGTGCGAGGGACCGTGGCCATTGCGCTGTGGGCAGAAATGGCCTGCGGGATCGATCGGGCGACCACAGTTGCCGCAGATCGCACGACCAGCGGCAACGACCTGCCCGGCGTGGTTGCTCAGCGCGCGCATCTGCGGGCGGGTCGCCGAGAAGCGCGCGGTCGGCTGGTCCTCCTCCTCGTCCTCGGCGGTAGTGGCGCCCTGGATAAGCAGCACGACCAGGTCGCGCTCGCTATCGTAGCCCAGGCCCATCTGGCCAACGCGAAACTCCGGCTCCAGCGGCTCCTCCAGGCTCATATCGGTGACCAGCAGGTCATCAGAGGTAGCGAGGCGCGGATTCTTTTCAGCGAGGCTATCGAGCAGGCGGCCGATCGCATCGGCGAGGGCACGCACCTGTTCCTTCTCGGCGAGCAGAGTGATCACGCGGCTGCCACGCCGCGCCTGCACATAGAAGACACGCTGCCCCTTGGGGCCAACGGCGCCGACGGTGATCCGCTGCACCGCATCGAGGTCGTAGGTAAACTCAGACATGCTCCTGCTCTAGGTGCCTGGTCGCCGCTGGCGGGGCTTCGCCATGATCGGCAACCGAGCGCTCGGCGGGCGACGCCGAGGCGGTGGGCTCGGCGCCGTCCGCGGGCTGTTGCGTCTCGGCGGGCGGCTCGGGCTTCGGCCGGAGGTGCTCAAGCGAGCCGGTATCGTTAAACGCGACCAGTCGCGGCCCCATGCGCTCAAAGGCAATTGCGGTGAGTGAGCACGGGTTGATCACCAGCCGTTGGAAAAGATCGATATGCATCCCCACGTAGTAGGCAATGGCGAGCTTGATAATGTCGGCGTGTGAGACAACCGCAATGATCTGCTTCGGGTGCTGATGGCGCAGCCCATCGAGGGCCTGGACCATACGCACCTGGGCCTCGCCCAGGGTCTCACCATTGGGGAAGCGCGTACCGCTGGGGTAGAACTGGACGCCAGGCCACAGTTCGTGCTTATAGAGCTCCTTCAGCTCTGCGCCCTGCCACTCGCCATAGCGCACCTCGCCGATCTGCTCGACCAGCCGCAGCTGCAGCCCGCGGGGCTGGGCAATGGCTGTTGCCGTCTCGACACAGCGCTCGAGCGGGCTCGTATAGATCGCCGTGATCGGCAGATCGCCGAGGCGCTCACTCAGCGCCGCCGCCTGGGCCCGGCCATCATCATTCAGGTGGACACCGGGGGTCCAGCCAGCGAGCCGCCCATGCACCCAGTCATTGGCGCCATGGCGGATCAGCAGCATCAGGGTCACGCGCGACTCCTTATGGTTACCGGCTCTTGTTGTATCATACCACAATCAATCGGCGGCTTCAGGGCCAACGGGCCGCTGCAACGATACTGCTGGCAAACGCCATTTTTCCCACGCCGGGTGCGCGGGCGTCCCGCCCGCATGCGGGCCCGAGGCCCGCGTACCCGGGTTTGCCAGCAGTATCCTGCAACGTCCGCTGCCCGACAAGCGGTTTGGGGACAACACCTTGCAACGAAGGTGCTGCGCGTGGAACGGCCCCCCTCGCAACCTCTCCCTGCTGGGGGGAGGCGTTGCGGACGCCCTCCCCCGCTGGGGTTCAGGGGTAGACAGAACGGATGGGCGCAGACGGGCGTTATGGCGTTGGGATGCGCTGGTTGGTCCTCACCCCTGTTCGCCTTCGGCTCCGCCCCGGGGCGGGGTCAGGCCGAAGCATTCGCCCCACGGGGGCGTCGGTTCCTGCCGTGGGCTAATGCTTGGGCCCTACGGTCCGCACCCAGGGCAGGCCGGCGTGCCCCCGGCACCGCCGGGGCGCTGGCCCGGCCC
>JACAEO010000320.1 GCA_013388805.1 Chloroflexota bacterium
ACTGCGAGTTTCTGCTCGACTACGCGATCGACGAGGAGGAGTGGGGCAGCAAGAAGAAGCCCTACCGCTACCGCTGGCCCGACGCGGTGCGCGATGAGGTGCTGGCGCGCCTGCTGGAGCTGAACGCCAGGCGCGCCCAGGCGGAGAAGCTGATGGGCCAGGTGAAGACGGAGGGCAGCGGCAAGGGGCGCAAGAAGCCGGCGGGGATGCGGGATATGTTCGAGGAGTGAGGTACACACGCACGAGCCACAAAAGAACACAAAGAACACAAAAGCCTGGAGCGATTTTTTGCATTCTCTGTGTTCGTTTGCAGCTTACTTACAACGGAGTCCACCGTAGCCATGCGCACCATCTACCAACTCTGCGACATCGTGCGCGAGACGGCCTATGCCATCCACGTCTACCACGGGCACGGCCACCTGGAGAAGGTCTACGAGAACGCACTGGTGCATCGCCTGCGCAAGCTGGGCCTGCACGTCAACCAGCAACACCCGATCCGGGTGTTTGACGAGGATGGTACAGTGATCGGAGATCTGGTGGCCGATCTGCTGGTGGAGGAAACGTTGATCGTTGAGCTCAAAGCCGTGCGCACCCTGGCCCCGGAGCATGTCGCGCAACTGCTGGGCTATCTGAAGTCGACACGGATTGAGCACGGCCTGCTGATCAACTTTGGCGCGTTCAAATTTGAGATCAAGAAATATATCCTGACTCAGCACAGGGACGAAGTGAGTACCCAGGCCTGAGCTCTTTACGCTCGTTATGTTCGCTTGTGGCTCAAACATACTTCCGGGTACGCGCATATGACCAACCCTCTCACAACCCTCGCCGTCCGCGCCCGGCTCGTCGAGGCCCTCAGGCTCGACCTGGTCGGCCCGTGTGCCGGGCACCCGCTGGCCGCCGAGCGGCTCCCCGAGGCCCTGCGGCCCGCCACCTGGTACCTGACCGGCTTCCTCATCCCCTCCGGCACCCCCGCCGAGCAGGCCAGCGACCCGGACGAAGACGAGGAGCTGGAGGCGGTCCCCGCGCAGACCGGCCTCGACCAGGAGGCCAACGACGACCGCCGCGCGGCCAAAAAGGGCTTCTTCCCCTCGTCGATCGGCCTGACCTTTCTCGTCTCGGCGGCAACAAAGGAGTTGACCCTCACGCTGCGCTGGGGTGACTACCGGCTTGAGCCGCTGGAGCCGCCGGGAGAGGAGCCGGCGGCCAGCCAGTCGGCGGCAGCCGACGGCGTCGCGCAGGAGCCGCAGGGCGGCAACAAAGTGTCGCAGGTCTGGCAGCGTTACCAGCGCGAGGCGTCGGTGACCGTAGCGCTCACGGGCGGGCCGCAGGAGCCGAAGACGATCCGACATTCGGACGGCCTTCAGTACCAGGTGATCGAGCGCCCGATCACCATCCTGGGGCGCGACCTGCCGCTGCCGCCCGGCACGCGCTTGGTCTCGGTCTACCTGGTCAACCACCGTACGCCCAACCCCGACGTGCCCGACCTGGCCTACGCCTTCCAGGCAAGCATCGAGGTTGCAAGCGAGACGCCCTTTATCGCCCGCCCCAACCTCGCCGGGCTCCAGGCCGAGGAGTGGGACGACCTGGTGGCCGACCTGCACTACGCCGGCATCCCCGAGTACGCCGTCGGCCACGCGGTCTCCGCCGACTGGGAGCTACACGACGGGGCGTGCCGCGTGGTGCGCACGGCGTGGCTGCCCCGCGCCGAGGTCGAGAAGACGGTCACCGTCACCGTGCCGGGCGTCGAGCTGAGCATGGACGCCCTGGGCGCCCTCGCCGACGGCGCGGCGGCCGAAACGGCACTGCGCCCGCTTGTGGAGGCGTACCACGCCTGGCTTGCGCAGCAGCGCCAGTACGCCGCACCGCTGCCGGACAGGCGGCGCGAGACGGCCGAGGCCCTGGTCGAGCGGGCGGCCATCGCTGCCGCACGCATCGAGCGAGGCATCGCCCTGCTCGCCCACTCACCCGAGGCCCTCGACGCCTTCCGCGCGGCCAACCGCGCCGTCGCCCGGGCGCTGCGCACGCGCAACGGCATTCCTCAGCCGCACTGGCGTGCCTTCCAGCTCGCCTTCATCCTGCTCAACCTGCCCGGCCTGGCCGACCCGCTCGACCAGGATCGCTCCAGCGTCGATCTGCTCTTCTTCCCCACGGGCGGCGGCAAGACCGAGGCCTACCTGGGCCTGGCGGCCTTCGCCATGGTGCTGCGCCGCCTGCGCCACCCCGGCGACGGCGGCAAGGAAGGGGCCGGCGTCAGCGTGATCATGCGCTACACCCTGCGCCTGCTCACCCTCGACCAGCTCGCCCGCGCCGCCGGCCTGGTGTGCGCCCTGGAGCTGGAGCGCGAGCAAGCGCCGCAGCGCTACGGGACCTGGCCCTTCGAGATCGGCCTCTGGGTCGGCAAGGGCGCCACGCCCAACGCCCTGGGCAAGAAGGGCGACAAGCGCGACGACACCGCGCGGGCAGTCGTCAATCGCTTCAAGAGCGACCCCAGGGGCAACCCCGCGCCCATCCCGCTGGAGAGCTGCCCCTGGTGCAATACACGGTTCACGCCCCACTCCTTCAGCCTGCTGCCCGACGCCGACAAGCCGGGCGAGCTGCGCATCGTCTGCAGCAACCACGAGTGCGCGTTCTCGGGCAACCGGCCGCTGCCCATCGTCGCCGTTGACGAGATGATCTACCGGCGTCTGCCGGCCTTCCTGATCGCCACCGTCGACAAGTTCGCCGCCCTGCCCTGGATCGGGCCAGGCGGCGCGCTGCTCGGCGGCGCCGACCGCCACGACCGCGCCGGCTTCTACGGGGCCGCCGAGCCAGGGCGCGGCACGCCCCTCGGCCGGCCGCTGGCCCCGCCGGATCTGATCATCCAGGACGAACTACACCTGATCTCCGGCCCGCTGGGCACGATGGCCGGCCTGTACGAGACGGCGGTTGACGCCCTCTGCACGCGGGTGATCGCCGGCCAGTCGGTCGGCCCCAAGATCATCGCCTCGACCGCCACGGTGCGCCGCGCGCAAGACCAGATCCAGGCCCTCTTCGGCCGTGCCCTGACCCACATCTTCCCTCCGCCCGGCCCCGACCGATGCGACTCGTTCTTCGCCCGCACCGCGCCGACCAGCGAGACCCCGGCCCGCCAGTACGTCGGCATCGCCGCCCAGGGCCGCAGCCCGAAGGTGATGATGCGCAAAGCCTGGCTGGCCCTCATGGGTGCCGCTCAGCGCGCCTATCTCGACGCCGGCGGCGAGCGCAACACCGACAACCCGGCCGACCCGTATATGACCGTGCTCGGCTACTTCAACAACCTGCGCGAGCTGGGCGGCGCCCGGCGCATCCTCGAGGAAGAGGTCCAGAGCACCGTCAAGGGCTACGGTGGGCGCAAGCGGGTCGGCGAGGCGAACGGCCTCTTCGCCGACCGGGAGCGCTTCAGCGAGGTGCTCGAGCTGACCTCGCGCGTCTCCACCGACCAGGTCGCCGAGGCGCGGCGCCGGCTGGGCTCGCCCTTCCACCAACTCGACGACCGGGTGGACTGCGCCCTGGCCACCAACATGATCTCGGTCGGCCTCGACATCCAGCGCCTCGGCCTGATGCTGGTGATCGGCCAGCCCATGCTCACCGCCGAGTACATCCAGGCCACCAGCCGCGTCGGCCGCGACGACCGCCGCCCGGGGCTGGTCGTGACCCTGCTCAACATCCACAAGCCCCGCGACCGCTCGCACTACGAGCGCTTCCGCCACTACCACGAGACCTTCTACCGCTCGGTGGAGGCCACCAGCGTCACCCCCTTCGCGGCCCGCGCCCTCGACCGGGGCTTCGCGGGGGCGCTGGTGGCCCTGGCCCGTCACGCGCAGGCGCCCCTGACCCCGGCCGACGGCGTTGGACAGCTCGCCCGGGTCCGCACCGCCCTGGAGCGCTACCTGATCGACGTGTTCCAGCAGCGCATCAGGCAGCAAGACCTCGCCGAAGAGGAGCGCGACGAGCAGCTGCTCGCCGTACAGCTGCGGGTCGTTGATCTGCTCGACGCCTGGCAGACGGTGGTTGAGGACTACCAGCGGGTCGGGGTCGCGGTGCAGTACCAGCAGTACGAGGGCAGCCGCACCGCGAAACCGCTGCTGCGCGACACGCTGGAGCGCCAGTTCGACTCGGAGCACCAGCGCAAGTTCCGCGCGAGCCGCTCGCTGCGCGATGTCGAGCCGGACGTGAACCTCTTCCTGCGCGACGCCAACAACCGGCTGGTGGAGGAGTGAGCACATAGCCGATAGCCGATAGCCGATAGCCGATAGTACTACAGTTGTAAGTTGTCTTGACTGGTAGGCTGGAGCTGGTTGTCACCCCTCGCTGCACGCCTCAGAACCAGATGATTCTTGTCATTCCGAACGGAGCCGCAGGCGCAGTGAGGAATCTAGCGCTGCCCATGCGCCGCAAGACCCCGCGC
>JACAEO010000341.1 GCA_013388805.1 Chloroflexota bacterium
ACAGTTGTAGGCGCGCTCCCCGTCGGGCTGAAAGCCCTCGGCTACGGGGGGCAAAGCCCACCTTCGTGGGCTCAACAGGCCACGCAGGTGGCCTTCGCAAGCACTAGCCGAGGCGTTTATGCCGACGGAAACGGGTCATCTGCCGAAATACAACTGAGGGGCCATGTAGAGCGAGAGCGGCGGCATTGCCCCGGCGTGCGGCGGCGGCGCGCGGGCGGGCGCCACAGGCGCAGGGGGCGCTGGCTCAGCCCCAGGCGCTGCCGGTGGGCTGGCCGGGGCCTCGTGCGCAGGGGGTATCGCCTCGGCCACAGGCGCTGCCGGTGGGCTAGCCGGGGCCGCGGTCGGCGCGGTGGTCTGGTCGGGCAACCGCGACCCCGAGCGGGCCTTTGTGAGTGTCTACCACCCGCAGTGCCGGGTCTGGAGCCCGGCCCACCAGGTGGATATCGGCTCGGCGCAGCTCGGCCGCTATAGCCGCACGGTCGCGGTGGCGATCAGCGGCGACCGCACCGTCCACGCGCTCTGGGGTATGAGCGACCCCGACTTCCGCGATAACGATCCGCCCAGCGGGATATGGGTCGGCAGCAGTACCGACTTCGACACCACCTGGTCGCCGCCCCAGCGCACTGCGGGCGATTGCCGGCGGGTCAACGACCGGGCGGCGACCCTCGACGGGAATCTGGTCGCGCAGCTGGTCTGCAACGACGGCCTCGACCGCAGTGTGCCGGCGATGGTGGTACGCCGGCCCGATGGCGCCTGGCTGCCGCCTCGCGCCCGCCGACGATGCCGAGGAAATCGACAGCGCCCCGTTCGTGCTGACGCAGCGGATCGGCCCGGACGGCGCCGGTGCAGAGCATACGCCCGCGCTGCCGCTGCCCTTCCGCGACTCGCCCGAGGTCGTCGCCGAGCTCGCCACTGACGGCGTGGACTTCATCGCCGGCCCGACCGATATGAAGCTGGAGGGACGCGTGCTCACGACAGGCGAGGCGGTCTGGCAGACCTACTACTATGATGAGACGCGAATGGTCGCCTGGTGACGTTGGCGCTGATCAGGGTGGTGAAGTTGTTCGGTAGCAGAAGCGCGCACCACTTGTACGATCGCTCCCCATGGTTGACGAAACCAACACGGCACGGGATAGGGGATTCTACCGGGCTGCGATCAACACAAGTGTACCATTTCGCTGCCGATATCTGTGTTATACTGTGGTCCGGAGGTGACAGCATGCATTGAGCAGCCATGCCCTTGATATTCACCAGGGCCGAGAGGAGGACTCAGCATGCACCTGACGGTTGAGACCGAACAAGAGGAAGATGCACGCTGGATCGCTGAGATCCCTGAGCTCGCCGGCGTGCTTGCCTACGGCGCCACGCGTGATGAGGCGATCGCGCGGGTACAGGCGCTGGCCTTACGCGTGATCGCCGAGCGGCTTGAGCACGACGAGGAGCCACCGGCATTGCTGACCATCGCGTTCGCGGCGGCCACGCCGTGAGTTCCTGACCTGCGACAAAAGCTCGCCGGGTCCTCGCGGCCCTGCGACGGATCGGCTGGCGCATCAAGCGCACCTCGGGCTCGCATCGCACGCTCGCGCGCGATGGATGGGACGACTTCGTCTTCGCCTTTCATGACGACGAGGAGCTCGGCCCGCGCATGCTGGCGCGCATCGCCAGGCGGACAGGCCTGACACCCGAGGATCTGTAGCGTGCGACCCTGCTGCAATACACCACCTCACTGATGTTTACTGGACAATACCCCCCGCCTCCTCGCCCCCAGGCACATCCCGCATCCGCGCTGTCGGAACCAGCCCGACATCCCTTGGCACAAAGACGTCGTCGCAGCGGTCACAGGAGAACAGCGCCTCCCAGCGCGCCACCGCGCGTTGCCAGCGCAGTTCGGCCGCGCTTGTGCGCGACGAAAGCGCGCCGCTCGCCAGGCGCCCGTTTGAATAGCCGATAGACCGATAGCCGATAGCCGATAGTGCTACAGTTGTACATCACAATGTTCCGTACATATGTTTGCCACAAAAGAACACAAAGAGCGCAAAATGTATGCACAGTGGGCGGATTGCGGCGGTCTTTTGTGCGTTTTGTGTTCTTTTACGGCCCATCTGAGGATAGCTGAGCCCAACCTACAACTACGGCGACGGCGCTCCCGGCCAGCAGCGCGCAGCCCGACGACCGCGGCGGCGCCGGCCGGGCCAGCCGCGCGCAGCAACGCTCTGGAAGAGCTCACCCGCTTCGGGCTTCAGGCGCGCCACGGTTGCCTGATCGATGAGTCAGTAGCGGTGCGGGTACCCTACGGCACCTCCGATATCGACCTGGTCGCGATGCGTCCGGATGGAACGGCATGGCAACTGCCGGATGGCACAGCGATCGTGCGGGCGATCATTGAGACGAAGGACGAGCACGATTTCGATCCTGCCGACCATGATTTCGCGAAGCGCGTGCGCGCCGATGTGGCCGCCCTTGGCGATGGGCGTTTCATTCCGAAAAGTCAGAAGGTCCATCTCTATGCTACGCCAGGAGCACTTTGAGAAGGCAGTGCAGATCTTTGGTGGCGACGATTTCGATCGGCTGTTTGTCGTTCACACACTGGAGCAGGCCACGCGCAGCGAGTTGGGCCCGACTCTCGCCACGCGACGCATCTACTGGCTGACCGTTCACGAGTTGGTGGCCGATCTGCTTACCTGGTATGGCGCCGACAAAAACCAGGCAGCCCTGCGCCACACGCTCATCGGCGATCTTTGGCATCTGCTGGTGGGTTACTGTGGGATGCAGATACCAGCCTCTTAGTCTTTCATCGCTTGCGTAGATAAATCACCCGACACTGCTTCGCTCTGCGCTGGCTCTGGCCCGGTTCGGGTGGATGGAAGATGTCGAGGCCGCGACCGAGCACGATCCGCCAATCAGCCGTTTCGATCTGGCGATCGTGGAGCGTCGGGTCAAACGTGTATGTCAGGGCGACGCTGCGGGTGGCTAATCTGCGCTTGAGCTCGTCGAGCCGCTGCCGCACATCGGCTTCGGCGGAGTAGCCGTACCGCCCGTTCTCGTCGTACATGGTCACCAGTTCCACGGTACACCCGCTGGGGACGGGCACCTCGCTCAGGAGTGTTTCGAGATTGCGCACCTGGTACGCCTGGCGAATGTACGGGTCGACAATGCGCAGCCAGGTCACGTCGGCGAGGTATTCGCCAAGGATCTGTTCGTAGGTGACCCCAGCCTCGCCGTCGGCGATCTCGCGAACACGATAGCCGTCCGCTTTCGGCGCCTGTAGCGTCTCCAGCGTGATCGGTGCACCGTTCTGAAGGCGTGAACAGACAAACTGCGCCGCTGCTTCGACAACCACTCTCCTCGTCGTTCGTCTTGCTGTTGTCGTAGAGCCGATAGGTGAAGTGAATTGGAAAATCGTCACCGCGTGGCTCGTCGGCAAGCAGAAAGGTGTTCGGCAAACTCTCAGCGCGTTTACGGTCACGCTTTGTTTTAGCAATCAGTGGCTCCAGATCGAGATCCGGGTTATCGGCATAGGCGCGGTAGAAGTCCTGGCCGCAGTTGCGGCAGACCTCCACGGGAAGACAGCGGGCCTGGCAGCGCTCACAATGGTCGATATACTCTGTATAGAGCGCGCCGCAGCTGTTGTTGGTACAGCGGTAGAAGCCCTGCAGTCCACGCCAGAAGATATGCACCTTGGGCCGAATGAGCGGCTGGTCGTTGCTACGCGCTTTGGCGCCGAGGAGCAGGTACGCCTCAACCTCACGCCGTAGGTAGAGTTCATCGCAGCCGGCGCGCAGGCCAACCAGAGCATCGGCACGCGCCATACCACTGCGCTGCTCCGCAGGACTGGCCCCGGTCTGCAGGAAGGTTGTCACCTCGTCCAGCGAGCAGGGTTCGACGAGCAGTTGCTCGATCGCACGGAAGAGCGCATTGTCCGCCAATACCTTGCCAAGAAACTCCGCCGCTGCATCGGCGCCCTGGTCGCGTACGGCATCCATCGCCGCGATCACCAGCTCGTCGGGCGCGATATGGTCGAGGCAGAAGTCGTAGACCCGATCCAGGTCGGAGAGGTCGCGCAGCTTCTGGATATCGGCCTCTTCGATCGTCGGCGCCGCAGGCATATAGCCGGCGGCATCACGCTCGATCGGCTGGTACTGCTCGGTGCAGATATGCTCGGTCTGAAAACGTTCGCCAAACAGTTCGCCGGCGAAGCGCGCGACGGGACTTAGCTCTTCGCCCTTGACCGTGGCGCTGGTGCCGATGCAGGTCAGCGCGCCGTCGAGCTTGCCGACATGCTCCTTGAGCCGGCGAATCAGGCAGGCCACCTCGATGCCGCGTGCGCCATAGTAGGTATGCACCTCGTCGAGCACCAGGAATTGCAGGCGCTGATCGAAGAGCACCCGATCATACTTGCGCAGCAGTAGGAACTCGAGCATGGCATAGTTGGTCATCAGGATATTGGGTAGGCTGGCCGGGTCGCGAATGTCGCGCCGGTACCAGATCGCCTCGGCGCAGAGCTTCTCCGGGCGTAGCTCCTTGTCGTTGAACTGCGCGTCGGCCTCGTCCTCCGGGGTGTCGCCGGTGTAGCGGGCGAAAGTGACGCCGGTGCCGGCCAGGTAGCGCGCGAAGCGCTCGTACTGGTCGTTCGCCAGGGCGTTCATCGGGTAGAGGATGAGCGCCTTGATGCCAGGGCCGGGGTGATGGAGACAGTAGTTCAGGATCGGGATGAAGAAAGCTTCGGTCTTGCCCGAGCCGGTGCCGCTGGCAACGATCGTGTTGCGCCCGGCCAGGATCTGCTCAACCGCCTGCTGCTGATGGCTGAAGAGCGTCCACTCGCCGAAGGGCGGGTGCCGTTCGCCCTTCTCATCGACATACTCGCCGGCGCTGAGCAGTGAACGCTGCAACCCCAGGCGCGCAGCCTGTGAACCCAGCCGCTGCTCCGCCAGGCGGTAGGGCCGCTGCAGCGACAAGTACGGCCCGCGCCAGAGCAGGTTGGCCTGGTCGATCCGCTCGTGCATCTGGCCGCGCAGCCCGCCATCGATCACCGGGAAGGCGGTCTTGATGTAGTTGCGGTAGTTGGTTTTGACGCGCTCGACGATGTCAATGGGATGCATGGCCAGCGATCCTTCATTACTCGCGCTCAGCTTGTTGCGTGGTGACGGACTGCAGCGGTATCACGGTGATAAAAGCGCCAAAAGGCGCGAAATCGTCCGGATTATTCGTCAGGATACGGGTGATCCCGATTGTCTGCATCGTGGCGACAATATTGGTGTCATGCACTTGCCTGCTATGGCCCTGTTCCAGCAATGCAAGCAGTTGGGCCGTAACCAGTGGACTCTCTTCCGCAACCTGGAAGCGTAGCTCATACCGGCGCACCGTAGCCGTAAGTTCAGCGATCGGAATAGCGACGTTTGGACGGATCAGCGTTGCAAGGTATTCACGCAGCACCTGGCGGCTAATCCAGAGCTGTGTTCCAGCCTGCTCGTAGGCGGTAATCGCCGTTCTGGCGAGGTCATAGAACGGCGAGGAGTCTACACTGGCATAGACCAGGATATTAGTATCCAGGAAGATTGGTTCAGCGACCTCGGTCGTCATAGAGTTCCTCGCGCCGAAGTGGCAGATGATCAGGCCAGGTGGCGAGATGGATGCTGGGCAATGGCTGTGCCGGTGGGGCTTGCGCTGCGCCGGCTGACTGCCGGATCACCTGCATGGTCAGATCGTTGAGCAAGTACAGCTTCTCCTGGAGCGAGAGGCGTTGTACTAATGCCCGGACTTGCGTCAGTTGGTCTGTGCTCATCGGTTCCTCCAAAAGGGGATGGAATGAAAAGCGTTTACTGATGCCATTCTTCGTTACGGCGCTGCATAATGTACTCGGTTATGTCGTCAGCCATTTCATCTTCAGGCCAGAAGTCGGCGCCGAGCAGGGCAATATCAGGAACGACCGGTATATTCTGGGCCGCAATAAGTTGCTCCAGGCTGGGCGGCGACCAGAAGGCGGCATTGCTCTCGGCCAGGTTGTGGTTCTGCTGAAGCTCCTGGGTGATCACGCCGAGCAGCGCAAGCTTATCGCGCGGGGATAATGCACGAACGGCGCGAATAACGGTTTCTAGTTCCTGCTGCATCAGCCTCTCCTTGCGCTGATCATACCGTCCGGTCTCGATTATACCCAGCGCGGTAGCCGGTCGCAAAGACCATGCCCGGCGGCTGGAAGCCGCGGGCTACGGTCGGCGAAGGCCGCCTGCGCGGCCTGACTATTGCTCGGCATTGGTATGCGTTGCAGCAGCCCGGCGGCTGGAAGCCGCGGGCTACGG